>CAYRCM010000061.1:0-27173 GCA_964422715.1 uncultured Myxococcales bacterium | reverse complement strand
GCCGCCGTGTCCGCCCCGGCTGCCGTGCCCCCCGCGCCGGGCCCTCCCGAGGCGTCGGCCCCACCGTCCACCGGCGCGTCGGTCGCCGAGCCGTCCACGGCTGCACCCGCACCCGGGGGTGCTTCGCCCCCGGCGTCGGTGGCCCTGCCGCCGGCCGCCAGCGACGCGCTGGGCGCCTGGCTCCGGCAGTTCCTCGCCGGCCGGAAGGATCCCGGCGCGCGTTGAGCGGTTTCGTTCGTGAGGCTCCGGCCGCGGCGGCCGCGCGCCCGCGGTCAGTGGATGAGGCTGTTCAACTGGTAGCCGGTGACGGTGCGTACGACGCCGGTCGTGGTGTCGATGAACGAGATGCGGCCGGTCGGATGCTGCTGGCTGACGGCCATTTGCCCGGCCGACTCCACGTCGAGGATGACCTCCGGGTAGGAACCGAGCCGCAAGAGGCTCACGTCGAAGTGAGCCAGGTCGACCGCGGCCACCTCGTGCTTGTCGCCGCTCGGATCGGGCAACAGAACGAAGAGTTGCGCATCGTCGGCCGAAAACGCGTAGCCCGTGGGCTCGCCCGGCGTGAGCTGCAACCCGACCCGGCCGCCGTCGAGGTCGTAGAAGCTGAAACCCCACGATTTGTCGACGAAGTCGTCTTGCGGTTCGCCGGGCACCGGGGTGCCCGGGGCGTTGCGGTGATAGAGCAGGGCGCGGCGCGACGCCGGCCCGATGGCGATGCCGGCCACCTTCTTCTGGAGCGCCCGCGCGCGCAGCGTGCCCACCGGGTCGGCAAGATCGAACTGCAGGAGCACCTCGTCGTCGCTGAGCGTGCTGTAGAGCAACGCATGTTGGCCGTCGGGCGAGAGCACGGCGGCCCCCGCCGGCAGCGTGCCGAGGTCGACCTCGGTCAGTGCCTCGGCGCCGCGGGTCGCCAGGTCGGCGACCTGTGCCACCGCCGCCCGGTGCTGCTCGCGCATGACCACGACGGCCCGCTGCCCGTCGCGCGTCAGGTCGAGGTCGGTGGGCTCGGCCGGCAAGGGCACGTGCGCGATCGCGCGCGTCTGCAGGTCGACCACGTTCAGCGCCGACTTGCCGAGCAGCCGCACCACCGCGTAGTCGCCGGCCGGCGACACGTGCACTTCGCGCTCGGCGGCCGGGGCGAGCGGGTCGTCGCTGACCTCGAAAAGCACCGGCGCGCCCTGGCCGTCGAACAGGCTGAGCGGGATGCGCGTGATGCCGGCGTCGGTGACCACGAGGACCTGCGTGCCGTCGTCCACGAACACCGCATCGCTTGGGTTGTAGCCGACCCCCACGTCGAGGGCGTCCTCGTAGCCCGGGTGGATGCGCAACAGCGTGACTTCTTGGAGGGAACCGACTTCGGCGTCCTCGGTCAGGTCGGCATAGCGGAAAAACGCCACCGCATGCTGCCCCGTGTGTGACACGCGCAGCGCGTTGGCGCCGGGCTGCACGGGCAGAAACTGCACGGTGTCGCGCTCGGGCGCCGCGCGCACGAGGCTCACATCGTGACTGCCGGTGTTGAGCACAAGCGCCACGTCGGCACCCGGCACGGTGGCGCACACGGTCGGCAGCAGCCCCACGTCGATGATGCCCACGTCGAGCGTGCGGGCGTCGACCTTCACGAGGGTGCCGAGGTCGGTGTTGACGATGAAGACGTAACGGTCGCCCACCTGCGGCGTTTGCAGGAACATGTCGAGTTCCTGTTCGGGCGGCGGCGGCACGTAGACGTCGCTTGCGGGGGCCCCGCCGGCGTCCGGTTCAGGCCCGGGGGAGGCGGCGTCGCTTCCGTTCCAGGGCCCGTTGCCTCCGGCCCCGCTGGCGTCGGCCGCGTCGGCTCCGCAGCGCGGGCCCCCGACGGCCGCGAACAACACGATGAGGAGCAGAAGCAGCCGGCCGCACTCGGGTCTGGCAGATCGCGTGTGGTGCATGGCTTTTCCCTCGCCCCGTGGCCCTAGAAGTGCACGACGGCCGAGGCGTGCAAGGTCCACCCGTGAAGCGACAACGCCCCGAGATCGAGAGGATTTCGCAGCATGGGCAGTTCCTTGTCGTTGCGCGCTGGCGGCGCCTTGGCTTGCAGCTCGTCGAAGCCGAGCCCGAACAGCGCCTCGTAGCCGAGTTCGAGCCGGAAGCCGACCGTGAAGTCGCGCCAAATGGAATTGGGGCGCTTGCCGAGCAGAACTTTGCGCGGGACGTAGAGCTCGGTGCCGAGCCCCACGAGGAACCCGCCGGCGCCCGGCTGGGCCGCCGGTCCCTGGTCTTCATCGCGGAGGGTGACGGCGCCCGACTTGAGTTCGAGCGCACCCCAGGCCAGTTCTCCCCCAGCGCGCGCGAAAACGTTCAGAAACGAGAGCAGTTCCAAATCGTAGCGCACGGCCAACACGAGCCGGTCGAGCCGCAGCTCGGTGCGGAAGTCGTCGAACGTGCGGCCGTCGGCACGGCCCATGGCGTAGCCGATTTCGCCGTAGAGGCCTTCGTAGAGCTGCCCCGCAAAGAACACGCTGGCGCCCGAGACCGTATTCGACGCGGTGAGCGCATCGAGGCTCTGCGTGTAGCAGTAGAGCCCGCCACCACCGGCGCGCAGTTCCCACTGCCAGGCCGCGGCCGGGCGCAGGGCGAGGAGGGATGCGAGGGCCAGCAACGCAAGGAATGTGCGGCGCATGGTGTCTTCCCTCCTAGCGTCCGAGCAGGCCGTCGAGCGCGAAACCCGTGAGCACTTCGGCGTGTTCGCGGGCGAAGTTGTCGACGTCGATCAGCGTGACGAGCCCGCCCGGCCAGCCGTGCGTGACGAGCGCGCGGCCGGCGGCCGTGACCTCGAACGTGTCGATGGGGTAGTCGAGCCGCAGGGTCGAGACCCGGGTTGGCCGCGTCGCGAGGTCGACGCGGGCCAGGAAGTGGCCGGCGGCGGTGCTGGTAGTGAACAGCATGAGCGGCGCTTCCGGCTGGAAGCGGTAGGCATCGACCGACCCGGCCACCGTCAGCGTTTCGAGGGTGTCGCTGGCCAACTCGAGCACGGTCAGCCCGCCGGCCGGCTGGATGGCCACGAAACGGTCGGTACCCGGCACCGGGGCCACCTCGAGGTAGGTGTCGGCGAGGCTTTTCACCCGTACCGCCTTGCCAGGCCGGACCTCGACCTCTCCGAGGTCGACCACGAAAAACGTGTTGGCCCACACGTGCTGCGCCGTGATGAGCGCATGCGGGGTGGGCACGCCAGCATCGTTTGGCAGGGTCAGGATGTGGGCGCGGTGCACCGGATAGGTGAGGTCGACCGTGGTCTGGCCGCCCGTGGCCAGGTCGACGACGGTCAGGTTCTTCGACCCCGCATTGACGATGAGCACTTTCAGGAGCGCGGCATCTCCTTGTGGGTCGGGGAGTTCATAGGCCACGATGTCGCTCGGGCCCGTGCCCGTGCCGTACTGCGCGATGGTGGGGCGCAGCAGGCCGGCGGCGCCCGCGCCGACCGTGAGGATGTAGACGAGGTCGGAGCCCGGCGCGAAGAACATGGCGTAGACCTGTTCGGTGGGCGCCCCGGGAGTCTCTTCGGGGTAGAAGCGGATGCGATCGGGGTACGACAGCAGTTCGGTTCCCGGCAGCACGAGGGGGGCCGAGACCGTTTCGGCGGGCTCGGGCGAGAGATCGATAACGCTGATGTGGGCCGGCGTGCGCACGAAGCCGACGCGTCGCGCGGCGCCACCCGCCGCGATGGGCGGCGAGATGTCGACCCCCACCGCCAGCCCGCCGAGGGTCGAGATGGTGCGCGGGCTCGGGTTGTTGGGCCCGGCCGCGGCCGTCACGTCGACGATGGCGAGCACGTTGTTGTTGACCACGACCGCATCGGGGTCGTCGAGCGCGCTGTCGTCGACGTAGGCCACCGCCAGTTGGCCGTCGGCCGACGTCGACAGGGCGCTGAAGCGCGCCCCGAGGTCGTAGGCGCGCGCCGCGGTGCCGTCGGTCGGTACGAACACCATGCGCTGTTCGTCGGGGCACAGCCCGACGAGGCCGACACCGCCCGGGGTCGCGGCCTCACCGACCGGCTGGGGGGCGCCGACCGCGCACTCGAGCGGCAAGCGTCGCACCTCACGCGCCACGCCTGCGCGTGGGGCGAGGTCGAGCCACAGGACTTCCTGGCGGTGCGCTTCGATGAAGGCCGCGGCCTCGCCGGCGACGAACGGCCCCTGCAAGGCAAGCGACGCCTCGTAGACGTCGCTGCGATCGCAGCCCTGCAATGCCAGCAGCACACCGAGCAACGCCCCGATCGAGCCTGCACGCATGCGATTGTGCTCCCCGGGTGGTGGGTCGTGGTCGCGCGGGGCCCTGCGCCCTCGTGCGGCCGGCTCATACGATCCGGAATCGGCCGACGTTCGTCAAATCGGCGCCCCCGCCGGTGTGCGTCACGGATGCTGGCGTCCGGCAGCGCTTGACGCGCGCCGAAAAGCGGCTACCGTCGCGCACGGGGCACGGCGGGTCGCGTGCCGAGTGGAATCGATGTACCGCATCGTGCGAGGTCGGGGGAAGTCGGCGCGACTGCGTGCGTGGCGCATGTCGATCCGCGCGCTCACCATCTTCCTCGTCTGCCTGCCGGTGCTATCGGTCCTGCCGGTCCTGCTGCACGCCTCGTCCGCCTCGGCGTCCAGTGTCCCGCTGGGCGACACGACCGATGCCGCCACCCTCTGGGCCGAGCCTTCGGCCACCGCGCCGTGCGACGCGCGGGGCAGCGGTTTCCGGCCGCTCCGCAGCGCCCCCGCGCGTTGCGACACGCGCGGCACGGTTCCCGAACGGCGCATCTGCGGCATGGCCGCCACGCACCGCGCGCCCCCCGAACGCACGGCCTCGCGGCCCACCGCCGTCCCGTTCCGCCGCCTCTGCTACGCCCCGCCCGAAGCCGATCCGCCTCTGGCCCGCTGATCTCGCTGGCTCGTGCGAGCCGCGCGGCGGACGGGCAGGGGCCCGTACGCCGTCGTGGCCTTTCGTCCGGCCGCCGAGCCCTCCGGCCTCAACTCTGCTGGGCCGGGTGGCGGCGGACGGACCCACGGCTCGAAACGTGCAGCGGACCCGCGGGTCCGAGGAGTTCCCTGATGAGTACCGAAGTGAAGATCTACATTCTGTTCGGCGTGTTGACGGTGCTGTTCTGCGTCCTTCTGCCGCTCATGATGAAGCGCACGCGCTTCAAGGACGCTTCGAAGGGTGGCGTCTCAGCGGCGGCGGCCGTTGCGGCGCCGGCCGACGATGCGGCCGACGGCGAGAGCGAATCCGAGTTCGAAAACGAGCAGCCGGCAGCCCCGCGTGCGGCCAGCTCCCGCCCCGGCAGCAAGAAGCGGCGGTAGGCTCCACGCCCGCTCACCCACCTGTCACAAACCCATCCGCAAACAGCCGCGCGCCGAGCGGCTCGACGACTACCGTCTGACTGCCCGTGACGGCGGCGCCGCCCGCCGAGTGCACCTTCGTGCTGTCGGCGACTTCGCGCCAGGCTTCGGCCGCGGGGAAATCGAGCGCGAATTGGGCGGGTTCGGTCTGGCTCGCGTTGAGCAGAACGCGCAACCGGCGCGGGCCGTTCGTGCGGTCGGCATTGAGCGTGTAGCCGAGCGCCAGGCCGTTTTCGGGGTCGCCGTGCCAGGCAACGTAGTCGGCCGTGACGGGCCCGGGCGGTCGGCTCGCCCGCCCCAGTGCGCTCGCCCGCAGCGAAAGAAGTCCCTGGAAATACGTAAAAACCCCAAAGTGGTCGGCCTTGAGCTGCCAGTCGAGGTTGTTCGTCGCATCGGAACTCGCGTAGCTGTTGGCGTCGAACACGGCGTCGCTGTCGGCATCGGTGTAGGGGCGCCCGTCGCCGTCGGGGAAGTACGGCTTGCTGCGCAGGAAGTCGACGCCGGCGTGCAGCATGATGGGGCCGAGCGACGTGAGCGTGAGCGCCGCGGCCAGGCGCACGCGCGCCTCCTTCTCGGCCACCGACAAGTCGCGCAGGGACACTTCGAGTTTGTCGGCGAGGGTCAGGTTGTCGTGGGCGTCGAGGTACAGCAGGCTGTCCTGGGGTGCTGCGGCCCAGGCCGACTGGCCGGCGAGGGCCACGGAATTGCCGAGGATGGCGGCCTTGACCCGCTCGAGCTGCGCGCTGCCTTGGATGAAGCCGCCGCCCGGCCCTTCCGGGGCGCCCTTGATCGTGTCGCGGAACGTGTCGTTGAAGACGAACCAGGGCTCGACCGCGTTGAGCGCGCCCTTCGACCAGAGCGCGCCGCCGGCCGCCCACGGCTCGCCGTAGAGGTAGCGGTCAGGCAGGGCCGTCGCGACCGCGCGCAAGGTCTCGATGTCGTGCAACGCAGCGAGATCGAAGCGGAAACCGTCGATGCCGTACCGCTCGACCCAGAAGCGCACGCAGTCGACGATGAACTTGCGCACCATGGGCCGCTCGCTCGCGAGTTCGTTGCCGACACCGCTGCCGTTCGCGTAGGCGTGGCTGAACGGGTCTTGGCGGTAGTAGTACTTGGAATCGAACCCTTTGAAATTGAAGGTGGGTCCGAGTTCGCTGCCCTCGGCCGAATGGTTGAAGACCACGTCGAGGATGACGGCGATGCCGCGGGCGTGCAGCGCGTCGACGAGCGCCTTGAATTCGAGCGCTTTCGTCTCGTCGTCGGCGCGGCTCGCGTACATGCCCTCGGGCGAGAAGAAGTTGGCGGTGAAGTAGCCCCAGTTGAAGTGTTCGGGATCGGCGGGAAACTCGTGGATGGGAAGGAGCTGCACGGCGTTGACGCCCAACTCGACGAGATGGTCGAGGCCGGTGCGCACGGCCTCGCCGGCCGGGTTCTGGGGCCCGCGCAACCCCTCGCGGGCGAAACCGAGATAGCGCCGGAACGCCGGGTCGTCGGCCGCGAGCCCGGAGTTGGCCGAGCCCGTGAGGTCGCGGATGTGCACTTCGTACGCTACGAGCGCTTCGACCGGCGGCCGCGCGACCTGCGTGGCCGGCCCGAGCCGGCTGAGGTCGAACACCATGGCGCGCCCGGCCTGGCCGCCGTGGCTGGTGAGCGCGATGCTGGCGTACGGGTCGTTCAGCACGATGGCGGGGTCGAAGCGGTCGCCTTTCGTGCGCGGCCCGTCGACCGTGTAGCCGTAGTAGAGGCCGTGCCGGTTGCCTGTGAGCGTCGTCTCCCAGACGCCGCTCGCCGCGTCGCGCGTGAGCGGCACCGTCTCGGCGACGCCGCCGGCCGGCTCGGTCCAGGTGTGCAGCACGACGGCCGTGGCTCGCGGCGCAAACACGCGGAACACCGTGTCGCCTTCCGGCGTGATGAGGGCGCCGAGCGGCAGCTCGCTCACGTAGCCGTCGAGCACGCGGCGCGGGAACAGCGCGTTGCTGATGGGCCCGGCGGGGGTGGTGACGGTCAGCGTGTAGCCCGTCTGGATGTCGAGCGGGGTCGTCGTGAGCCGGATTGTGGGGCCATCGAGCGCTACCGCGAGCACTTCGGCGCCGAAGTCGAGGGCATACGTCGCCGGGTCGTCCTGGCCGGCAAGCGCGATGGAGAGCGTGACGTTGACCTCGTCGGGCGCGTCCCAGTAGGCCGCCTCGATGCGCGGCATCTCGGCCTGCTCAGGGGCGCAGTAGAGTGCCGTGTCGTCTTTCACCACCCACACCTCCCAGCAGTCGGTGCCGTTCGTCCAGGCACGGTCGAATTCGTACCAAGGACCGCCAGGGCCCTCGCCCTTCTTGAACTTGAAGCCCATCGTGGCCCCGGGGGCTTCGGCAAACCACGCGCGCGGCAGGTCGAACACGGCCCCGAACGCGTCCTGCCCGCAACTCGGCACGTCCTTCTCGGCGGGCCACACGTCCCAGGCCCACAGGTACATCTGCGGATACCAGCGTTCGAGCGGCGGGTTGCGATAGTGCACGCGCAGCACGCTCTGCGCGTCGGCCGCGCAGTTGCCGAGCGGGGGGCTCGTGGCGTCGGCGGCGTCGGGGCCGCGCTCTGTCGCGTCGCCGAGCGCATCGCCGGCCCGGCCATCGGGGAGCGTGACGTCGTTCGGCCCGCCGTCGCCGGACGGGCCACAGGCTGCGAACAGCACCCCGCCGAGCATGGCGGCAAGGGCCCAAGGCAACGCGATTCGGCTCAGGTGTACGTTCATGCGCGACTTCCCTCGCGGCGCGGGTTTGTTCCGGCCAGCCGGAGGGGCCCTCGGGGTCCGGGCCCGGGGGCGACAGCGGCAGGCCTGCGCCGCGGCCATGATACTCGGCGGGGCGGGGCCGGGCGAGCGGCCCCAAGACGTTGGCGGGCGGGTTCAAGGGGCGGATGAAGCGTCCGCGGGGGCGGCGCGCGGCGCGGGCGGCGGGGCGCGGCGGCTTCAGGTGTACTCGGCGTCGATGACGTCGTCGCGGGCCGAGGGGCGTGGACCGGCGCCCGGCGCGGCGTGCGGGCCGGCAGCGGCCCCCCCGGGCTGCGGTGCCCCGGTGCTCGCCGCCTGCGCGTAGAGCCGTTCGGAGAGTTTGTGCGCCAGCTGCTGCAAGCGCGCCTGGCTGCGCTCGATGGCCGCGTCGTCGTCGCCCCTGAGCGCCTCGCGGGCCGCGCGCAGCGCGTCGTCGAGGTCGGCGCGTTCGGGCGGCGCGAGCAGGTCGCCGTGCGCGGCGAACGCCTTCTCGGTCTCGTGCGTGAACGCGTCGGCGCGGTTGCGCGCTTCGACGGCCTCGCGGCGGCGCCGGTCGTCGTCGGCGTGCTGTTCGGCCTCGTTCACGAGCCGGTCGATGTCGCCCTTCGTGAGACCGGTCGTTGCCGTGACGGTGATGCGCTGTTCGCGCCCCGTTGCCAGGTCCTTGGCCGAGACGTTGACGATGCCGTTCGCGTCGATGTCGAACGTGACCTCGATCTGCGGCAGGCCGCGCGGCGCCGGCGGGATGCCCTCGAGGTTGAAGCGGCCGAGCGTGCGGTTGTCGCGCGCCATGTCGCGTTCGCCCTGGAGGACGTGCACCGTGACGGCCGTCTGGTTGTCGCTGGCCGTCGAGAACGTCTCGCTTTTGCGCGCCGGAATCGTGCTGTTGCGCGGGATGAGGCGCGTGAACACGCCGCCGAGCGTCTCGATGCCGAGCGAGAGCGGCGTGACGTCGAGCAGCAGCACGTCCTTCACCTCGCCCGCGAGCACGCCGGCCTGCACGGCCGCGCCGAGCGCCACGACCTCGTCGGGGTTGACGCTGCGGTTCGGCTCCTTGCCGAAGAGTTCGCGGACGAGCGCCTGTACGCGCGGGATGCGCGTGGAACCGCCGACCAGCACCACTTCGTCGATGTCGCTTGCGGATTTCTTGGCGTCCTCGAGCGCGCGGCGGCACGGGACGAGCGTGCGCTGCAGGATGTCTTCGACCAACCTCTCGAACTCCGAGCGCGTGAGCGCCATCTGGAAATGCTTCGGGCCCGCGGCGTCGGCCGTGAGAAACGGCAGGTTGATGTCGGTCTGGAGCGTCGTCGACAGTTCGATTTTTGCGCGTTCGGCCGCCTCGCGCAGCCGCTGCAACGCCATGCGGTCTTTCGAGAGGTCGACGCCTTGTTCGCGGCGGAAGCGCTCAACGATGTGCTCGACGAGGCGGTTGTCGATGTCGTCGCCCCCGAGATGGGTGTCGCCGGCCGTCGAGAGCACTTCGACGACCCCGTCGCCGACCTCGAGAATCGACACGTCGAACGTGCCACCGCCGAAGTCGAAGACCGCGATGCGCTGGTTCTGCCGCTTGTCGAGGCCGTAGGCGAGGGCGGCCGCCGTCGGCTCGTTGATGATGCGCTTCACGTCGAGACCGGCGATGCGACCCGCGTCACGCGTGGCCTGGCGCTGGCTGTCGTTGAAGTACGCCGGCACCGTGATGACCGCCTCGCCGACCTTCTCGCCGAGGTAGTCCTCGGCCGCCTGCTTCAACTTGCGCAGCACGTGCGCGCTCACTTCCTGGGGCGAGAGCGTCTTGCCGCGCACCGCCACGTGCGCATCGCCGTTTTCGGCCGCCACGACGCGGTAGGGCACGCGCTGCACCTCGGCGCCCACCTCGGCCATGCGCTGACCCATGAAGCGCTTGATCGAGAACACCGTGTTCTCTGCGTTGACCACCGCCTGACGTCGGGCCACCTGACCGACGAGGATCTGCCCCTTGTCGTCGAACGCGACGACCGACGGCG
The DNA here is from genome assembly GCA_964422715.1 of uncultured Myxococcales bacterium. Lineage (GTDB taxonomy): Bacteria > Myxococcota_A > UBA9042 > PWKZ01 > CAYRCM01 > CAYRCM01. The sequence goes on along the minus strand of CAYRCM010000061.1, from coordinate 17,052 downwards.
TCGTGCGCCCGCCTTCCTCATTGGTCAGCACACGCGGTTCCTTGCCTTCCATGATGGCCACGACCGAGTTCGTCGTTCCCAAGTCGATTCCGATGACCTTCGCCATGATCGTCACCTCCTCTGCGGGGCCGCCCCGGGGCTGCGCACGACGGACACACGCGCGTGCCGCGCCGGCCTGTTGCTTGCTCCCGGCCGGCGTCGCCGGGTCTGCGGAGCCGAGCGCAAACATGGGGTCGATTTTTGCGGAGGCAAGCGCCCCGATGCAGGGCCGATGACGCAACCGGACTTGACTTATCCAGGCCGCCTCACGAAACTCACCCGCCAATCTAGACTGACATGTCAGTCTAGTTTCGGACGCGCGCCCGGCCGAGCGGCACGGGTGCGGTGCGGAGGCACGGAATCATGCGCGAAATGGTGCTGGGCATCGACGTTGGGGCCGAGACGATCAAACTCGTGTTGCTGGCGGCCGAGGGGGCCGAATGGCGGTGGGTCGAACGCCGCCTGGTGGAGCACGAGAAAGACCCGGCGGGCGCGCTGCGACGGCTGCTCGCCGAGCTCGACTGGTCGACCATCGTTGCCGCGGCCGCCACGGGGCGCGTGAGCCGGCTGCTGCGCCTCGACCGCGTGCCGACGAAGGGCGCCGCCGCCGCCGGCGTGCGTTTCCTCTACCCCGACCTGCCGACCTGCACGTGCGTGTCGATCGGCAGCCACGGCTTCTACGTGCTCGAACTGCGCGAGCACGGCTACGAAGTGGTGCGCGAGAACTCCCGCTGCTCGCAGGGCACGGGCAACTTCCTGCGCCAACTCGTCGAGCGCTTCGACCTCGACGTCGAAGAGGCGAGCCGAATCTCGGCCGACGTCACCGACCCGGCCCCGCTGTCGGGGCGCTGCCCGGTCATCCTGAAGACCGACATGACGCACCTCGCCAACAAGGGCGAGGCGCGGCCGCGCATTCTGGCCGGTTTGTATGACGCGGTGTGCGAGAACGTGCAGGTGCTCGTGAAACCCGAGGTCTCACCACCCGACACGCTGCTCGTCGGCGGGGTGGCCCGGGCGCCGCGCATTCGTGCGCACTTCGCGAAGTTCCTCGCCGGGCGCGGCATGCGGCTGCACCCCGGCCGGGGGAGCGACGATCTGTTCATCGAGGCGCTGGGCGCGGCCCTCGTCGCTGCCGAGCGGCGTTTCGCCGTGCCTGCGCCGCACACCCTCGTCAAGAGCGACGACGACGCTGTGTTCGAGAGCCTGCCGGCGCTGTCGGCGGCGCAGAACCGCGTGCACCGGATGACGGCGCCGCCGCTGCCGAAAGACGCGCAGCCGCGCCGCGTCGTGCTCGGTTTCGATATGGGATCGACGGGTTCGAAGGCCGTGGCCGTCGATGCGACCGAGCGCCGCCCCCTCTGGGAGGGCTACCTCGACACGCGCGGCAACCCGGTCGGCGCCGCCCACGCGCTGGCCCGCCGCTTCCTCGATGAGACCGGTGGGCGTCACGACGTGGCGGCCGTGGGCGCCACCGGCTCGGGCCGCGAGATCGTCGGTTCGCTCATGGCGACTTGCTTTGGCGCCGAGCGCGTGTTCGTGCTGAACGAGATCGCCGCCCACGCCGAGGGCGCGCTGTTCTTCGACCCGCAGGTCGACACGATTTTCGAGATCGGCGGCCAGGACGCGAAGTACGTGCGCCTCGACGCCGGGCGCATCGCCGACGCCGCCATGAACGAGGCGTGCAGCGCCGGCACGGGCTCCTTCATCGCCGAGCAGGGCCGGAAGTTCCGCGACATCCGCGACGTCGTGCACCTGGGCGAGGTGGCGCTCGCGGCAGAACGCGGCATCTCGCTCGGGCAACACTGCAGTGTCTTCATGGCCGAGGTCATCGACGCGGCGGTGGCCTCCGGCGTCGAGCAGCCGGCCATCATCGCCGGCATCTACGACGCCATCATCCAGAACTACCTGAACCGCGTGAAGGGCAACCGCTCGGTTGGACAACGCATTTTCTGCCAGGGCATGCCCTTCGCGTCCGACGCGCTCGCCGCGGCCGTGGTGCGCCAGACGGGCGCCGACGTCATCGTGCCGCCGAACCCGGGCACCATCGGAGCGCTCGGCATCGCGCTGCTGGCTGCCAAGGAAGTGGCCCGCGCTGACGCGGAACCTCTCAATCTCGAACATTTTCTTTCGGCAGAGGTGACGAGCAAGGACACCTTCGTCTGCGGCTCCACGAAGGGCTGCGGCGGCAGCGGCAACCGTTGCCGCATCGACCGGTTGCGCGTTTCCGTGGCCGGCGCCGAGCGCAAGTTCCTCTGGGGCGGCAACTGCTCGCTGTACGACGCCGGCACGCGGCGCCGGAAGCTGCCCGACCGCGCGCCCGACCCGTTCCACGAACGGGCGCAGCTGCAAGCGGACTTGCTGGCGCCGCTCCAGAAGCGCACGGGACGGCCGCTCGTGGCGCTCACCGACGAGTTCACGCTGAAGGGGCTGCTGCCGTTTTTCGCCACGTACCTCGACCGGCTCGGTTTCGACCTCCAGGTCTTCACCGACGCCGGGCAGAAACTGCTGAAGCGCGGCATCGAAGTGGCCAACGTGCCCTACTGCGCGCCGCTCCAGATGTTCCACGGCATCGTGGCCGAAATGGCCGCGGCGGCCCCCGACTACCTGCTCATCCCCATGCTGCGGGAGTTGCCACGTTCGTCCGACGAGCCCTATTCGACGACCTGTCCGATGGTGCAGGCGAGCCCCGACCTCGTTGTCCCGCTCGTGGCGCTCGCGCCGAAGACCCAGATCCTCGCCCCGCGCATCGACATGGGGCCCGGAAACCTCGCCTCGCCCGTGTTCGCGGAGCGCTGCGCACAACTGGCCGCCGCCCTCGGCGTGCCCGACGAGCGCTGGCGCGTGGCCTTTGCGGAAGCGCGGCGCGTCCAGGACCGGTTCGAGGCCGACTGTCTCGGCATCGGGCGCCGGGCGCTCGGCTACGCCCGCGAACGCAACCTCGTGGCCGTAGTGGTGCTCGGCCGCATGTACACCATCTACAACACCGTCCTGAACTCGAACGTGCCGAATCTGTTGCGGGAACAGGGTGCAATCGCCATTCCCGTCGACTGCTTCCCGGTCGACCCCGAAGTGCCCGTCTTCCGCGACGTGTACTGGGGCTACAGCCAGTCGAACCTGCGCGTGGCCCACCAGGTTCGGCGCATGGACGGCGTGTACAGCGTGTTCTGCAGCAACTACTCGTGCGGGCCCGACAGTTTCAACCTGCACTTCTACACGTACATCATGCAGAACAAGCCGTTCGCCATCATCGAGACCGACGGGCATTCGGGCGACGCCGGCACGAAAACGCGCATCGAGGCGTTCCTGTACTGCGTCGAGGGCGACCGGCGACTCAGCCCCGAACGCCGCCAGACGCTGCCGCGCACCAACTTCAAGTCGGTGGAAACCCGCAAGATCGACCTCTATGGGGCGCGCCAACGCGAGGAACTCATTGCTGTTCCGCCCATGAGCGCGAGCGCGCCCATCATCGCCGCCTGCCTCCGAGCCGAGGGCATGCGCGCCGAGGTGTTGCCGCTGCCCGATGCCGAGGCGCTCCGGCTCGGCCGCAAGTACACGTCCGGCAAGGAATGCGTGCCGATGACGATCACGCTCGGCAGCATGCTCCAGCGGGTGGCGCGCGACCCGAGCGGCGACGAGCGCTTCGCGTTCTTCATGCCCACGGCGCACGGTCCGTGCCGCTTCGGCGTGTACAACCTGCTGCACAAGATCGTCTTTGAACACCTGGGGTTGAAAGACCGCATCCAGATCGTGGCGCCTGAGGACAGCGACTACTTTGCGGGCCTGCCGGCCGACTTCCAGGTGCGCGCGTTTTCGGGCTTCATGGCGGCCGACCTGCTCGAAGCGGCGCTCCACGACGTGCGTCCCGTGGAACGCGAGCCGGGCGCGGCGCAGGCCGTCTTCGACCACTACTACGCCGAACTCGTGCGCTTGACGGAGCGGCTGCGCGGCGGCGAACTCGTGCGGGCGCTCGGCGAACTGGCGGGCGACGCCTTCGGCATGGTGCCGCTCATCGAGGAGGCCGCGAGCGAATTCGCGTCCTTGAAGGATTTCTCGCGCGACGTGCCGACGGTGTCGATGGTGGGCGAGATCTACTGCCGGCTCGACCCGTTCGCGAACGGCTTCATCATCGACCACCTCGAACGCCGCGGCTTGCGCGTGACGATGGCACCGTTCACGGAATGGCTCGAATACACGACCCACCTCCAGCGCGAGCGCGTGCGCAGCGGCCGGCCCCGGCCCGGCGATCAGGCGCTGGCGGTGCACACGACCGCCGCGGTACAGGCCGCCGTGGCCGAGCGCTTCTACGGCATCATGGGCGGGGCCTTGCGTTGGGCGCCGCGCACGACCGTGAAGGACTCGCTCGCAGCGGCGGAGCCCTACCTGAGTGCCGACCTGACCGGCGAGGCCGTGTTGACGCTCGGTGGGCCCGTCCATGAATTCCTGCACGGGCACGTGAGCGGGGCTGTGGCCGTCGGGCCGCACGAGTGCATGCCCGCGAAGATCGCCGAGGCGCAGTACGCGCACGTCACCGAGGAACGCGGCCTCGTCGTCTTGAACCTGCCGCTCAACGGCGACCCGCTCGACAGCGCTCTCATCGACAACTTCGCCTTTGATGTTCACCAGTTCCATGCCAGACAGCGCAAGGCCGGTGGGCGCCGCCCGGCAGCGACGCCTGCGCGACGCATTTCGCCGGTCGCAGGCGGCAGCGGTGCGCGGCCGCCGCTCGTGCGCATGCTCGACAGCCTCGCCGCAAAGGGGGTGATGCGCTCGCTCGGCGTGCTGCGGCCGCTCTCGAAACCCCTGGGCTCTTCGCTGCAGGCCCTCAGAAACGGGCTCGGGCTGAACGCTGCCACGAGCGGGAGCAACGGGCACGGGGGCAACGGGCACGGGGGCAACGGGAACGGGGGCAACGGGCACGGGGGCAACGGGCACGGGGGCAACGGCAAGTCCCCGCGCACGCCGGCAACCGACCTGCGCTGGCCCGTGACCGATGCCCGCGACGACGTCCCCCGCGTATAGTTTCCGGGCGCACCCCTCATACCAAGTTGCGTTCCAAAGGATACCGAGGCGCCGAGGAGCGATCCCCCGAGGCGTACTCCTGGTACGCCGCACGGGGGAGCGACGAAGGCAACAAAGGTATCCGAAGGAAGGCGCCTAGGTATCAGGGCAGGGTCCAGGAGAGGGCCTGACCGCCGCGCGGGCGCAGGCGGCGCACGTAGGCCGCCTGTCCGTCCGGCGAGAAGGCTTCGAGGAGCGCCTCGACGTCGGCGGCCAACCCGTCGACGAGACGGTGGGCGCCGGGCTCGACGGCGCCCAGGTGGCGCCCGTCGACCCGCAACGTGAGAGCCACCAAACCCGCGTTGACGACATCGACGCTGCCCGTCTCGGGGCGGATGACGAGGCGCGCCGTGCGTTCGGGCTCGACCTTGACCGAACTGCGGAAGTGTCCGTAGGTCTGGGCGCCGCGCGCCGTCACGGTGCGCAGCCCGTGGGGCACGGCGAACCGCAGGGGGCTGGCCGGGGCGGCGGGCACGCTGCCGATGGCCGCGCCATCGACCTCGATCACCATGGATTCGGGGCGTTCGTTGACGATCTCGATGAGCGCCTCGGCGGGCAGCACGGTCCAGGTCTGGGTGCGGTCGACCCGCGCCGCAAGGGCCGCGGCATAGCGGATGCCCGTTTTCTGGCCGCGCGCTTCGAGCACCTTGAGCCCCGGCGCAAGCCGGCGAATGCGCAGCGAAGCTTCGGGCAGAACAACGTCTTCGGGGCTGCCGTCGAGGCGAATGTCGAGCGCCTCGGCCGTGCGGTTGGCCACCTGGATTTCGGCGAGCGGGGCCACGATTTCCCACGGCGCCACGACCCCGTCGCTGAGCGCCACGGTGAACGGGAAACGCTCGGCGCTGCCCTGCGGCGCGGCGCTGAGCCGGACGAGCCCGACGGGCAGCCCTTCGAAGAGGCGGCGTTCCCCCGCGGCCACGCTGCCAAGCGACTGCTCGCCATTCGCGATGTCGACGGCCGACGCCAGACGATTGAACACGGCGACCGAGGCGCGCGGCGCGCCCACCGTCCAGGTTTCCTTGGCGCCGTCGACGAGGAGCCACTCGCGGCGAAAGACCGTCTCGCTCTGGTCCCCGAGCAGCGCCAGCGTGAACTGGCCCGCGGGCATGCGCACGGCCACCGTTTCGTCGACGGCCACAACGCGGCTCGCGGCGCCCATGCGTGGGTCGAGGTGGAGCGGCTCGCCCGAGCGGTTGACGAGCGTGAGTTCGGCGTGGGGGTCGGGCACGTCCCAGCGGGCCGCCTGCCCGGCCGCGACCACGAGGCGTTCGCGCAGCGCCGCGCTGGTCTTTTCGCCTACAGCTTCGAGCAGTTGCGCGCCGCCCGGCGTGCTGTCGTGCGTCAGGCAGGCGCCGGCTGCGATATCGGCGAGGAACACCGCCTCGCGGAAGACCCGCACCGCTTCCTGGCGCGGGTTGCACACGGTCAGCCGGCCCGGGTGCGGCTCGGCGGCGATGGTGGTGCCTGTCTCGGCCGAGACGACGACGTCGTGCGCAGCGAAAGAATGGGTGGCGGTGGTGAGCGTTTCGACGCGCCGCGGGCCGACGGGAATGCGATTGAGATCGAGCACCTGTGCCGCCGGAACTTCGTCGGCAGGGGCCCCGTCGACGCGCACGAGCAGCGGCTCGCCCGTGTTGTTGACGATGCGCAGCCAGCCGTAGCGTGGGTCGAGCGGCCAGACGGAGGTCTCACCGGAGCCGAGGTGGATGCGGCGCTCGTAGCGTGCCCGGCCGCTACTATCGAGCACGGCCACGACGTGCTCGCCGACGGTCAAGTCCCCCACGCGGAGCTGTCCGCCCGCGGCCAGAGTGCCTGCCGGCCGGCCGTCGACCGCCACCGTGAACGCCTCGGCGGAGCGGTTTTCGACTTGCACGGCGCCGCTGTCGGCCGTGACGGGCCAGTCGATGACACCCCCCTGCGGCACGTCGACGGTGGCGCGATAGACCGTGCGCGAGTCGCGGGCCGTGGCTTCGAGTTCGTGGGTGCCGGCGAGCAGCAGCGGCGCCTCGAAACGCTCGCCGGGCGCGATGCCGCCGCGTTCGCGGCCGTCGATGCGCAGCAGCACGGTTTCGGCCGTGCCGTTCGTGACGACGAGGGTGCCGCGGGGTTCGTCGACCACCCAGGTGACCGCGCCGTCGGGGGGCACGTCGAGTGTCGTGGCGAGCCGCCGCGGCGTGCCGAACGCTTCGGCTTCGACGGCGTGTGGGCCGGCCGCCAGATCGGGGAACGCGCGCCGATCGCCGGGCAGCACGGGCCGCAACGGACGACCGTCGATGCGTGGGCGTAGTTCCTCGGCCAGCCGGTTTTCGATGACGAGCGTGCCGAGCGCCGGCGGTTCGGGCAGCGGGGCCTGCCCGTCTTGCGGCAGCACGGCAAAGCGCGCCGTGCGCCCGGCTACGAGCAGGAGTTGCGCCTCGGCGACGAGCCTTCCGCCTGGAGCCTGGGCCCGAACGGTCGTTTCGCCCGGCACCACGGGCGCGATGCGGGCCCGGGCGCCGGCCGCCACCGTGGCGCGCACGGGCCCGGCAACGCTGATGTCGAGCGTCTCGGCGGTGCGGTTGACGATTTCGAGCACCGGCGGACCCCCCTCGGACGCGGGGGCGTGCGCCGCCGGAGCGCAGGCGCCGCCGCCAAGCGCTGCGACGGCGAGAAGGGCGACCACGACGGGCGCCCACTGCGAGCGGGCGGGGGTCATGCGCTAGGGCTCGGCGGGCGCGGCGGGCGCCTCCGGGGCGGGGGCCGCGGCCGGCGGTGCGTCGGCGGCCGGTGCTTCAACGGGGGCTTCGGCCGGCGCGTCGGCGGCTGCTGCTTCGGCGGGCGCCTCGCTGTCTTCCGGGATGGGGCGACCCGGCAAGATCTCGCGGCGCACCGTCGGGCTCATGCGGACTTCGTTGAGATACACGCAGACGTAGATGTCTTCGGGCGCGAAGCGGCGCTTCAGGTCTTCGAGGAAGCCGCGGGCCACGTCGTCTTCGATGCGTTCGACGGCCTCGACGTTTTCGTTGATGGTCTGCACGTGCTTGCGCATGGCCTCGTAGACGTCGCTGTTGGCGTAGTTCCAGGCCAGAATGAAGATGTTGGCCAGCACCTCGTTTTCGCCCGCCACGACCTCGCGTTGCAGCACGTCGAGCACGCGCGCCCGACTGATGGCTTCCATGCGGTAGCCCTTGAAGTACCGAAAGAACGTACGCCGGTCGGCCTGCTGCACGCTGCGCACGAGGTCGCGGGGGGGAATGGAGCGCACGGCCCGCTCGAGCAGGTCGTCGAGGCGACGAATGGCTTTGATCGGCATTCGGGGTTCTCCTGTTGGCCGAGTAACTTCAGACCGCGGGTCACGGACCCGCAAACGAAGGCCGTAGCCTAGTCGAACCGGCGCGGGGACGCCAGCCCCAGGCAACCGACGGGGGGCGACGCGGCGCGCGTCGTCAGCGGGTGCAAGGGCCCAAGAACTGGACGGAGACCACCTGCGCGTTGGGGGTGCCCCAGGCCTGACGCGCACCCCGCACGGCGCTTGCTTCGTCGACGGCGCAGACGCGGAACGCGCGTTCGACGCCGCGGGCGTTGCGCAGCACCACCGAGAACTCGCGATTGACCCGCGGCATGTCGACCGCGCCGCTTGCGTGCGTGGCCGCCAGCGCCACGTCGGCCCCCGCGAGGGCGAGAAGGGTCGAAAGGCCGAGCGCCCTGAACCACTTGCCCGTCATGGGGAAACCTCCTTGGCTGTGCCCCCGGCTCGACAACACCCGGGGCGCACCTTCCATTCTAGCCGAAGAAGTGCACGAGCGCGGCGATACCGCCGATGAGGCCCAGGATGGCGGCCACGAAGCCGACGATTTTGGCGGCCGAAAGCGGCGCCTGACCGCCGACTTTCCCGGTCTGACCGTTGCACAGGTAGTGGTAGACCTTGCCCTGGAAGCGGTACGAGGCCACCCAGAGCGGCAACAGACACAGTTTGAATGTGCGGTTGTGAAACGAGGTGCGCACGTGCAGGTTGCGCTGCGTGTCGCCGGGCACGGCGCGCCGGCAGGCGGCGTGGATGGTGGAGCGCATGTCGCTTTCGGCGGCGGGCCAGGCGTCGGCGACGGCCACCGTGCTGTCTTCGGCCGTGAGGCCGACCAGGTATTCAGGCGCGAAGTTGACGAGCGCACGCGTATCGAAGGGCCGCACCCGAGCGGCCATGCCGCGCTCGATGCCCTGCGAGGCGGGGACGAGGATGTCGTCGAAGAATTCGTCGTGGCGACCGTGCACGGGAACCCAGCGCGTGCGCTGAACGGTGCGCGTGCGGGTTTCGACCTGCCCCTGCGCGTTGGTCGTCGCGTAGGTTTCGGTGTCGTAGTAGTGGTAGCCGGCTTCGGCGGTCCAGTGCGACACGGTGAACGCGTCGAAGGTCCAGAACGGCACGTACACCCCGCGAATGTCGCCGGCAACCGCCAGGTGGCGCAGTTTGGAGGGCCGGAACCACAGTTTGGCCAGCCACTTGCGGAAGCCCTGCAGCGCCGCCTCTTGGGTCACCTGGAACGGAATGACGGACTCGGGACGCAAAGTCGGGGCGGCGTTCGCCGGCCGCGCCTGCACTTGGGCCGCACCGCAAAACGGGCACGACGAGGCGGTGACCTGGTTGTCGACGCTCCAGTGCGCGCCGCAGTTGCCGCAGTCGAGCGGCCGCACGGCCGTGCCATAGCCGGTGGGGCGCCCGGCCGTGGCCTGGCCGTCGAGGGGGTGCTCGACGACCTGGTCGCTGGCGCTCGGGATGACCTCGCTGTAGCCGCAGTACGGGCAGCGCAGTTCGCCGCCGCCGATGTGGAACTGCAGCTCGGCGCCGCAGGCCTTGCACGGGAAGCGCAGGTCTTCAGCGGCGGTCGGACGCGGATCGGACGGCTCGCTCGGTTGCATGGCGGACTACCCCAGCTTCTGGCCGCATTCGGGGCAGAACTTGGCGTCGGGTTTGATGGCGGCCTTGCAGGCCGGACACTGCGCCTGCTGCGGGCTGCCGCATTCGGGACAGAACTTGGCGCCCGCGGCGAGAGCCGCCCCGCAGCGTACGCAGGGCGTGCTGCCGGCGGGCACGACCTTCTGGCCGCACTCCGGGCAGAACTTGGCGCCCGCGCGCACCTGCGCGCCGCAACTCGCGCAGGGCACGGTGGGCGCCGCCGGGGCAGCGGCCGGGGCGGCCGGCGCTTGCGGCTGAGCCATCTGTCCCATGGCCTGCCCGAAGACCTGGCCGAGCATCATGCCGGCGCCCATGCCGACCCCGGCGCCCGCAAGACCGCCGGGCTGGCGCGCCGCCTCGCGCATGGCGTCGGCGGCCTGGAACTGCGCGTAGCGGCCCACGTCGCCGAGCACCCCCATCGTGGAGCGGCGGTCGAGCGCCGTCTCGACGTCGGGCGGCAGCGAGATGTTCTCGACAATGAGTTTCGTGAGTTCGAGGCCGAGCGATTCGAACTCGGGCTGCATGGCCGTGCGCGCCTTGGCGGCCAGGACGTCGTACTGGCCGGCGAGGTCGATGGCCGGAATGTTGGCCTTGCCGACCATGGTCGTGAACGCCGACACAAGCGTGCGGCGCAGTTGGCCCTCGATCTCTTCCTTGGTGAAGTGGCCGTCGGTGCCGACGACTTCGCGGAAGAAGCGCGCGGGGTCCTTGACCCGGATGGCGTAGACGCCAAACGCGCGCAGCCGCACCACGCCGAATTCGGCGTCGCGCATCATGATGGGGTTCTGCGTGCCCCACTTGAGGTCGAGGTACTGGCGCATGTTGAGGAAGTAGACCTCGGCCTTGAAGGGCGAATTGAACCCGTATTTCCAACTCTTGAGCGTGGTCAGGATGGGCATGTTCTGCGTGCTCAGGCTGTAGAGCCCGGGCGGGAACACGTCGGCGATCTGCCCTTCGTTGACGAAGATGGCGGTCTGCCCTTCGCGGACCGTCAGCTTGGCGCCCATCTTGATTTCGTTGTCGCTGTCGGGGAAGCGCCAGACCAGCGTGTTGTTGCTGTCGTCGAGCCACTCGATGACGTCGATGAGTTGGTTGCGGATGAACGAGAAGAGTCCCATTTCCCGTCTCCCGGGGCCCGCGCGGGGCCGTGATTACTGGCGAAGGATGTCGATGGCCGCCGCCGCGTCGTTGAGCGCGGCGTCGACCCGCGCGGCAACGGCCTGGACGTCGGCCGCGTCGGGCGCCTCGCTCGTCGGGCCGGCGGCTGCCGCAAGCCCGATCGCGCGGTAGCGTTCGAGCGCGCCCTCGGCCGCCTTGCGCAACCCCGCGAGTCCGGTGGCCGCGGCGGCATGCCCGGCGACCGCGGTTCGCGCCAGCTGCAGCCCCTGCGTGAGCAGCGTGCGCACGGATTGCGCGAGGGCCCCGCCGGGCCCGCCGGCCGCGTACGACGCGAGGGTGCCGGCGGCAATGTCGGCCTGGATCTCGGCGACGGCGGAGAGCAGCGCCGACAGGTCGGCGCGCACCGGGTCGGGGGCGCTGCGCAGCAATTCGGAAATGGCCGGGGCTGCCTCGGGCCAGCCAGGCAGCGCGTGGTCGTCGCCGGTGGCGTGGCCCGCGGGGGCCTCGGGGCCGAGTGCCTTGACGCCGAGCAGCCAGAGCAGCACGAACGCCGCTGCCCCGCCCACGTAGCCCCAGGGCGTGACGGGGATGCCGACGACCTGGGCCAACACGATGTCGGCGCCCACCCCGGCCGCAAGCCCGAGCCACGGCAGCGGTTTGGCCAGTGCGCGGAAGGGCGAGGGGTTCTGCGGCCCCTCGACGACGCGCGCGGCAACGTGCAGCTTGCGCAACGCGGCGATGAGGCCCTCGGCGGTGTCGGCGGTGACGTCATTGACGAGCAGCACACGTTCGCCGGCGAGCCGCGTTTCGAGGCGTTCGACGTCGATGTCGGCCAGCCATTGGCCGCACAGTGCCGCGGCTTCGCGGCGCAACTTGAGGCTCGGTATGGCCTCGACGACCACGCCGAAGCGCCCCGTTTCCGCGCTGCGCAGCGAGAGCGCGCCGCACTTCGGGCACACACCGGTGCCGGCCGGCGAGTCGATCGAGCACTGCGGGCAGCGTCTGCGAACGACGGAGTCCATGGCATCTCTCTCCGGGGCGTTTGCAAGGACCGGCAAACACCCAGTGTGCGGGGCGGAACCGCCCAGGCGCGCGGTTCAGGCCAGCTGTTCGCCGGCCACTTCTTGTTCGATGGCGGGCAGTTCTTGGAGCAGACCGAAGGCCGCCGCCACGGTCTGGAGGGCCCGCCGTTCGGCGGCCGACAGCGCGCCGTCGGCCCGCACGAGCACCACGGCCGCCTTCAGGAACACGCGCCGCAGGTGACTCGTTTCGAGCACGGCGCCGGCCGCGGCCGGGTCGAACCAATCCTCGCCGAGGGCAGCGCCCCACTCCGGGAACCCCGCCTCCGCCAAGAAATCCTGGATGAGCGCGATTTCGCGGTCGTCGATGCCGTCGGTGGCGGCGATGTAGTAGAGGCCCTCGGCGAACGCCCGCACCTGCTCGGGGCGGAGCGCCGGACTGCTCTGGGGAGGGGCCGGCGTTGTCATCGGCTCGTGCTCCTTTCGTGGAGGGCGCCCGCGGGCTTGCCACGCGGTCGCCCGGACGTGCTGCGGGGCGCCGCGGCCTGGTGTTCGGTGTGACCGTACCGGCACAGTTGCCGGCGGAGCGTTGCCGGGCCGCCACGCGCACGGTTCGGCCCGCGATGCTACACGCGGGGGGGAAGGGGCGTCAATTCGTGCCGCGACCCGGCGCGCCGGGCACCCAGGAGTTCAGCGCGCGCCGGACGGCGCCGGGAGGAGGCACCGTTCGGCGTCGATGAGCCCGCGCGCCTTCGCGATGCAACTCGTATGGGCCGCGGCGGCACGGCCCTCGCACGCCGCGGCGCACACTTCGAGCACCGCGGGCAGCTCGCGATCGCGGGCGCGCAGCCAGGCGTTTTCGAGGCTGGCCGCGGCCACCGCGCGCTCGCGTTCGGGCAGGTCGCGCAGCCGCTCGCTGAAGCCGGCGGCAAAGGCGATTTCGGCCATGCGCGCACAGGCTTCGCGGCACGGACCGCGTTCGGCCCGGCCGCAGGCCCCCCCGAGGAGCAGGGCGAAGCCGACAAGCGCCCCGAGCACGAGGCGCAGCAGCCGCCGGCCGCCCGCGTGCCGGGCCGCGCCGACGCGCGGCGGCACGGTCAGGAGCCGCGGCGTCATTCGGCCTCGGGGCTCGCGAGCCGCAGCGTGCCGTCTTCGGGATCGACGGCCACGAGCGAGCGGTAGTGGAGCGAGTAGAGGTGCGCCTTGGCCCCCATGTCGCCGCGAGTGTGGACGACCTCGCCAACGAACAGGCGGTGATCGCCGGTGTCGAGGCCGCCGGTGACGCGGCATTCCCAGGCCATGGTGCTGCCGGCGATGGTGGGGGGGCGCACGTGCTGCGAGGGGAGCGCCGTGAGCCCGTTTTCGAGGAACTTGTCGCGTTCGGCGCCGCTCGTTGTGCCGCAGCGCCAGGCCGCCCGGGCGAGGTCGGGCGGCGGGAAGTTCATGACGAACTCGGGCACCGCCAGAAGATTCTTGAAGGAATGGCGCGTCGGGGCGACCGAGATGACGACGAGCGGGGGCTTCCACGACGCGATCGTGAACCAGCCGATGCCGATGATGTTCGGCCGGCCCGCGGCGTCGACGGTGGTCACGAGCACGTAGGGGTGCGGCGACGCAAGCGTGACCGCATCGGTCCAACGCAGTGGTTCGAGGACGGGAGCGCTCATGGACTCCTCCGCCGGATGCCGTCCAGCCGCGCGCGAGCGCAACCCGCACCTCGGGTCGGGCCCCAGACCGCCGGACAGCGCGTGCAGCGTACGAAGTGCCACACTCGTGGCGGTGCGTAAAGCCTCTTATGGGGCGTGCGGGGCGGTGGCGGTTTTCCGGGCGACGCGGGCGGGGGGGGCATGGCGGCCGCGCAGCCCCGCTTCGGTGGCGGGGCCGCGGTGCAGCCGGGGCTACCGGCCCTTCAGGCGGATGGTGGTGCGCAGCAGTTCGAGCAGTTCGAGTTCCTCTTTGTCTTCGGTGCGCAGTGCCCGTTCGGCGATGGAGAGGGCCTTCGCGAGGGTCCAACTCTCGGCGAAGGGGCTGTTGCGCAGGTTCTCGGCGAGGGCCGCCACGGCGACGGCGCGCTGGGTGTCGACGGAGGTGTCCTCGAAGCGCGCGCGACGCATGCCCGGCTGCACGGGGAAGGCTTTCTCGGCCGCGCGGTCGCCGTCGGGCGCCTTCCAACGCAGCCGTACGGTGGCGAATGCCGCGTTCGGGTCGGTCAATTCCAGTTCGTAGAGGGCCGTGACCGTGTGGCCGGCGCCGAGTTCGCCGGCGTCGACGCGGTCGTTGCGGAAGTCTTCGTCGGCGATGTTGCGGTTCTCGTAGCCGACGAGCCGGTACTTGTTGACCGCGGCGGGGTCGAAATCGACTTGCACCTTCACGTCTTTGGCAATGACCTGCAGCGTGCCGAGCAGCTTCTCGCCGAAGATGCGTTTCGCCTCGGAGAACCCGTCGACGTAGTAGTAGTTGCCGTTGCCCTTGTTGGCGAGCTGTTCCATGCGCTCGTCCTTGTAGTTGCCCATGCCGAAGCCGATGGTGGAGAGCGTCACGCCCTCTTCGGCGTACTTGCGGATGGACGAGAGCATGTCGCCGTGCGCCGTGCGGCCGACGTTGGCGTCGCCGTCGGAGCACACGATGACGCGGTTGACCGCGTTGCCCTTGATGTTGTCGTAGGCCAGGCGGTAGGCCAGTTCGAGCCCCGAGGCCATGGCGGTGGAGCCGCCGGCCGAGAGGTCTTCGATGGCCGTGTGGATCTTTGCGCGTTCGACCATGCCCGTCGGGCGCAGCACTTCGCGCACCGAGCCGGCGTAGGTGGCAAGCGCCACCGTGTCGCCGTTCTCGAGCTGGTCGACGAGGAAGCGCAGCGCGCGCTTGACGAGACCGAGCTTGTCGGGCGAGTTCATGGAGCCCGACGTGTCGACGAGGAAGGTCAGGTGAACCGGCTTGCGGTTCTGCCGGCTCGGTTCCTGGCCCTTGATGCCCACGCGCAGCAGCGTCAGGCGCGGCTCGAAGGGCGAGGGGGCCGCTTCGAGGGCCACGTTGAAGGGGGCGTCGGCCGGGGCCGGATAGCCGTAGCGGAAGTAGTTGACGAATTCTTCGACGCGCACGGCGGCAGCGGGCGGCAACTCGCCCTCGCGGAGTTTGCGGCGGGCGATGGTGTAGGCCGCCGAGTCGACGTCGATGGCGAACGTGGAAAGCCGGTCGTCCTTCGCAAAGACCCACTGGCGCACGCCGTAGTCGCGGTATTCCTCGGTGTTGGGCTGCGGGCCGCGGTTCGGCTGCGCGGCGAGCACACCGGACGCGACGCGGCCGGGGCGGGGGGCCGGGGCGGCATGACCCGCGGCCGGGGCCATGGGGCTCGGCGGTGCCGCCATGCTCGGCAGAACGGCGCCACCGACGGCCGTGGCCGGGCCGCGACCGCGGGGCGCGCTGTCGGCCATGACCTTGCGCTCGGCCTCGGCGGCCTTTTCGGGCGGGGCGTCGCGTTTCGGTCCGCCCTGGAGGCGCAACTGGACGGTTTTGACGTCGCCGGCCTCGAGCGCCAGGCTGAGCGTGGCCGGCACGTAGCCCGCCTTGTTGGCACTGAGGGCGTAGCGTCCGGGCGGCAGGCCGGCAAACTGGAACGCCCCGCCCGGCGTCGTGGTGGCCTGTTTCGTTGCCGGGCCGAAGAGTTGCACGGTGGCGCCCGCGACCGGGCCGTCGGGAGCCACGACCTGGCCGCGGATCTCGCCCGTCGCGGCGGGGGCGGCGAGCCCCGGGACGGTGAGCGCCACGGCGGACAAGACGAGCGCGAACAGTGAAGCGAGAAGCCTCATGATGGTCCCTCCTTTTCAGGGTTTCGAAGCGCAACGGATGCTTGTGACGTCCCGGGACCGGTGACGATCTGCGCAGGGTCGCGCGCGGGCCGCGGCCCCGCGAGTCGGCCCCTGAGCCGGCTTAGCGTGTGGGCGGCCAGAAATGGGCCTGTCCGTCCGCATCGAGCGGCTGATGCGCGCTCAGGTGACAGCGGTAGCAGGCGGCGCGGTACGTCTCGTCGGGTACCGCCGCCTCGGGGTCGTTGTGGTCGTGACAGTACAGGCAGACCGAGCGGTCGGGGGCCGTCGGGTCGTTCTGCGCTCGGCCTGTCGCGATGAGCGCGACGTGGCTCGCGTGCAGAGCGTCGTCTTCGGCCCCGAAATCGTGGCAATAGACGCAGCTCACGAGCTCGCCGTGCCGGTCGAAGGCTGCGCCGTGGCAGCCCGCGCAGCCCGGCGCGAGCAGCCCGGCGCGCAAATCGGCGCGCGGCACCTCGGGGGTGTACCCCGCGCGCCAGATCCGTGCGTGGGCGCCCTCGACCGCGGCAAGCGCGGCGGCCGGGCGTCCGGGCACGGTGAGGCTCGGGGCCAGGCCCGCGGCGTCAGGGAACCCCGTGGCCGCGGCCTCGGGCGGCAGCCAGTCGTGGCAGGCCGATGCGCAGTCGCTGCCCCCGGCTGCGTGTGCCAGGGCGCGCGCATCGGCCGGATAGACGGAGGCGCTATGCCCGATGCCGTCGTCGGCCACGGGGTGGCAGGGGCTGCACGCGCCGTCGGTGAGCCCCGCGGGGTGGTGCCCGCGGCGTGCCCAGGGGAATTGGAGGTAGGTTTCACCGTCGACCGGCATGCCCGGGTCGTGGCGGATGAGTCCCTGGCCCGGCAGCGCCATCCAGTCTCCCGGGGCAAGGCCCGCGCCGCCGGGGCCCTCGACGAGGGCCGCGAGGGGGTGGCAACGCGAGCAGGCCGGCGGCCCGCTGCCGTCGGCGGCATCGGCGCGGGCGTCGGTATCGGCGGCGGCACCCTCGGCGTCGGCCGCGTCGGATGGATGCGGCAGGTCGGCGGCGCCGTCGACATGCGCGTCGGCCGGGGGCTCGGTAGGGCCGTC
>CAYRCM010000060.1:0-27237 GCA_964422715.1 uncultured Myxococcales bacterium | reverse complement strand
CTGCTCTCGGCCGCGCTGTCGGCCGCCGAGGCGGTCGCCCGGGCCGGCCTCGCCGTGGCCGCGCCGGTGCAGGCCGCCGAGGCGCCCCCGCAAGTGGCCGCGGCCCTGCCCATCACCATCCTCTCGGTACCCCCGGGCGCGCGTCTCATGGAGGACGGGCAGACCCTGGGACGCGCGCCGCTCACGGTCGACATCGGCTGGGACGAGTGCCGCACCTTCACGTGCGCGCTGCCGGGGCACATGGCCAAGCGCTTCACGCTGCGCGCCACCGACGGACCCGCGGTCAAGGTCACGCTGCGCCCCGCGCCGGCAACCTGAGATTTCTCCCGAAAGGGCGGTGATACCCAGTCGCCTTCCTTCGGATACCCCTGTTGCCAGGGTCGCTGCCCCCTGCCGCGTACCCGACGGACGGCTCGGGGGTTCGCTCCTCGGCGCCTCGGTATCCTCTGGAATGCAACGGAGTATGAGACGAGTCCGAGCCGACCGTCTCGACGCGGCGGCGCGCCCAACGGTGCGCTCAGCGCAACGCCGAGGCTCGTCCAGCCAGGCTGGCGCCCGGGGTGGTGTCGACTGGATTGGGTTGGGGAAGATTGGGGCAGGAGGGGATGCCGCCGGGCGACCGCTGGGGCCGCCCGGCGCACGCGCAGGCTAGTTGCCGCGCTTCGCCTGGATGCCGTAGGCGCGAGAGCAGTCGGCTTCGCTCATGCCACGATAGCGGGCGGCGTTGCCGGTGACCGACTTGCGGCAGGCATCGGGCTTCGGATGGTTGCGGCAGCGGCCCTGCAGCAGGTTGACGAGCTTCACGCAGCTCGGGGCCATGCTGGCAGCCTTGACTTCGCCGGCGGCCTTCGGCTCGGCAGCGGCCGGCTCGGCGGCCGGTTCGGCAGCGGCCGGCTCGGCGGCGGCGGCCGGCTCGGCGGCAGCGGCCGGCTCGGTCGCGGCGGCCGGGGCAACGGCCTTCACGGCTTCGCTGATGGCCTGCGCCATCTTTTCGGCGAGCTCGGGATGGTTCGCCACGAACATGCCCCACTGTTCGAGGGTGAGGCCGTTGGCGGTGAGCACGTCGTTGAGCATGGTCTGGGCCTTCTGGCCGAGGGCCGCAAGCGCGGCCGCGTCGCCCTTGGCGGCTTCGGCGGCCGTCTTGAGGGCGGCGGCGTAGTCGTCGATGACCTTCTGGGCCTTGGCATCGTCAACGGCGCCCGGAGCGCCCGGAAGCCCAAGAGCGGCCATGCCACCCATCATGGCGATGGCAGCCGCGCCACCCACCTGCGCGAGCTGGAGCAGCGGGGCCTGGATCTCGCCCATGACCTTGTCGCCTTCGGCGCGGACGGCGAGGGCTTCAACGGTCTTGTCGACGAGGCCGAGGTGTTCCTGGTTGACGCCGAGCTGTTCGAGCTGCGCCATCTGGCCGGTGATGGCCGACTTGGCCTTGGCCCACTCGGTCTTGGCCTGGCCAATGGCCTGGTTCGCCATGGCGGCGAGCGCGGAGGCGCCTTCGGGCGTGCACTGCAGCACACCCTCGATGCCCGTCATCGGATCGGCGGAAACGGCCAGGTACTTCAGCCCGTACTGGGCAACTTCCTGTTCGGTCACACCCGCGAAGTTGGCGAACAGCAGGCCCCACGAGTACTTGCGGCCCACGGACAGCTCGGCCATGGCCTTCGTGAAGTCGGCGTTGGTCGAGAGGTTCGGGGTTTTCCCAGCCTGCGTGTCGGCCACCCACTGGAGGTCGGCCGTGGTGTCGCCGATGACGGCCTTGCCGGCGACCATGGAGAGGCTCATGCCCTCGTTCTTGTAGACCTCGATGGGTTCGCCTTCGGCTTTGGTCCACTTGGTGACGTCGAAGGGAGTGCCGTCGAAGATGATCGCCATGCGTTCGTCGCCGGTCATGCGGCTGACAACGATGATGGTGCCGAGCGCCTTGATGTCGATGCCGGTCTTTTCTTTGACCATGGCGATGCCGGCGTCGATGTTCGGGACGACGCCCATCTTGGCGATGATGGGCGTGGCGAGCGGGATGGCGAGGTCGACGGCCTTCTTCAGGTCGACGATGGCCACGAGCTGCGCGTCGGCCGGGATGTAGGCCTTGTACGGCTCGAGGCTGGCGAGCAGGGCGCCACCGCCGGCCGGCGGAGCGACGGGCTCGGCGGGCTGGACCGGCTGAGCCGGGGTGGGCTCGGCGGCCTTGGCGACCTCGGGGGCCGGGGCGGCGCCTTCGGTGACGGCCTTCTGAGCCAGGTCGCTGAATTTGGCCATGATGTCAGGATGTTCGTTGACATACTTGGCCCAGTCTTCCATGGTGACTTCGTTCTTCTTCAGGGCCTCTTCGAGCATTGCCTCGGTCTTTTGGCCGAGTTTCGCGAGTTCGCCGATGTCGCCCTTCGCGTTCGTGACCTCGCCCTTCAGGATTTCGCTGAAGTCGGCGATGATCTTGTTGGCTTTGGCTTCATCGACCTTCGCGCCGCAGCCGGCGAATACGAGCAAAACGCCGAGTCCGACTGTGGCCACCCAGTAAACACGCTTACTCATCTTGCTGACTCCTTCGTTGCCAAGACCGCCGGCCATCCCCTCCTCGGATGAATGCCGGCCGTCTACCGGTAGAAAAAAGACGGCGCACCCTACCACGCCGATTTCGGCGTTGCAATAGGGGATCGGACGCTCATCGACCGGGGGGTGCCGCGCCGGGGCGGGCTACGAGCGGCCCACGAGGGGCTGGCCGCACATGGGGCAGGGCACGCGGCCCGCGCCGTGGGCGGCCTTGCGTTCGAGTTTGACCCCGCACGAGCGGCACTCGAGGTAGCGAACGGGCCGGCGTTCGCCGCTCGGCGCGCCCCCGCCTGGCCCCCCGCGGCGCTCGCGCCCGCCCGCCGGGACGGCGTCGGCGGGCTGTTGCCGTGGGGGCCGCCGCACGGAGCGACCCCAGCTCTCCACGGGCGTGCCGAAGGTCCAGAAGGGGTCATCGGGCGGCAGCGGGCCTCCGGCGCGCCCGCGCCAACCGTCGCCGCGCGCCGTGCGCCGGGACGTTGGCGCATCGGCCCACGGGTCGGGCTGACGCGCGTGCAGCGCGGCCGCGTCGTCGTCGTCGACCCCCGGCGGCGGCAGGAAGGCGCCCTGGCCGTCGGCTTCGTCGTCGTCATCGAAGGCGCCCGGCGTGTCGCCGATGGCCGCGCGGGCCGCGGACGAAGAGAGCGCGACGGGCGCGCCACCCGGGCTGACGCCGGCCGCGGAGTCGCCGTCGGTCGGCACGTTTGAGGTCGGCACGGTCGAAACTTCGTTCATCGATTCTCCCCGGAACCGGTGGGTTGGGCGGGCGGGCAGCCCGCAAGTGCCTGTGCGTGGACGCGACGCGGCGCCGGTCGTTGGACTGCCGCTCGAGGTGCGCCCCGCCGCGGGAGCGCATCGCCATGCGCCGCGGCAAGCCCGTCGGGGGCGGCCTTGCGCCGGCCGCCGGGCCGGTGCTAGTGTGGGCCGACCTGCGGGAAGACGCAAGCGTCCGTTGGGGTTCTTGGTCTCCCAGGTGGCTTGTTGCGGAGCCCGCCGGCACGCGGTCGCGGGGTCCGGTTCATCGTTCACGAAGGAGGATGGGCATGAAGGTTCGCAGCGTGGTGCTTCAGGTCATTGCAGTGGCGGGCATGGTCCCGTTCCTGTACGGGTTCAGCGTGGGCGGCGCGGCGAAGAGCATCGGCGCCGCGGCGGCTCCGGACGGCAAGGCCGAGGTCGACGCCTCGCGCAAACTGCTTCAAGAGTTCCAGGGCAAGTACGTGACCGTCATGGGCATGTTCGACGAACTGAACGCGCTCATGGTCGACTTCGCGAAGGCGCCCTCGGCCGACGAACTCCAGGGCATCGGCATCGACGATTTCAAAGGGCTGCTCACCGAGTGCATCAACGCGCCCCAGGACGGCGCCGCCAACGTCTGGAAGGGCTCGCTCGACTTCGTCGACGCCGCGAAGCAGCTGAAGAACCGCGGCGCCATGCGTCAGGCCAAGGCCACCCGCGCCGCCATCGAGAACACCTACAAGAACATCAAAGCCTGCCCCGGAGCCGCGAAAGACGGCGCCATGAAGGTGGTCAAGGCCGCCCCCGACCAGGCCAAGAAGTTCGTCGTCGCGCGCATGGCCGTGCTCGACAACGTGCGCAAGCTGGCGCTCGGCATGAAAGACGCCGCGACGCAGCTCGGCAAAGACGTGCCGGGCATCGCCGCCAAGATGGTTGCGAACATCGCCAAAGTCGAAGGGTACAAGCGCGTTCCGGGCGCCGACGGCGGCAAACTCGGCCAGAGCCTCTCCGCCATGCAGGCGCTCCAGGGCGAAACCACCGAGTTCGCCAAGCTCGTCACGGGCGACGTCACCGGCATGCCCTCGAAACTCATGGCCACGCTCAACGCCATGAAGAGCGCCGTCACGAACTTCGGTGGCCCGGGCAAGCCCCTCATGGACAGCCAGGCCGTCGCCTCCACGGCCTCCACGGCCCCGGCGGGCGACGCCGGTGCCGCGGGCGGCGGCGTTTCCGGTGCGGCCGCGCCGGCTGCCGCGGCCCCGCGCCTCATCGTCAAAGTCGGCGACGCCGAAACCCTGCACGCCGTGCTGCCGGTCGAACAGCCGGGCTACAGCAAGCAGTGCCAGGACGGCGACGTGCTCGGCTGCTACAGCGCCGGGCGCGTCTTCGACAACAAGAAGGCCTATCCCGAAGCACTGCCGCTCTTCGCCAAGGCCTGTGAGGCGGGGCTCGCTGAGGCCTGCACGCGCCAGGGCCGGCTGCACCTCATGGGCAACCGCAATCCCAAGCAGTACGAAGGGTTGCGCGGCAATCCGCTGAAGTTCTTCACGACGGCCTGCGACGCGGGCGACCCGGTCGGCTGCTACGAAGCCGGCATGCTCATCCCCGACAAGATCCCGATGAGCGCGCCCCATCTGCTCAAGGGCTGCAACCTCTACCACGGCCCGAGCTGCGCCGCCCTCGGCGACCTGTACCTCAAGAACAACCTGAAGGGTGCCGCCATCGGCCCGTACGACCGCGCCTGCTACCTCGGTGACAAGAAGGCCTGCGGCGCCCTGAAGAAGCTCGTCAAGTAGCCAGCCGCGCCCGCGGGCCGGACGCGGTCCGCCTCCCCCCACCAGCGCTCCCTTTCTCAGCCGCAACAACGTCCCTGCTGCCAGCTCGGCCTGCGCCCGGTTCCCCGGTCGCGCCACGGACGCCCGGCGCGCCGTCAGGCCCGCGTCCCGCCCACGGGGTCGGCTGAGGGCTTGACAGGCAACGCGCCCTCGCTTATTCCGAAATGCCAGGGATGTCTTAGACGGACGAAAAAACTTGAGGCGAAAGCGGGAGGCGGACTCCATGAGGTCCACGCGCACCAACTTCCTGGCGGCTGTGGTGGTCACGATTTCTGCGCTCGGGCTCGCGGTCCTCGGCTGTGAGAGTTCGAGCGGCGGCGGTGGCGGCGACACGACCGGCGGCAACGACGGCACGGGGACGGGCGACGCGCCCACGCTCGATCTGGCGGTCGACGGACAGGTCGAGATGGCCGTGTTCCAAGGCAAACTCGTCGATTTCCAGACGCGGGAGCCCATCGTCGGGGCGACGGTCACGGTGCTCAACAACGATGACGGCAAGACGGTCATCGCCACCGTGACGTCGCTCGAGGGCGGCGTCGTCACCTTCAACGTCCCGGCGGGCATCCAGCTCGGGCTCAAGTGCGAGCTCGCGGGCTACCGGCCGACCTACCAGTTCAACATCGCCTCCGACTACGGCACCGTCGACGAGCCCGAAACTCTCTGGATCGTCTCCGACACGACGTGGACGGTGGCGCCCGGCATGGCCGGGCTCGTCATCGAACCGGGCAAGGGTCAGGTTGCGGGCGCGCTGTACTACCGCACGGCCGCCAACGAAGAGGTGGCCATCGGCTGCGGCACCGTGCAGTCCGAGCCCTCTACCCCCGACATTCGCTACTTCGGCAACTCCGGGCTGCCGACCACCCTCGACTTGCAGCCCACGACCAACCCCGACAACGCGTTCTTCTTCGCAGCCAACGTGCCGGCCGCCGCAGCCGGTGCCCCCACCGAGACGGTCATCTCCGGCTGGGTCGGCACCACGCGCATCGGCAGCGTGCGCATCTTCACGTACCCCGACAGCATGTGCATCTCCAACATCTATCGGGGGTTCGAATGGGATCCGGCGGCGGGCGCCATGGTCGGCAACGACCAGACCGAATGCCCCGCGGGCGCCGTTTGCGATCCGAACGGCACCTGCCCCTGACCGCGAAACCTTCTGCCCGACGCGTCGCGCCGGCCTCGCGGAGCCCGCGCGCGTCCTCGGAGGCTCGCATGGCCCGGCTGCGTGGATGGCTCGTGCTTCTCTCCTGGCTGCCCGCCATCGCGCAGGCCCAGGAATTCGAACCCTCCTTCCAGGTCAACGGCTTCCTCCAGAACCAGACCGGCCTGTTCTTCAACACCTGGGACCGCAACACGTGGCGCCTCTACCCCGAGGGCTACGTGCACAAGGGCATCGAACTCGGCCGCGACCTCGAGTTTCCCGTCGACCACGGCTCCAAGGGCGGCCAGCTCTCGATGTTCCGCAACACGTTGCAGCTCGAAGCCGACTGGAATCCGTTCGAGGGCATCACGCTGCACGCTCTCGCGCGCGGCGTGCTCTCACTGCCGCTCGCGGCCGACCGCGACGCCCAGGTGCCTCGGGGCGACGTCGACGACAAGAAAGACTGGGTCTGGGACAACTACTACAACGAAATCGACCTGCGCGAACTGTACCTCGACATCGATGCGGGTCCGCTGCTCAACTTCCGCGTCGGGCGCCAGCAGGTCACGTGGGGCGAGGTCGGCTCGTACCGGCTGCTCGACGTCGTGAACCCCGTCGACAACACGTGGCATTTCGGGCCGCTCGAAAGCTTCGAGGACACGCGCATTCCGCTCTGGATCGTGAAAGCGCTCATCGACATCCCGCCGGCCGAGGCGGCCCTCGAACTCGTCTGGGTGCCCGGCATCGACGACCCCGAAGACACGGTGGCCGTGCCGCTCACGTTCGTCGGCGCCTGGGGCCTGCCGGAGCCGCCCATCCAGACCTACAATTCGACCACCACCATTCGCAACAAGATCTTCAAGTACCCGGGCCGCGGGCTGCGCCACGGGCGCGGCGGCTTCAACTGGAAGGGCTCGGCCGGGCCGCTCACGTACACGCTCGTCTACTACTTCACGCATCAGCTCACCCCGCCCGTGCCGCGCTACTTCGTCAACGAGTCGTTCGAAAACCCCAACAAGCCGGGCAGCTACCAGCGCCGCAACGACGTCGACGTGTACCTGGAGTTTCCCCGCCAGCACGTGGTGGGCGGCTCGCTCGAATTCACCCTGCCCTACCCCATCGGCGCGGTCATGCGGCTCGAAACGGCGGTCGAACTCTTCCGCACGTTCCCGGTGAACTCGGTCAACACGTCGGGCTCGGGCAACACGTTCCCGCACGCCACCGACAGCAATGGCAACCCCGTGCCGCTCAGCCAGGACCTCGTCACCTACTTCAACGCCGACGCCGCGCACCCGAGCGGCCGCGACCAGGAACGCGCCGTCGTCAACTGGGCCGTCCAGTTCATGCGGCCGAACATGTGGCGCTGGCTCAACCCCGAGCAGAACACCATGCTCGTGCTCCAGTGGAACTCCAGCCTCGTGCCCGGCATCGGCCGCTACGAGAAGCGTTTCGTCGACATTCCGGGCTACGACTCGACGGCCGTGCAGCTCTGGTCCAACACACTCATCGTGGCGCTCTTCACGAGCTATCTGCACGGCATGCTGACGCCGCGCATCGCGGCGGCCGTGCTCTTCCCGCAGCCCTGGCAGCTCGACGACGGGGCCTGGAGCGGCTTCGTCACCGCGCAACTCGGCATGACGTTTGGTGTCCACTGGCGCATCGCCACGGGCATCAACTACTTCTGGGGCACCGACCCCTACAACGGCGCGGGCATGTTCCGCGACCGCGACGAAGTGTTCCTGCAGGTGCGCTACCAGTTCTGAGTGCGCGCCGCCGGGCGAACGAACAGCATCGGGCGGCCGGGCCCCATCGAGGCCGCCGCCCACAAGGAGGAAATCCCAGGATGCGCACGTACCAACAGCGAATCGTCGGCCTCGTTGCGGCCACGCTGTGCGTGGTGTGTTTCGGCGGCGCTCGGGCGGCGGCCGAGCCCATCACCGCCGCCGACTGGACCGAGCGCGTCGGCTTCAAGCCCGATCTGAGCGTCGCGGCCTTCAAGCCGGGCATGGTCATCGACAAGAGCAACTGGCTCCAAGTCAAAGACTACATTCCCGAATCGCTCTCGCAGCTCATCACGAAGTACGCGCTCAAGTTGAAGACGCGCAAGTACGAGGCCGTGCGCCCCTCCGACGGCTACATCGCGGCCACGAACCAGAACCTCGGCACGGCCAAGACCGTCGACACGGGCAGCGACATCCGCAAGCTCGGCATCACAGGCTACAAGTCGGGCCTGCCGTTCGCGCAGCCCAAGAATGGCCTCGAAGTGGCCTACAACTACCATTTCGCGCACTTCGGCGACGACGCCGACAACCACTACGGCGTCTACTGGGTGTCGGCCAAGACGGGGGTCGAGCGCTGGGAGGAATGGCGCTGGCGCTACATCCTGCGCACGACGCACCGCACCGACGTGCCGCCCATCCCCGACATCGCCGAGTTCGCCGCGAAGGGCATCCAGTACACCTCGATGACGTGGGCGCTCCAGCCGTACGACAAGCGCGGCTTCGCGGCGCTCTATCACCGCTACGAGGAGCCGCGCGACCAGGAAGGGCACATCTACATCCCGACCATGCGGCGCGTGCTGCGCAACACGTTCGGCACCCGCGGCGACGCCTGGAACTCGACCGACATGCTCTACGAAGACGTGCGCGGCTACATGGGCTACCCCGAATGGATGACGTGGAAGATCGTCGGCAAGCGCACCATCCTCGCCCCCATGCACTCCGGCACGCCCAAGGGCGAAGCGGCGCTGAAGCAGACGTTCGACTTCGAGACCTGGCCGCACTGGAACCCCAACTTCCAATGGGAACCGCGGGCCGTCTATGTGGTCGAAGCCACGCCGAAAATCCGCGACTACCCCTACAAGCGCATGGTCATGTACTTCGACGCCGAGACGTTCTACATCCCGTACAAGGAAGCCTACGACCGCAAGGGCCAACTCTGGAAGATCCTGGTCATCGGCTTCAACAAGTCGCCGAACCCGGCCAAACAGCCGCTCGACATCGCGGGGGCGCTGGCCCTCGACTTGCAGGCCGAGCACGCCTCGTGCTTCCCCTTCTTCAATTCCAAGAGCAACATCGACCTCAAACCCGACTTCTTCTCGCTCACCAACCTGCGCAAGATGGGCCGCTAGGCACGCACGGGCGCGCGTCGGCGCCGCCCGCCTGAACGGAGGGCCTGGTCGTGAATGCACGTCTGACCGCCGCCGGCCGCCTCGCGCTGCCGGGATTCCTGCTGGCGCTCTCGGCGCTCTGGTTGGCGCAGCCGGCCCGGGCCGAAGGGCCAGAGGCGAGCGCGCGCCTGACGCCGCGCGACAAACTCTACGACGTCCGTTTCGTCGACGGGGAAGCCTGGGTGGTCGGCTATCCGGGCCTCGTGCTGCATTCGAGCGACGCCGGGCGCACGTTCCGCGCTCAGGAATCCGGCACCCGCGAGGCGCTGTTCGCCATCGACATGCTGAATGCGCGCGAGGGCTACATCGCGGGGCGCTCGGGGCTCATCCTGAAGACCGGCGACGGCGGGGCGCACTGGACGCCGCTGCCGGTCGGCCAGGTCTGTCACAACAGCCGCTGCTACCCGCGCTGCCTCAACGCCAGCGGCTGCCCGGCGAAATCGGCCTGCACGGCCGGCGTGTGCGGCGCGACGACCCGCGAGGCGGTCTGCAAGCGCGACGACGACTGCTTCAAAGGGGGCCACGAGCCGCTGTTTGCGCTCGACTTCATCGATGCCCAAAACGGCTGGGCCGTCGGCAACTTCGGCACCATCGTGCGCACGCGCGACGGCGGTACCTCGTGGCAGTCGCTCTCGCTCGGCCCCGACGAAGACGCCTCGCTCAACGCCGTCTGCTTCGTCAGCGCGAACGAGGGCTGGGTCGCGGGTGAGTTCGGCACCATCGCGCACACGACCGACGGCGGCGACACGTGGGAGCGCCAGGACAGCCCGGCGTCCGAGCCGCTCTTCGAACTGTTGTGCAAGCCCGGCGGGCCGCTCCTTGCCGCCGGCGCGCAGGGCGTCGTCGTCACGAGCAGCGACGGGGGCGCGACCTGGAGCCAACTGGCGACCGAGCAGAGCGGGCACATCTTTGGCCTTTTTGCCCACGAGCAGCACCTCTGGGCCGTGGGCTCGCGCGGGCTCATCATCGAACGCCAGGCCGACCGGTTCGTGCGCGCGCCGTTGCGGCTCTACCAGTGGCTTTCGGCCCTGGCGTTTGCCGCCGACGGCCAGCGCGGTCTCCTCGTCGGCGGGCGGGCCACGCTGCTGTTCACCGCAGACGGCGGCCGCTCCTTCCAACCGGCCGAGTTGCGCTAGCGGACGTTTCGCCCTCACGCGGTCACGCTTGACGGAAGGGTGCCATGAACAACCAGGCCATTCCGGCCGTTCCGGTCGACCTCATCATCCAACTCGGCCTGCTCGCCGCGTTTGGCGTGGGCGGCGCCGTCCTCGCCCTGAGCGCGGCGTTGAAGGTCCGACGGCAGGCCAAAGGCAAGGTCCCGTTTGCCCAGGCCTTGGCCGAGGGCATCATCGGGCGCCGCCTGTGGTTTCTGCTCCTGACGCTGGCCGCGACGGCGGTGTTCGGCTGGCGCATGGCGGCGCTCGACGTGCGCAGCGAGACCATCGACCTCTTCCCGACGAACCACAACTACGTCGAGACGTTCCTGAAGTACCAGGACACGTTCGGCGGGGCATCGAGCGTCGTCGTGATGGTCGAGGTGAAGCAGGGCGACATCTTCGTGCCCCAGACGCTCGACAAGATTCGCCAGGTCACGAAAACGCTCGAACTGTTGCCCGGCATCAACAACTACCAGGTGCTCTCGATTGCGCAGCGCAAGGTCAAGGACGTCACGGTCGAATTCACGGCCGAGGGCCCCACGTTCCGCACCGTGCCCATTATGTGGCCCGACATTCCGCAAACGCCCGAAGACATCGCCAAACTGAAGGAACTCGTCTACTCGAATCGGCGCATCCACGGTTCACTCGTGTCGCTCGACAGCCGCGCAGCGCTCATCGTGGCGGGCTTCTTCGAGCAGCAGTACGACCCGAAGCTGACCTACGAGCGGCTCGACAAGATCCTGCAGAACGCGAGCGACGGCAACACCACGCTGCGCATGATCGGCCGCCCGGTCATGCTGGGCGAGATCCTCGCGAACTACGGGCAACTGCTGTGGCTGTTCCTGGCGACGCTCGGCTCGATGCTGCTTGTCCTGACCATCTACTTCCGCGATGCGCGCGGCGTGCTCATCCCGACGGTGACGGCCGTCATGAGCGCCGTGTGGGGCCTCGGCTTCCTGGCGCTCATGGACGGCCTGGCGCAGGCGCTCGGCTGGTCCATGCGCTTCAACTTCGACCCGCTCATCATCGTCGTGCCGTTCATCGTGAGTGCGCGGGCGCTGAGCCACTCAGTGCAGCTCATCGAGCGCTTCCTCGAGGAATACCACGACAGCAACGAGCGCCGGGCGGCCGCCGTGGCCACGTTCCGCGGCCTCTTCAAGCCCGGCATGCTGTCCATCGTGACCGACGCGGCCGGGGTGCTGGTCGTGGCCGTCACGCCCATTCCGCTCATGCAGAAACTCGCGTATCTCGGCGGGTTCTGGGTCTTGAGCATCATCATCTCCGACCTCGTGTTCAACCCGGTCATCCTGTCGTACCTGCCGGCGCCGCGCCGCCGCACCGACAAGGTCGACTTTATGGCCCACCACCTCGGGCGGCTCGCGCGCTGGTGCTGCCGCGGCGGACGTTGGATTGTCGTTGGGGCGACCGGGCTCGTGTTCGCGGGCGGCTTCCTGCTCTCGATGCGGCTCGTCGTCGGCGATGTGCACCCGGGCACGCCGATGCTTTGGCCCGACTCGCGCTACAACCGCGACAGCGAGGCCATCGCCGAGAAGTTCGGCAACACCGAGATCCTCAACGTGGTCGTCGAAGGCCGCGACCGCAACGCCATCAAGTCGCCGACCGTCTTGCAGGCCATGTGGGATTTGCAGCGCGAAATGGAAATGCTGCCCGAGGTCGGGGCCACAGCGTCGCTTGCCGACACGCTGCCGCCCATCATCTCGGCGCTGCACGCGAACGACCCGAAGTGGGAACTCATCCCGCAGGACCTGCGCGACTCGGGCTTCTTCCTCGAACTCATCTACAGCTCGGCCGAGCCCGGCGATCTCGCCCGCTTCGTCACGCAGGACAGCAAGAACGCCAACATCAGCATCTACTTGCGCGATCACAAGGGCGAGACACTGCGCACGGTCGTCGACCGCGCCAAGGCCTTCATGGCCATGCGGCCACTGCTCGAACGCGACTGTCCCATGACGGCCGCGGCCCCTTCGGTCGGTGAAGACTTGCCAGGCGAGGCGGGCATGGCGGCCGTCGAGCCCGCGTGCCCGCCCAACGCACCGCTGAAGCAGGTGGCCCAGTTCCGGCTCGCCGGCGGCTACGGCGGGCTGCTCGCCGCGGTCAACGAGGTCATCATCACGGCCGAGGCGCGCGTCACCATCCTGGCCTTTGGCATCGTGTTCCTCTTCTGCTGGCTCGCCTATCGCTCGCTCGTCGCCGCCGTGCTGTTCCTCGTGCCGCTCGTGCTGTCGAACTACCTCACGTACGCGCTCATGGGGGCCCGCGGCATCGGCCTCGACGTCAACGCGCTGCCCGTCGTGGCGCTCGGCGTCGGGCTTGGCGTCGACTACGGGCTCTACATCGTGAGCCGCATCCAGGAGGAGTACCAGAAAACCCCCGACCTCATCGAGGCCATCGTGCGGGCCATCTCCACCGCCGGCAAGGCCGTGCTCTTCACGGCCTCCACCATGGTGTTCGGCGTCGTGTTCTGGGCCTTCAGTTTCCTGCGCTTCCAGGCCGACATGGGGCTCCTGATGGTCTTCTGGATGGTCGTCTCCATGCTCGGCGGTCTCATCCTGCTGCCGACGCTGCTCGCCCTCATCAAGCCGAAGTTCATCGCCCGCGCCACCGGCTGGTAGCGCCCCCCCCGACGGACGCGCATACACCCCCCGACGGCCGTGCGTACACCCCCCGACGGCCGTGCGTACACCCCCCGACGGCCGTGCACGCACCCTTCGACCGACGTGCACACACGCCCCAACGGCCGTGCATGCACCCTTCGACGGACGTGCACACACGCCCCGACGGCCGTGCGTGCACCATTCGACGGCCGTGCATACACGCCCCGACGGCCGTGCATGCACCCCCCGACGGATGCGCGGGCACCCGATGACGCGGCGTGATCCCCGTTGGTCGAGGGCTGGTGTGCCTGGCGGAGGCCGGGCAGGAGGCGCGGCGGGGAGGCTAGCGAACGTAGACGATCTGGATGCTGACGGCGTCGGCGGCGCACTTCACGGGGGCGGCAACGATGTCGGTGGGCGCGACGATGCCGTCGGCCGAGCCGGAAACCGTGACCGTGTAGTTGCCGGGCGGGACGTTGATGATGGCAAACGAGCCCTGTTCCTGGACCGTGGCAATGCCAGGGCCGGCCTCGCGGAAGTCCATGGTGCCGTAGCGGTAGTAGATGCCGGTGCCCTCGGGCGCGGGGTCGATGCGGACGAGCAGCCCGCCCATGTTCTCACCGTCGCAGCCGACGATGCGGCCGGAGACGACGCCGGTCTCGGGCGTGAACACGGCACCGTTCAGTTCGAGGATGGTGCGCAGCGTGTTGTAGGCCGCCTGAGCGACGCCCGTGAGGTCGTAAGCGAGCAGATCCATGCCGAGCGGCCGGTTGTTGAAGCCGTAGGTGTCGACGAGACCCGTGCCCGTGAGTTTGGAGTAGAAGCCGTCGAACGGGAACGCGGCGGGCAGGCCCTCGATGCGGTAGAGCCCGTCGGCGTCGGTGACGGCCTCGGCGAGCAGCGTGTCGTCGGCGCCCGAGTAAAGCCCGACCGTGATGTCGCGCAGCGGGTTGTCGGACAGCAACTCGTGGATTTCGCCAGCGAAGACGACCGGGTCGGGCGCGGCCGGGTCGACCCACAGGCCGGCGCACGACGCGTCGCCGACCATGGGCACGTACTGCGGTTCGACGACTTCGGGGGCGGTGTCGGGACCGGGGCCGACATCGGTCACGGTGTCGACGGGCGGAAGCACCTCGGGCATGGCGTCGGCCGTGGTGTCGTTCGGACCGCTGCCATCGGGACCGGGCCCGACGTCGATGGGCAGGTCCTCGTTGGGCCCGACGTCGGGCACGGTGTCGCCGGCCCCCGTATCGCCGGCCCCCGTGTCGCCGCCCGCAAGGTCGGGCGTGCCCCCTCCACCGCTGTCGCCGTCGCAGCCGACGAGCACCCCGAAGACCCCGGCTACCAGGATGACCCCAAACCATCTACGCATGCGTGACTCCTTTTTCCCCGGCGCAACTTCGGGACCCGTGCCCGAGCGCCCTATCCCCAGCGGAACCATGTGCGTGGCGAGAACCCAATGCTGGATGGTAGGGGTTTCGTGGCGCGGCCGCAAGATCGTGGGGCGCAGAACGGCGCGGCAACGCGCGGGACGGGGCCAGGACGGTGTGCGGGAGGCGGTGCGGAGCCGCGCGGGGTCAGCGCGGGGCGGCGCTCGGACGGCGGGCCACGACGATGGGCACGATGAGGAACAGCAACCCGGCCGTGAGCATGATGGCGCCCCACCAGAGGCAGGGATTGAGTTCGGCGAGCCGGGTCGGCGGGACGGGCGCCCACACGTAGTAGATGCCGGAACCCGTGACGATGAGCCCGAAGACCGTGAGCACGAGTCCCACCCAGGTCCAGACGCTCACGAGCTGCTTCGATTCGGTCGACGACATGCGGCCCTCCTCATGGCGTGCCCGTCGATGCGACAGGCGGCGGCAGCTATAGCACGGAGCGCCGCCGCGGAAAACCCCGGCCGGCACGTCAAGGTTGGCGACAACCGAGGCAGTGAACCCGGCTCGTGTTGTCGGAGAACACGACGAAGCCCTGCCCGACGGCCACGGCGCCGTCGACGACCCCGTTCGCGGCGTACTCGAAGAGGTGCGGCGTGGGCGAGGCGACGCGCAGATCGATGGCGGCGAGCTGATACGCCGCGTTGCTGGCGCCGACGTAGAGCACCCCGTTGCCGTCGACGATGGGCGTCGAGCCGCGCGAGCCATGACTCAGGATCGAGGAATCGATCCAGCAGCCGTTGCTGCCGGGCGTACACCAACTGCCGCTCGCGAGCAGGCGCAGGCGGTAGATGTCCTGCGCGTTGGGGTTGACGAAGAACCACTCGGTCGTGCCATCGAAGTAGATGGAGAGGCTCGTGTCGGTGTCGTAGGAGACGGCGAAGCGCGGCAACTCGGCGGTGGTGGTGCCCTGGTCGACGAGACCGACGAGCGTGGCACCGTAGACGAGGAAGATGCGCCCCGCGCGGTCGACGGCCACTGAAGCGTCGATGTCGGCGCCCGGCACGAAGTGCGTCCAGGCAACCTGGCCGTCGGGCTCGATGGCGTAGATCGTGTGGTTCGTGCAGGCGAAGTAGAGGCGCCCGGCGCCGGGGCCGCCGGGCGGACCGATGGCCATGTCGGCGGGCACCTGCTGGCTGTTGGGGACCGGCTGCGACCAGTCGAGCGTGCCGCCCGGACCGACGCGGAAAAGTTGGGTACTATTGCCGACATAGGCGTTTCCGGCGGCGTCGACCATGGGGGAGCCGGTGAGCACGTCGGAGCTGGCGCCCGGGAATTGGATTTCCCAGAGCGTCTCGACGGAATCCTCGCCGCTCCCGGGGTCGATGAAGGGCCGCAGCAGCGCCAGGCCGTTGCCGGCCGGCACGACGAGCAGCCCGCCTTCGCGCAGCGTGGGGCCGGCGCGGTTCATGGGCGCGGCCGAGACCGCGTGCTTCCAGCGGATGGCGCCCGTCGGACGGTCGAGTTTGTACACCCATTCGCGGACTTGCACGATGATGTGGCCGTCGGCGGCGATCACGGGCGAGTTCTGCGTGGACCACGTGTTGAGCTGCCCATCGGGCGGCGCAAACACCCAGGCGTTGGCGGCCGTGCGCGGGCCGGCGGCGTAGGGCGAATGGCCGCTACGGCGGCTGTCGTACTTGTAGGTGGGCCACACGACCGGGCCGGTCGCGAGCCCGCAGCCTTCGTCGAAGACGGCGTCGCAGTTGTCGTCGCGGGCATTGCACACTTCGGCTGCCGCGGGATGGATGGCGGGGTCGGCGTCGGCGCAATCGCCGCCGGCGGGTGCCTGTCCCGGCGGCGTCGTGCAGCGGCACTGGCCGGTGGCGCTGACCCCGTAGCCGTCGCCGTCGGCATCAACGTAGGCCGGCGCGCAGCCGGCGGCGCCCACCTCGTCGGTGGCGCCGTCGCAGTCGTCGTCGACGCCGGCGGACTCGCAGCGTTCGGCGACGCCGGGGTTGCGGGCGAAGTCGTCGTCGGCGCAGTCGCCGCCGCGCGGCGCGCGGTAGGCGCCGGCCGCGGCACAGAGGCAGCGCCCGCCTGCGAGCCCCCAGCCGTCGTCGTCGCCGTCGACGAAGTAGTCGGTGCAGCCGACCGCCCCTTCCTCGTCGACGCTGCCGTCGCAGTCGTCGTCGGTGGCGTTGCAGTATTCGGTCTGGCCCGGAAAGATGAGGTCGCTGCTGTCGTTGCAGTCTCCCGCCGCCAGGGCCGTGTAGGGCCAGGCCGGGGCGCACAGACAGCGGGCGTCATCGGCCGGGCCGTAGCCGTCTTCGTCGCCGTCGCGCAGATACGGGCCGCAGCCGAGTGCCTCGGGCTCGTCGGTGGTGCCGTCGCAGTCCTCGTCGCCGCCGCCACAGCGTTCGGGGGCGCCCGGGTACACGGCGGCGGCCGCGTCGTCGCAGTCGCCGGCCGTGCGCGTGCGGTATTCGCCGGCTGCGGCGCACAGACAGCGGAAGTCGCCCGCAACGCCGCTGCCGTCGGCATCGGCGTCGAGGTAGTAGATGTCGCAGCCGATGGCGCCGAGTTCGTCGACCGCGTCGTCGCAGTCGTTGTCGAGCGTGTCGCAGCGCTCGATGGCCGCCGGATGGCGTTCGGGATCGGTGTCGGCGCAGTCGCCCGCCACGGTGGCGCGCAAGGTGCCCTGCGGCCCACACAGACAGGCCTGCTCGGCGGCAGCACCGAACCCGTCGCCGTCGGCATCGCCGTAGTAGATCGTGCAGCCGACGGTGCCGGGGTCGTCGACGACGCCGTTGCAGTCGTCGTCGAGGCCGTTGCACGTTTCGCCGGCCCCGGGCCGCACGTCGAAGTTGGCGTCGTTGCAGTCGCCACCCACTTCGGCCACGAACGGCGCCGCCGGCGCGCAGAGACACTGGCCGTCGCCGGGGGCGCCGAAGCCGTCGCCGTCGCTGTCGCGCAGATACGGCGTGCACGCCGTGGCGCCCGGCTCGTCGGTGGCCCCGTCGCAGTCGTTGTCGAGGCCGTCGCACGTTTCGTCGGCGGCGGGATGGATGGCGGGCGCGGCGTCGTCGCAGTCGCCCGGCCCGAGGGCCCGGTAGGGGTCGGCGGGCGCGCAAAGACACTGGAAATCGGAGAGTTGGCCGTAGTCGTCACCGTCGTCGTCGCGGTAGCGCGAGAGGCAACCGAGGGCGCCGGGCTCGTCGCCGAGCGCGTCGCAGTCGTCGTTGCGGCCGTCGTTGCAGACTTCGGGGGCGAACGGGTAGACGCTCGGATCGGCGTCATCGCAGTCGCCGGGCCGCGCGGCGCGGTAGAGCCCGGCCGGGCCGCACAGGCACTGGCTATCGCCGTCCTGACCCCAGCCGTCGGCGTCGGCGTCGAGGTAGAACGGCACGCAGGAGCCCTGGACGCCCTCGTCGGTGTCGCCGTTGCAATCGTCGTCGATGCCGTTGCATACCTCGTGGGCGCCCGGGTGCGCAAACGGGTTGCCGTCGTCGCAGTCGTCGGCCACGCGCGCGACGTACGGCGGCACCGGGACGCAGAGACAGCGCGCGTCGGTGGCCACGCCGTGGCTGTCGCGGTCGGCGTCGAGGAAGTAGACGGCACAGCCGGCGGCGTCGGCTTCGTCGACCGTGCCGTCGCAGTCGTCGTCGAGCCCGTTGCAGGCCTCGGCGGCGCCCGGGTACACGCTGGCCACCGCGTCGTTGCAGTCGCCCGCAACCGTGGCCGTGTGCGGCGGCAGCGGGCCGCAGGCGCAGCGCACGTCGCCCTGCACGCCCACGGCATCGCCGTCGCCGTCGCGGTAGTAGGGGGTGCAGTCGGCCGCGCCGGACTCGTCGCTGAGGCCGTCGCAGTCGTTGTCGACGCCGTCGCAGCGTTCGGCGGCGCCGGGATGGCGGGCGGGGTCGGCGTCGGCGCAGTCGCCGCCGAGCGTTGTCGGAAAGGCCTCGCTCGCGGCACAGAGGCAGGCGTAGAGGGCCCCGTTGCCGTGGCCGTCGCCGTCGCCGTCGGCGAAGTGCAGGGTGCAGTTGCCGGACCCGTCCTCGTCGGTGAGCCCATCGCAGTCGTTGTCGACGCCGTCGCAGGTTTCACTGCCGCCCGGATGCGCGGCCGGCTCGGCGTCGTCGCAGTCGGTGTTGCTGCGCGCCGCGTAGTCGCCCTCGGCGGCACAGAGGCAGCGCAGGTCGGTCGGATGGCCGAAGCCGTCGCCGTCGCCGTCGCGGCTGAACAGCCCGCAGCCGGCGGCCCCGTCCTCGTCGGCCGCACCGTCGCAGTTGTCGTCGAGCCCGTTGCAGACTTCGAGGCCCTGCGGGTGGCGCAGCGGTGCGTCGTCGGCGCAGTCGCCGCCCTGCGGGGCCGCGTAGTCGCCGGCCGGGGCGCACAAGCAGCGCGCGTCGAGCGTGCCGTAGCCGTCGCCGTCGAGATCGAAGTAGTGCGGCGTGCAGCCTGCGGCGTCGGCTTCGTCGGTCTCGCCGTCGCAGTCGTTGTCGGCGCCGTCGCAGCGCTCGCCGGCCGGCTCGGGGGCCGAGCAGCTCGGCCCGGCCGCCCCGCCGCAGACGAACTCGCCCGCACAGCGGCCGTGCTCGTTCGCACGCTCGCAGGGCTCGGCCAGGTGGGCCTCGTCGGTCGGGCCGTCGCAGTCGTTGTCGACGCCGTCGCAGAGGTCGGGGGCGGGGGTGGGGGCGTCGCAGGCCGAGAGGCCGTCGGCCGTACACTCGCGGCGGCCGGCGCAGCGGCCCGCGGCGTTTTCGAGGAAGCAGGCCGTGTGCGCCGCGGCGGCCACGGCGCCGGGCGCGCAGTCGCAGAGCGGCGGGGTGTCGCTGCCGGCGGCCGCGAGTAATTGACATTGCGGGCTCTCCGCGCCCGTCACGTCGGTCGCGAGCGCGCAGACGTAGCCCGGTGGGCAGGCCGCGCGCTCGCAGGCGCCGCCGCAAAACGCGCCCTCGGCGCCGCGCGGAATGCAGGCGTGCGGGCCGGCGGCCCCGGGCTCGCGGCAGTCGTCGTTCGTGGTGCAGGGGTAGCAGAGGCGGAGGAAGCTCGGCACGCAGAGGTAGATGACGTCGGGAACGGCAGCCAGGTCCTGTTCGCACGACCAGCCGTCGGGGCACTTCGAGAGGCAGAGCCGCGTGCAGACGCGGCCCGCGTAGCCCTCGACGCAGTAGCCGTCGATGCACTCGGCGTTGTCGCTGCACGGGGCGCCGAACTCGCCGGGCGGCGGCAGGCCGTCGGGGGCGGCCGCCGCGTCGGTGGCGCCGGCGTCGGGGGCGTCGGGAGCGCCGAAGCCGTCGCGGCCGGCGCCGGCGTCGCGGCCGGCGTCGATGGCGAGGTCGCCGCCGAGCGGCCCATCGCCAGCCGCCACGGCATCGCCGCCGGCGTCGGCGCCGCCCGCGCAGCCCGCGAACGCCGCGAGCAGGAACGCGAAAGCCCAGGCCCCGCGAGGGGCGACGGTGCGCGCAATGCTCGTCATGGCTGGCTACTCCTGCAGGCAGTACACGGTGCCCGACGCGTCGCCGAACACCACGATTCCGTTGCCGATGGCCGCCGGGCCGTCGATGTCGTCGGGGCTGGCACCCGTCGCGAAGCTCCACTTGTTGGCGCAGCCTTGCGTGAACGCCATGAGCCGGCCGTCGTTGCCGCCGATGAGCACGTCGCCGTTGCGGTCGAAGACGGGCGGTGCGGAACGCGCCGCGGCGTGCTTGTTGACCGCACTCGCCGTGGTGGCTACGAGGGCCAGGGTGACGGTGTAGCGCCGCAGCGGCCGCACGTCGGTCGGGCTCACCCAGATGAATTCCTCGGGGTTGCAGCACTGGAAGCCGGTGTTGTGGATGCCGAGCCCGGCGCGCACCGGCAGGTTGAAGTCGACCGTGTAGAGGGTGTTGCCCGACACGTTGAGCGCATAGATGGAATCGCCGAACACCTGGTAAGGATAGCCCAATTCGGACACGGTGACCGAGGCGTCGACGGGATTCGTGAGTTCGGCCGCGGGCACGCCCGTGGGCACCACCGACCAGAGCAGGCGACCCTCGGCCGGGGCGTCGGGGTCGACCGCGTAGATCTTGTGGTCGGCGGCGGTGAAGAAGATCTCGCCGTTGATGCCCATGGCCGGATGCGAGGGCGTGTCGGCGTTGTTCTGAGCGGCCACGGTCCAGACGAGCCCGCCGTCGGGGCCGACGCGGTGCAGGCCGACGGCGCTGACGACGTACAGGCTGCCGTTCGGGTCGACGAGCGGGGTCGAGACGAGGGTCGCGCCGAGGTCGGTGCTCCAGATGGGCGTCAAGTCGGGCCGCAGCAGGACGAGGGAGTTGCCCGCGGGCACGAGGATGGTGCCGCCCTCGCGCAGCGTGGGCCCGGCCCAGGCGTAGACCGGGCCGGGGAGCGTGTAGGCCGGCCAGGCACTCATGTCGCCCGTCGTGGCGGCCAGGCGGAAGACGCGGTTGCCGACCGCCACAACCACGTCGCCGTTTGCGTAGAGCACCGGCGAGTTGCGGATGGCCGGGGCCCCCGGGAGCGTGCGCTGCCAGCGCAGCACGGGGCTCTCGGGCGCCTCGTAGTTCATGGTGTGGCCCGTGCGGCGCAAGTCGAGCATGTGGGTCGGCCAGCCGAGACCCGGCAGGCCGCAGCCCTCGTCGACGGTGGCGTTGCAGTCGTTGTCGACGGCGTCGCAGACTTCGACGGCGGCCGGGTAGACGCTCTCGCTCGCGTCGTCGCAGTCGCCCCCGACCGTCGCCGTGCGCTCGCCCGCGGGCGCGCAGAGGCACTGGCCCGTGCCGGCGACGCCGAAGCCGTCGCCATCGTGGTCGCGCAGGTAGACGACGCAGCCCGTGGCGCCGGGTTCGTCAGTGGCCCCGTCGCAGTCGTCGTCGACATCGTTGCAGGCTTCGGTGGCGCCAGGATTCTGCAGCGGGGCGGTGTCGTTGCAGTCGGGCCCGCGCCTGGCGGCGTAGGCACCGAGCGGCGCACAGAGGCAGCGCGTGTCGCCGGACACCCCCCAGCCGTCGCCGTCGCCGTCGTAGAGGTAGGCCGTGCACCCGGCGGCGTCGACGTTGTCGCGGATGCCGTCGCAGTCGTCGTCGACGCCGTTGCACGACTCGGCAACGCCCGGATGGACCGAGGCCGCCTCGTCGTCGCAGTCGCCGCCCACGCTCCGGTCGTAGGGCGCCAGGGCCGTGCAGAGACAGCGCGCATCGCCGCTGACCCCGTACTCGTCGCGGTCGGCGTCGCGCAGGTAGAGGACGCAGCCCGCGGCCCCGGGTTCGTCGACGGCGTCGTCGCAGTCGTTGTCGAGCGTGTCGCAGGCCTCGCCCGCCGCGGGTGAGACGGCCGGGTCGGCGTCGTCGCAGTCGCCACCGACCGACGTGCGGTGGACGTCATCGGGGGCACACAGGCAGCGCGTGTCCGCGGCGACACCGAACGTGTCGCCGTCGCGGTCGGCGAAGAGCGTCACGCAGCCCGCCGAGCCCGGCCCGTCGGTCTGCGCGTCGCAGTCGTTGTCGACCCCGTCGCAGCGTTCGGGCGCGCCCGGGTTGACGAACGCGAGCGCGTCGTCGCAGTCGCCGCTGCGCAGCGCCGTGAAGCGACCGCTTGCGGCGCACAGACATTGCGGCGCGTCGGCCCCGCCGTAGCCGTCGCCGTCGGCATCGGCGTAGTGCGGCGTGCAACCCGGGGTGTCGGGGTCGTCGACGACCCCGTTGCAGTCGTTGTCGAGGCCGTCGCAGCTCTCGCTCGCGTCGGGCCGGGCCGCGGCCTCGCCGTCGTCGCAATCGCCGCCCGCGGCGGCGCGGTAGAGGGCGTCGGGGGCACACAGGCAGAGCGCGTCGGCCGCCACCCCGAACCCGTCGCCGTCGCTGTCGCGCAGCCAGAAGGCGCACCCCGTGGCCCCGGGCTCGTCGGTGGCCCCGTCGCAATCGTCGTCGCCGCCGTTGCAGGCCTCGGCGGCCCCGGGCCACACCGCGGCGGCGGCGTCATCGCAGTCGCCGGGCTGCATCGTGTCGTAGCCCGTCTCGGCGTCGGGCGCGCAGAGGCAACGCGCCTCGGTGAGCACCCCGAAGTTGTCGCGGTCGGCGTCGAGAAACCACCATTGGCACCCGAGCGCCGGTTCCTCGTCGGTTTCGCCGTCGCAATCGTCGTCGCGGCCGTTGCACAGTTCGTCGGCGAGCGGGTAGACGCGGCGGTCGTCGTCCGCACAGTCGCCCGCCCGGCTCGTCGTGTAGTCGCCCTCGGGGCCGCAGAGGCACACCGAGTCGCCCGCGCCGAAGCCGTCGCCGTCGCCGTCGGCAAAGAACGGCGTGCAGGCCCCCGCGACCCCCTGGTCGGTGAACCCATCGCAGTCGTCGTCGAGGCCGTTGCAGGCCTCGCCGGCGGCCGGGTAGATGAGCGGATTGGCGTCGTCGCAGTCTTCGGCCGTGGTGGCGAGGTAGGGGATGGCCGGCGCACAGAGACAGGCACTTTCGCCCGGCGCGCCGTGGCCGTCGAGGTCGTGATCGCGGAAGTAGACCGCGCACCCGGCGGCATCGGCCGCGTCGGCGACGCCGTCGCAGTCGTTGTCGCGGCCGTCGCAGACTTCGGCGCCGCCGGGCTTCGCGTCGGCGTGCCCGTCGTCGCAGTCGCCCGCCTCGGTCGCCGTGTACGGGGCCGCGGCCGCGCAGAGGCAGCGAAAATCACCGGCGACGCCGAAGCCGTCGCCGTCGCCGTCGAGGTAGAAGGACACGCAGCCGCCCGCCCCGCCTTCGTCGGTGGCCCCGTTGCAGTCGTTGTCGCGCCCGTCGCACACCTCGGGCCGCGCCGGGCCGGTGGTCGGGTCGGTGTCGGCGCAGTCGCCGCCCGTTCTTGCCACGTACGGCGCCGCGGCAGCGCAGAGACACGCGAAATTCGCCGGGTCGCCCATGCCGTCGCCATCGCCGTCGGCGAAGAGCAGCGCGCAGCCGAGCGCCCCTTCTTCGTCGGTGGCCCCGTCGCAATCGTTGTCGGTGCCGTCGCACGTCTCGCCGGCGGCCGGGCCGACGGTGGGGTCGGTGTCGTGGCAGTCGGTCGCGTCGGTCGTGACGTACGGGGCCGCGGGCGCGCAGAGGCAACGCATGTCGGCGGGGTTGCCGAAACCGTCGCCGTCGCCGTCGGCGGCGTAGAACGCGCAGCCGGCCGCCCCCTCCTCGTCGGTGGCGCCGTCGCAGTCGTCGTCGCGGCCGTTGCAGCGTTCGGCGCCCTGCGGGCGAATCTCTGCGCGCGCGTCGTCGCAGTCGCCCGGCTGCAAGGCGCGGAACAGGGCATCGGGGGCACAGAGGCAGCGCGCCGCGCCGACGCCGAAGCCGTCGCCGTCGCCGTCGGCGAAAAGTAGTGTGCAGCCGAAGGCGTCGGCTTCGTCGATGACGTCGTCGCAGTCGTTGTCGGCGCTGTCGCAGCTCTCGGCCGCGGGGTTCGCGGCCGTGCAGGCCACGCCGGCCGCGCCGGTGCAGACGAGCGCGCCGAGACAGGTGCCGAACGCGTTCGTGGCCGTGCAGTCGGCAGCCTCGAAGGCGTCGTCGGGGGCGCCGTCGCAGTCGTTGTCGAGACCGTCGCAGACGTCTTCCTGGGGCAGCGCGGCGTCGCAGGCGGTGAGTCCGGTGGACGTGCAACGCCGCTCGCCGAGACAGGCGCCGAATTCGTTGCGCACGGCGCACGAGGTGGCCGCGCCCCGCTCGCTGGCCCCGGGCGAGCAACGGCATTCGCCCTCGGTCGGCACGCACTGGCGGCTCACGCCGCCTTCGATGTCGGCGACGTTCGAGCAAAACGAGCCCACGGGGCAGCTCGCCCCGCTCGGCCCGCAGTCGCCGCCGCAGAACGCGCCCGCGTCGCCGTGCGGCAGGCAGCGGTGGCCCCCCTGGTCGTTTTCGGTGAGGCAGTCGCGGTTTGCGCGACACGGCGCGCAAAACGTCGGCAGGGCCGGCAGGCACACGAAGACGACGGCGGGCTGGGCGGCCACGTTCTGGCGGCACGAGAAGCCGTCCGGGCACGAATCGACGCAGGTGCGCGAGCAGCGCCGACCGTCGGCCGTGACGACGCAGTAGCCGCTGTGGCAGTCGCCGGCGCCGGTGCAGGGCCAGCCGAACTCGCCTTCGACCGGTCCGGCCGTCTCGGGCCCGCCGGCGCCGTCGGGCAGCGCACCGTCGCCCGCGAAATCGACCTGGAAATCGGCGCCGCGCGGGCCGTCGACCGCGAAATCGGCCGCGACGTCGCCCGGCTGAGCCGCGCTGCCCGACCCGGCGCCGCAGCCGGCCGTGCCGAGCGTGCCCCACAACGCGAAGGCCGTCGCCCAAGCCCAGGTGCCTCGCTGCATGCCCACCCTCCCTGTCGCTCGCCGAAGCAGGAGGCCCCGCCTGGCCGGCCGCCCGCCGATACCCGGCATCCTAGCAGATGCGTGCCGGCTGCGCGCCCTCGGGCACCACGGGGACCGGACCCGTGCTAGGATTCCGCCCCCGGGGTGCACCGGGCCACGGGGGCCGGGTGTCACCGGAGAGGATGTCGCCATGACCCGGCCGCTTCGTTCGGCACTGCTCGGTCTCGCCGTGGTCGTCGTCGCGCTCACCCCGCGGCCGGCGGGGGCCGCGGTCGAATTTGTGGAACGGGTCGAGATGTCCGACGGCGTCGGGCTCTCGACGCTCGTCGTGCTTCCGAACGCGAGCGGCGGTCCGTGGCCGACCATCG
Organism: uncultured Myxococcales bacterium; assembly: GCA_964422715.1. Taxonomy (GTDB): domain Bacteria; phylum Myxococcota_A; class UBA9042; order PWKZ01; family CAYRCM01; genus CAYRCM01. The sequence continues at coordinate 1,976 of CAYRCM010000060.1, read as the reverse complement.
TGACGCGCAAGCCCTACACGGGCTGGGGGCCCAACGGCGACCTCGTGGCCCAGGGCTTCGAACTGCTGGCGCTCATCGGCGTCGCCACGGTGGTGCAGGACACGCGCGGGTTCGGCGCATCGGAGGGCGTGCGTGTGCCGTTTCTGTGGGACCGCCAGGACGGGCTCGAAACCCTCGACTGGCTCCTCGAACAGCCGTGGTGCGACGGTCGCATCATGTTTGCCGGGGCCTCGGCGCTGGCCATCCCGGGCTATCTGCTGGCACCCGACGCACCTTCTCAGATGATCTGCCAGACGCTCGCGCTGGCCACCCCCGACCTCTACACGGCGGTGTTTCACGGGGGCGTCTTCGAAGCCGAACTCGTCGACACGTTTTCGAGTTGGGTCGACGCCCCGGACACGGTCGCGGCCCTCCACGACCACGCGTTTTGCGACGACTACTGGAGCGAACTGCGGCTGCAAGACCGCGGGGCGGCCGTGCGCGCCCCGGCGGTGCACATGGTGGGCTGGTTCGATCCGTTCACCGAGGGCACCATCGCCGGGTTCCAGATGTACCGCCAGTCAGCCGACCCCTTCGTCGCGGCGCACCAATACCTGATCGTCGGCCCGTGGACGCACCACGCGCTCGGCGAACAGGACGCGGGCGAGTTCACGTTCCCGAGCAACGCCCGTTTCGACTACCTCGCCGAGCTGCTGCACTGGCTGCGCTGGTGCTTCGACGACGTCCCGGGGCCCGTCGCGACGTGGGCGCCGGTGCGCTATTACGTCATGGGCGATGTCGAAGACCCCGCTGCCCCCGGCAACGAATGGCGCACGGCCGACGATTGGCCGCCCGAGGCGGTCATGACGCGGCTGCCGCTCACGGCCGCCGGCGGGCTCGGCGGGCCGCCCGAAGCGTTCGAAAACACGGTGGTCTTCCCGTTCGACCCGGCCGACCCGTCGCCGACCGTGGGCGGCCCGAACCTCGGACTCACGCGCGGCCCGCGCAACATGGCGCCGGTCGAGAGCCGCGCCGACGCGGTCCTGTTCACCACGGCCCCGCTCGACGAACCCATCGAGGTCACCGGCCGGCCGCGCGTGCACCTCGTCGTGCAGACGAGCGGCCCCGATGCCGACTTCGCCGTGCGGCTCACCGATGTCTTCCCCGACGGCCGCTCGTTCGGCATCACCGAGGGCATCGTACGGCTCAGCCGGCGCGAGGGCTGTGTCGCGGCGAGCGCCGTGACCCCCGACGCGTGGCTCGACGTCGAATTCGACCTTTTCACGACCAGCTATGTCTTCAACCGGGGCCACCACATCCGGCTCATCGTCACGGGCAGCAACGCGCCGCGCTACGAGCCGAACCCGGCGGTCGTCGCGGCCGGCAGCCCCATCGCGCTGCGGCTGCGCACGGGCGGGGCCGACGCCGCTTCATGGCTCGCGTTGCCCGAGCCCGTGCCGCCGCTGCCACCGCCCGAGAACGACGAAGAAGCCGCAGCCGAACGCCCGCCCGAGGCAGGCGCTGAGCCGGCGCCCGAACCGTTGCCTGAGGCGACGGTCGAAGTCGTCGAATGGGCGGCCGACGCCGGGGGGGCCGACGCGGGGGGGCCCGAACTGCTCGCTCCCGACGTGCCGAGCGACGCACCCAGCCCCCCCGACGGCGCCGCCGACGCGCCGGTTGCGCCGCCCGACGTGAGCCCGGGCGACGCGGGGCTCGCCGACGCGGCAGGCGATGCGGGCCCCGCGCGGCCCGACGCCACGCGAATCGATGCCGTGCCGCCCGATGCGACGGCACGTGACGCGCACGCGCCCGATGGCGCTGGCGACGCCCGGCCCGGCGCCGACGTCAAGCCCGAGGCGGGCGCGGGCCACGATCTCCAGAGCGACGCCCAGACAGACCCGGCAGCGCTCGCCGACGGGCCCGCCGTCCCGTCCCCCGACGCCGGTAGCGGCGCGGGCCGCGGCAACTCTGGGGGCGGCTGCGCTGGCGCGGGCGCG
>CAYRCM010000059.1:0-27638 GCA_964422715.1 uncultured Myxococcales bacterium | reverse complement strand
CCGCCGCTCGACCTCGGCGTGCCGGCCGACCTGCTGGGCACGGCCGCCCGCGCGCTCGAAGCCCCGTACGCGCCCGTCCCCCGGCTGGCCCCGGGCTGCCGCGGCTGCGGCCAGTGCCTCGTCGGCTGCCCGCACGGCGCGCGGCCCGTCCTGGCGCTGCTGGCCGCCGCCGAGGCCGCGGGCGCACTGTTCATCACGCACTGCCGCGCCGAGCGCGTGCAGCTCGACGCCGGCCGGGCGCGGGCCGTCGTGGCCTGGGCGGGCGAGGGCCCCGGGGTTGCGGGCCGGCCGCTCGTCGTGCAGGCGGCGCACGTCGTGCTCGCCGCCGGGGCGTATGAGACCCCGCTGCTGCTCGCCGCGAGCGGCATTCGCAGCGCGGCGCTCGGCCGTCACCTGGCACTCCAGCCGTTCGCTCCCGTGTTCGCCCGCATGCCCGGGCTCGTGCGCGGCTGGCAGGCCCCGGTCGTGACGAGCGCGGTGGCGTTGCCGGCCTCGCCCGGCGTGCGCATCGCCACGTGGCAGGCTGGTCCGGCGTTTGCCGCCGCGCTCCTGCCGCGGCTCGGCGCGTCGCTCACGCACGCCCTCGAAGACCTCGAACGGCTCGTCTGCCTGGCGGTGCACGTGACCGACCGCGGTGCCGGCCGCGTGCGCGCGGGCCGCGATGGGCGGCCGAGCGTGCACTACCCGCTGCCCCCGCGCGACGGGGCTGCGCTGCGCGCGGGCATCGGTTTCGCCGCGCGGTTGCTGCTCGCGGCTGGGGCCACCGACATCTACCTGCCGTTCGCCAACGCCCCCGTCGTGCGTGCCGAGAGCGACCTTGGGCCGCTCGCGCACGCCCGGGCGAGCCTACCGGGGCCGCCGCTCGTGGGCCTCGAGCCGCTCGGCAGCGCGCGCCGGGCCGGCCGGCGTGCGCTCGGCGTCACCGACCCCGATGGGCGCGTGTTCGACGTGACAAACCTCGCCATTGCCGACGGTTCCGCCGTTCCGGCCGGCCTCGGGGTGCCGCCGCAGGCCACCATCCTGGCCTTCGCCATCCGACTGGCGCACCGGCTCGCGGGCATTGCCTGAGGCCACCTGCCTGCAGCCGCCCGGGAGCCTTTTTTGCTGGTTCGGCGGTGCGCACCTGGGGTAGCATCCCGCCGCCTCTGAGGCGCCCGCATGGTCTCGCCGACCCAACAGGCGCGGGCACCGGGGGGCGACTCCATAACGTCCGGCCGGCGCCGCCGGTCGTCTCGGGGGCAGCCGCGGCCCCCTGCCGCGCAGCCCATCCGTGCGGCGGGGTCCCGGCACCTGGCGCATGCCGGCTTACTGCTGGAGGTCTCATGTGGGAAGCACTGGTACCGCGTGAAAAGGTCTTCTTCGAACTCTTCTGCAAACTCGCCGGCAAGGTGGTCGAAGCGGCCGAGGCGCTCCAGAAGATGCTCGGAGAACTCGAACGCGCCGAAATCCACGCCCGGCGCATCAAGGCCATCGAACACGAGGCCGACGAGATCGCGCACCAGACGGTCGAACGCATCCACAAGACCTTCGTCACGCCGTTCGATCGCCACGACATCCACCAGCTCGTGACGCGCCTCGACGACATCGTCGACCTCACGAAGGCGGTTGCCGAGCGCCTGTTCCTCTTCGAGATTGCGAAGGCCAAGCCCGAAGCCCTCGAACTGTCGCGCATCCTCGTCGAGTCCAGCCAGCAGGTGCAGAAACTCGTGGCCGGCCTCGAACGCGCCAAGAAAGACCCCGCCGCCCTGCGCCAGCCCAGCATCGAAATCAACCGCCTCGAAAACGACGGCGACGTGGTGCTGCGCCAGTCCATCGCGCACCTCTTTCGCGAAGAGCCCGACATCCGCGCCGTCGTGAAGTGGAAGGAGGTCTACGAAACGCTCGAAGCGGCCATCGACCGCTGCGAGCACGTGGCCCACATCGTCGAAGGCATCGTTCTCGAACTCGGCTAGGTGCCCCATGTTGACCCTGGTCATCATCATCGTGGTCGTGGCGCTGCTGTTCGACTTCGTCAACGGCATGAACGACGCGGCCAACTCCATCGCCACCATCGTGGGCACGCGGGTGCTGCCGCCGTGGGCCGCCGTCGTCTGGGCCGCATTCTTCAATTTTGCCGCGGCGTTCTTGTTTGGGGTCGCGGTCGCCAAGACGGTGGGCAAGGGCATCGTCGACCCCGAAATCGTGACCCCCACCATCGTACTGGCGGCACTCATCGGTGCGGTGAGTTGGTCCTACCTCTGCACCCGGCTCGGCCTGCCCATCAGTGTCTCGCACGCCCTCATCGGCGGCCTCATCGGCGCGGCAGTCGTCGACCATGGCACGGCCTGCCTCAACTCCGCCGGCGTCGCGAAGGTCGTCGTGTTCATCTTCGTGTCGCCGCTGCTCGGCATGGCGCTCGGCTACCTGCTGATGCTCGGGGTCTACTGGCTCTTTCGCCACCGTTCGCCGCTGCAGGTCGACCGCCTGTTCCGCATCGGCCAGCTCGTGTCGTCAGCCGCCTTCAGCCTCGGTCATGGCTCGAACGACGCCCAAAAGACCATGGGCATCATCGTCGTGCTGCTGTACTCCACCGGCTATCTCGACACCTTCGAGGTGCCGCTCTGGGTCATCATCGCCGCGTACGCGGCCATCGCGCTCGGCACACTGGCCGGAGGGTGGCATGTCGTGCGCACCATGGGCATGCGGCTCACCGCGCTCAAGCCCGTCGGCGGGTTCTGCGCCGAACTCGGCGGCGCCATGTCGGTGTTCCTCGCGAGCGGGCTCGGGGTTCCGGTCAGCACCACGCACACCATCGCCGGCGCCATCGTCGGGGTCGGCGCCACGGTCAATGCTTCGGGCGTGCGTTGGGGCGTGGCTGGGCGCATGGTGTGGGCGTGGATCCTCACCATCCCGGCCACGGCCGCCGTTGCGGCCGGCACCTACTGGGTGCTCGAAGCGCTCGGGGTGTCGGCCTGACCCAGGGCTGCTCCACGCCTCGTTCGTCGTATCCTACCAAGTCGCCTTCTTTCGGATACCCTTGTTGCCTTCGTCGCTCCCCCCTGCGGCGTGCCAGGAGTACGCCTCGGGGGATCGCTCCTCGGCGCCTCGGTATCCTTTGGAACGCAACTTGGTATCAACAACGGATTCCGGCAGAACCGACCCACGCACGCGGCCCCAGCCTGCGTGGCAGGCGGGCTGAGGGAAACCGTGCCGGTTGGGGGTCGGGTTGGGCCGTCGGGCCGGGGCGGGCTGGCGCTACATGCCGATGGACCAGTCGGTGCGCAGCAGTTCGGGCTTGGTTACTTCGCCCAGCGCTTCCCAGAACGTCACGTAGTGGTAGGGCCGCACGTCGAGACCGCTCGACATGATGCTGGACGAGCTGCCTTCGCGCTTGAGGAAGGTGTCGGCCAAGGTCTTGCCGAAGGCTTCCTCGGTCAGTTGGTACTGGGCGGCGACGCCGGCGCCCGGGTATTCGTCGCCGAGCCCCAGCATATGACCGGTTTCGTGGCCCGCGATGTCGTAGGCGTTGACGAACGAGTTGTCGACGTACGGGATTTCGATGTCGACGCGCTGCCAGTCGGCCTCGGGCCCAGCGCCCTCTTCGCCTTTGGCCACGACGTTGACCGTGTGCACGAACTGGCCCTGGCTCGTGAGCAGGTTTTTGACGGCTTCGGCCCGGCGACGCGACAGATCGAGGTTGTGGGCGTCGGCGCCCGACGTGGACGAGCGCCCCGTGAGGTTGATGGTGAGCGGCGGCACGCGGATCATGCTGAGCGCCTTGCCCATGTCGGTGAGCTTGGCGACATCGGCAATGACGTCGGCGCTGTCGGTCCCGAACTTGACCTGGCCCGGGTTCAGCGCGCGCACGCGGTCGACGTCGGTCTCGCGCGTCGCCTGTTCGCGATGCCCCGATTTGGGGGTCAAGTCGGTGCTGCCGAGCTTCGTCGTGCCGGCGCCGCCGTTGGGCATGGTCTTCGTGTCGCCGGGCGCGCGCGCCGTCAGGTTCTGACCGCCCGGCGGGGCGACCGACGAGTCGCCGTAGTAGTCGCCCGCGGCCATCTTGGTGACCTTCAACTTGAAGTGCGGGTTGGTCTTGTCGCGGACGATGGACACCTTCGTGTTGGCCTTGAGTTCTTCCCAGTATTTCTTCGTGCAGCTCATGCCGTATTGGCCGCTCCAGCGGGCCGCCATGAGCGCCTGGTACTTCTCGAACCACTCGTTTTCTTCTTTTTTGGCCGAGCCGAAGAGGCGATCCCAGAAACTCGGGCCGCCCCAGCGTTCGGTGTCGCCGTCGACGGCTTCGAGGTCGACGCGCAGCGTGATGAGCAGTTCGCTCGAACCCGGCGTGTACTGCACGTCGAAGACGCCGCGCCCCGTGCTCGGCTCGTGGTCTTTCTTGGCGTGCGGCGCCTTCTTGAAGGCTTCGAGGTCTTTCTGGGCTTTGTCGCGCGCTTCGGCCTCGGGGTCCTTCTCGGTTTTGCCGAGTTCGGCGTCGGTCTTGGAATCGCCGCTGCCGAGCCCGAGCGTGCCCGAGCCGCCGCTCGTGTCGGTTTGCGGAGCGGTCGGTGTCGAGGACGTGGTGCTTACGACGGGGGCCGGTTGCTTGACGGGTTCGGTTTTCTTCTCTTCAGTCGTGTCGCCCATGACGTGACCTCACTTCCAGGGGCTGCCCCAGCGTGCAGACCAACCGAGGGCCAACGATGCAAGAATCGATCCGTGGCTTGGCGGCCCGCCCGACGCGCCCGCGGGGCGCATCGGTGGCCGGCCCGGGCCGCAGCCCGGCGTCACGCCGGCGGCGCCGACGGGGGTCGCGAGTCCCCGCTGGGGACGCCAAACCCCCCCGCCCCGGCTCAGTCGCGGACGACCTTGCCGAGTTCCTTGCACTCCGTCACGGCGGCGCTGCGCAGGACCGCGTAGTCGACGAGTCGGTCGTGGCTGGCGGCCGCGAGCGCGGCCCGCAGCACCGCGTTGCGGATTTGACCGCCCGTGAGTTCGAACTCGTGGGCGAGGTCGGCGAAGTCGATGCCCGCGGGGTCGAGCGGCATGCGGTTCATGACCATCTTGCGCCAGAGCTCGGTGCGCGCCGGGGCGTCGGGAGCCGGGAAATCGACCTTGTACTTGATGCGGCGCAGGAACGCCTCGTCGAGCGCCTGGCGGAAGTTCGTGGTGAGGAACACGACCCCGTTGAACTCTTCCATCTTCTGGAGGAGGTAGTTGGTTTCGAGGTTGGCGTAGCGGTCGGTCGAACTCTTGATGTCGGTGCGTTTGCCGAAGATGGCGTCGGCTTCGTCGAACAGCAGCGCCAGCCCGGCGCGGTCGGCCAACTCGAAGACCTGGTCGAGCTGCTTCTCGGTTTCGCCGATGTACTTCGACACGATACGGCTCGAATCGACACGGTAGATCTCGATGCCGAGGTCGCGGGCGAGCAGCCCCGCCGTCATGGTCTTGCCCGTGCCCGACTCGCCGGAGAAGAGCACGGTGAGGCCGAGCCCGTAGTCGACGCCGCGGGCCAGCCCCCAACTCACCGCGATGCGCCGGTAGTGCTGCGCAAAGGCCCGAATTTCGGAGACTTTGTCGAGCAGTTCGCGCGGCAGGACGAGATCGTCCCAGCGCCCCGTCACGTTGACGCGCACGGCCATGGAGCCGAGGGCCGACTGGGTCATGAGCCGGCAGGCGCGCAGCACGGCGTCTTCGCGCAGGCCGCCCGGCCGGTTGGGGTCGGCCTCCGAGAAGAACTCGGCCATGCGCACGGCGCGGTCGATGTGGCTCGGGCCGAGCGGGTAGACGCGGACGCGGGCGAGCAGGTCGTCGCCCGTCGTCGCGATGTCGCGCGGCCCGAGCCGGTCGCGCCAGATGCGCAGGCGGTCGTCGGCGCTCGGCAGCGCGGCCTCGACGATGGCAGCCTGCAGCGCGTCGGCGACGGCGCCGAGCGTCGGTCCGTCGGGCAAGGTGGCCGTCATGAGGAACAGCCGGCCGAGGCGGCGCTGGGCCTCGGCGAGCCGCTCGACCTCGGCGTCGCCGGGAGGGTCGGCGGCTTCCCATTCGCAAACGAGCGCCAGGTTCAGCAGGCGCGCCTCGCGCACGAGCCGGCGCAGCAGCGGCGCCTCCCTCGCGAACCCGCCCGGGCCCGGCCGGAAGAGCAGGAGCCGCTGGCCGAGCGGCGCCGACACCGCCTGGATGAGCCGCAGGTTGGCGTTGCGGTCGCGGCCGACGAGGAGCGGGGCTCGCCGCTGGCGCAGCACGTCGTGGAGCCGACGCAGCACGTCGGGCTGGTCGGTGGCGGCGCGCCGCAAGGCCTCGGCGCCCGCGTCGTCCGGGGCGAGGGGGTGGAGCCGCACACTGTCGGGCAGCGTGCGGTCGAGCCCGTCGTCGCCGAGCAGGTAGTCGGCGAGCCGTGTTTCGGCCCCAAGCACGGCCGGGCGGCCGGCCGCGGCCGGCTCGTGCACCGCGAGCAGGGCTTCGCCGAGCAGTGTCGCCGACGGCAGCAGCGCCCGGCGCACGGGCCCCGGGTTTTGGCCGAGCGGGTCGAGCAGGTTCCAGAGCACCTCCGTGTCGAGACCGCTCGCCTGGCGCGTGCGGGCGACGAGCCGCAGCAGCCAGGCGAGGTGCGGATCGAGCTGCGGGGCGAGGAGCAGCCACAGCAGGTCGCAGGCCGTGCGATCGAGCGCAAACTGTGCCGCCAACTCCTGGAACCGCGCCGCGACCGGGCTGAAATCGGGCGGGGGGCCCGGGTCGTCGGCCAACATGGCCGTCATGCGCTCGAAGGCCGCGCGCTTGTCGTCGGAGATGTGTTCGTTTGCGAAGTACTTCAGCAGGAAGGCGCCGTCCTTGTCGGCGGAGGCCTTGCCCTCGGCGAGCCCATGCCAGGGGTAGTGGATGAGCAGATAGCGCTGTACCAGGAAACGCACACGCCGCAGGTAGGGGGCGGCCTCGGTGTCAAACGCCATGGCGGCTCCGCACAACGCGCCGCGCGACCCCGGGGGACGGGGCTACTTGCGCACGAGCGCGAGGATTTCGTGGGCGATGCGGTCGACGACGGGGTGGTCGCCCCCCCCGATGATGACGCGCTTGTAGAGGCCTGGCGCCGCCGACACTTCGAGGATCTTCATGGCGCCGTCTTCGATGCCGCGTTTGAGCCGGTAGCCCGCGGCGAGCGCCTCGAATTCCTTGGCGCGCACGAGTTTGTGCACCTTTTCGAGGTCGCGGCGCGACAGCGTCTTCGTCGGCGCCGGCGGGTACGGCCGGTCGTAGCGCCGGGGCGGGTCGAGGTCGGTGTTGCCGTTCTTCACGTAGAAGCACTGGCCGTCGTGAAAGAGCTGGAAGCGGAAGTTGCCGTAGGGAAACTCGCCCATGTTGATGAGTTGGAAGCGCACGTAGACGCCGGCCGGCAGGGGGGGCAGTTCGGCGCCTTCGAGCGGGGCGAGATCGGGGGCTTCGACGAAGTCGTCCACGGTGTCCTCCGACGCAGGCGGCGCAGTGGGCGCCCCGTCCGGCAGCGCGCCGGGGGCCGGGGCGACGAGCGCCACGAAGACCGAGAGAGGAATGACGATCGGGTTCATGGCGGCCGGGCCTCGCACGAGCGGCGGGGCACGTTGCCCACACGGTTTCGAGCGCCGCCCGTCATGGCGAGAAGCCTACGGCCGGCCGCGGTTCAGTGTCAACCGGGCGGCGGCCGACACACGAGCGTGAAGGGGTGGAACTGCCAGCCCGGCGCGGGGCCGGCCGTGAGCGCCGTGGCCAGGCCGACGAAGCGGCCGGCGTGCGGCGGGGTCCAGCGGAGCGTGCCGGCGGGCTCGAAAGCGGCGGCGGCGAGCCCGAACACGGCGACTTCGCCCGCGTCGGCGCCAAAAGGCTGCCACACGAGCGGTGTGCCGGCCGTGCAGTCGGTTGGCGGCGGGGTTTCGGCGGCCGGCCGCCGCAGTCCGCGGTCGCTCGCCGGCACGCCCCGGACCGCCTGGAGCAGCCGCTGCGGCCGCCCCGAGCCGAACACGAAGCGGCTCGCCTGCGCGCGTGCCCGGGCCGCATCGGCCGCCGCCGCCGCCGCGTCGCCCGGCAGGCCGCGCAACCGTTCGGCGAGCAGGGCGAGGCTCCAGAGCGCGACTTCGGCCTCGGCCTGGACCTTGGCGAGCGGGAAGGCGAGTTCGTCGACGAGGTCGGGGTCGAGCCGACTCTGGTCGACCTCGGCCGGCAGCACGGTGAGGGGGGCCGCCACGGCGAGAAGAGCCTGCACCTCGGCAAGCGGGATGGCGTCCGGCGCGGCGTCGAGGGCCGCCGTGAGGGCGTCGACGGCACCGTCGAAGGCGGCATCGGCCGGCGTCCCGGTACCGTGGGCGGCGAAGAGTTGCGGGATGCGCCGGAGCAGGGCCGGCTCGACCCCTGTGGGCCGCGTCGGGCCGTAGCAGAAGGCGGCCTCGGCGGCGGCGGCCTGCGCCCCGGCCTCGGCCGGCTCGTAGGCGGCCGGCTCCCGCAGCCAGGCGCCGAAGGTCGCGAGCGTCAGGCGCGAGAGCGCCCCCTGGATGCCGAGGTTCTGCCCGATGCCGACGACGGCCGGGGGCAGGTCGGGGCCGCGGCCCGACCAGGGCGCGAGCAGCAGGCGACCGAACAGCGCGTCGCCGGCGTCGTTGGCCCAGAAGTTGTCCCAGAGGAGCGGCGCCCGGCCCGTGGCGGCGCGAAAGGCGTCGAGGTCGCCCGCGGCGAGGGTGTCGCAGAACACGTCGGTGCCGGTCCAGAGAATGGCGATGGCGGGGTCGAGGCCCCGCAGACCTTCGAGGTAGGCCTGCCCGCCGGGCCAACTCAGGCGTCGCTGGTCGCTGTAGACGGTGGGCACGAACTGGAGGCGCAGCCCCGGGTAGCGGGCCGAGAACGCTGCGAAGAGCTCGTTGACGAGGGCCACCTGGCGCGCGGCGAGCGCCCCGTCGACCGTGACGTCGGTTTCGAATTCGATGTCGTCGGCCAGCAGGGCCAGGCCGCGGATGCCGCGGTCGAGGAAGGCCGTGAGTTTGGCGTCGAGCGCTGCGCGGTCTGCCGGCGCCTCGCCGTCGTAGTCGATGAAGGGGCTCAGCCCGACGAAGAACGTGACGTTGCGCGCTTCGGCCGCGGCGGCCAGGGCGGCAAACGAATCGAGCATGTCCGCCGGATAGGGCTCGCGCCAGAGCTCCCGGTGCAGCGGATCGTTTTTCGGGGCGTAGAGGTAGCTGCCGAGGCCTGAAGCGGCGAGGGCGGCAAGCAGCTGGCGGCGTTCGCGAAACGACCAGGGAACACCGTAGAAGCCCTCGATGACGCCCGACTGCGCGGCGACGCCGGTCGGCGACACCGGCACCGAGGCGGGCAGCGGCTCGTGGAGCGCGGCGGCGGCCGGGTCGTGGGTGTGGAGCTGCAACGCGTCGAGCGCGAAGGCCGTGCCGGTCGTGAACTGTAGCCGCACGCAACCGGCCGGCTCGTCGCCAAGCGCGAGGTCGGGCGTGGCCGGCGGCCACGGCACCGTTTTCTGCGCCGGCTCGCCGCAGGCCGGCAGCAGGGCGACCGTGACGTCGCGCGGCGCGTCGCCCGTGTAGCGCCAGCGCAGCTCGCGGAGCGCCAGCGGAGCGGCGAGGAGCGGCTGCCAGTCGATTTCGAGCGTGACGGTCGTATCGGGCGGGACCTTCCAGGACGTCTCGGGCTGGTCGTCGCGCAGCGTCGCCACGGCGTCGGTGTCTTCGCGGACGAGCCCGAACGGGGCCGTGGCGAGCGTGGCGCTCGGTCTGAGGCGCGCGAACAGCACCAGGTCGATGGGGTCGGAAAGCGGCCCGGGCGCATCGCTCGCGGCGTCGCCGGCGCGCGTGGCATCGGTCTCGCTGCCTGCGTCGGAGGGGCCGGGCGGGGCCGTATCGGCGTCGGCCGCGTCGGCTCCGGGAGGCTCCGCCGCGTCGCGCGGCGCGGCGGGAGCGCCGTCCGTACAGGCCGCGAGCGTCAGGAGCAGCACGAGCGCCCCGAAGCGGTCACGAGCCCGGCCGCTGCGAGGCGTTGCGGGGTGTCGCGAAAGCATGCGGAACCTCCCCTCATTCGCGGCGCGTGGGCCGCGCCCGTCAGGCCTGCCAGGGGGCGAACCCGGCGCGATAGGCGATGAACAACGCGAGGTACACGAGCCCGTGGAACACGAAGTAGGCGAGGGGGCCGGGCCAGCCGTGGGCCACGCGCGCCCCGGGCTCGGGCCTGTAGGGGCGGATGAAGAGCCCGTAGGCGCCGCCGGCGACGACGAGCGACGCGAGGCCGTCGACGATGTAGTGCTGTTTCATGGTGCAAATCGAGATGGCGACGGCGAGCGCAATGGGGATGGCGAGCATCCCCCAGAGGCGGCGCGCCTTCCAAGCCCCGAGCATGGAGAGCAGCGCCGCCGTGAGGTGCAGCGACGGAAAGAGGTTGGTCGGCGGGTCGACGAAATACGTGAGCCGCACGCCCCAGCCGTGGAACGTGCTCGTGTCGATGCTCGTCGGGTCGGGCCGGAATTGGAGCGACGTCACCGGAAAGAGCGCAAACGTGGCCAACGTCACGGCAATGGCCACGGCATACGCGCCGAGCACGCGGCGAAACAGGCGGCGGCAGCGGATGACGAACAGCGGGTACAGCATGGACGTGTAGACCCAGCTGTAGAGGTACACGGTCCAGGGCCAGAACGGGATGGCGTCGTCGAGCGGCGTGCGCAGGACGGCCGCCTCGGCCGGGTCGACCCGGTAGCCCACGAGCCAGAACGTGGACATGGCGGCGGCCGTGAGCAGCAGCGCGAGCGCCGCATTGCCGAGCACGTCGAGCAGCAGCGCGGCGCGCCGCTCGCGGGCCGGGGCCGGCGCGCGCGAGCCGGCCGCCGGGCCGGCCCCGGACGGGGTCAGTGTTTGAGAAAGAGCCACGCTTCAATCCCCAACAGGGCGACGAGCCCGAGGAGCACATAGGGCCACAGCGCGAGACCGACGGGCAGGGCCGGGGCGCCCCCGCGCTCGGCGGGGGCCGCGGCCGCCGTGCGCGGTCCGGCGGATTGTTGGAGCAGGGTCCGGGGTTCGAACCGGTCGGTGTCGGACCCCCGCGGATCGAGGTTGACGGCGTACGTCAGGCGGCGCGGCGGGGCGCCGGCCTCGCCCTGCAATTCGACCTCGTAGAGCCCTGGCCGGCGCGTGCCATCGAAGCTGACGCTGCGGTCGACCTTGGGCGTGAACGGCAGCTCGTGGCGGCGGCCGTCGGGGCCGCGTACCGAGACGCGCGTGCGATCGGGACGCACGGCCACGACGAGCGGAGCGCCCACCACGACGGAGGTGGCCGGGGGGGCCGCGTCGAGGCGTCCGGCGAGGTAGCGCATCGCCGTGATGACGAACGGCACGAAGCCCGAGCGGATGGGCAGGTCGGTCCAGTCGCGGTCGAGGGTCGTCGTGACGAACAGCACGCGTCCGGCCTCGACGCGCTTCTCCGCGATGAGGGGCGCGCCGTTCGTGAGGCTCGCGACGACGCGCCCCGGGCCGACCGTCGCGGCGTCGAGCAGCAGGTAGCGCTGCACGTGCGTTGAGAACAGGCTCGTTTGGGGCTCTCCGGCGAACGGCGCAAACAGCGGATGCCGTTCGGCCGGCGGGGCAAACCGCGGCGGCTCGGCTCCGGCGGCCGCGGCCCGCACGGCCCGCACGGGGAACGGCAGCAGGTCGGCGTAGCCCGCGGTGGTCTCAGGCGTGACGTTTTCTCCGGCGGCGATGAGCAGCCCGCCGCCTGCCGCCACGAAGTTCGTCAACGCGACCCGGCGCGCGTCGTCGAGGCCGCGTACGTTCAGCAGCACGACCACGTCGACGTTGCGCAGCTGCCCGGGCGACCACTCGTTCGCGCCGAGCACGCCCACCGACAGGCCCATCGGCATGTCGCCGTGGGGCGCGAGCGCGCGGCTCAGGAAGAAACTCTCGGCCAGATAGGGCACTTGGTGGGGCGCGCCGTCGACCACCAGCACGCGCACGTCGGCAGCGCGTTCGACGACGAAGAAGCGTTCGTTGTCGGCGGGCAGGTCGTCGGGCGGGATGCGCACGCGGCCCGCCGTGAGGCCCGGGTCAAGGGTGAATTCCTTCGTGACGGAGGCGAACGGCGGCACGCGGAGGGCCGCCGTGAGGACCCGCGAGCCCGCTTCGACCGTGACGACGTCGTGCCACGGGTCGCGCGCCGTGTTGAGCACCGTGACGCGCAGGCTCGGCTGGCCGAGTCCGGCCCCGGCGGGCTGCACGGTGGCCGCCGTGATGCCGACGTTCGGCAGCGCGCGGCCTTCGGCGAGGTCGATGACGTTGAGCTGCGGCGGCCGCGGGCTCGACCAGGCGATGACCGGGTCGGCCCGGCCGTTCCGCGCGAGATTGCTGAGCAGCACGACCACGCGGCGGTCGAGGCGCGACTCGGCCAGGATGCGTTCGGCGAAGAGCAGCGCCCCTTCGATGTCGGCGGGCCGGGAACTGGGCTTGAGCGCCTGCAACGCCTGGCGCACGCCGCGGCGGTCGAACGTGAGCTGTCCGACCGGGGCGCGCACCGGCTCGGAGGCCGTGACGACCGCCACGTTGTGGCTCTGCGGCAGGTCGGCCACGATGGCCCGGGCAAGCGTCGTGGCACGGCTGAGCAGCGTCTTTTCGTCGCGGCGGTAGGCACTCGAAAAGGCATCGTCGATGACCAGCACGACGCTCGACGGTTCGCTCGAGATGTCCGGCGTGGCGGCGGGCAGGGGCACGTAGGGCTTCGCCAAGGCCAGCGGCAGGGCCGCGACGAGCGCACAGCGCGTGAGCAGCAGCGCCCACCGCCGGATGCGCAGCCGCTGCGTGAGGTGGCGCCGGCTGCCGAGCAGGAAGTGCAGGGCCGAGAGCGGTACCCGCACCGCGCGGCGGCGGTAGATGAGGTGGAAGGCGAGCGGCACGCCGACCGCGACGAGCCCCGCCAGCATCCAGGGATTCTCAAACCGCACCGGTCGGTCTCCCTTTGCGGACGCGGTGGGCGCCAAGGTAGTCGATGAGCAGCGCTTCGAGGGGGCTCGTCGTGTCGACGACGCGGTGTTCGATGCCGGCCATGCCGGCCGCGCGGTGCACGCGATCGATGAAGGCCGCGAGGGCATCGAGGTAGGGCTGGCGGACGGCGCCGGGCTCGATGACGAGATGATGCGGGCCCTCGGGGTCGCGGAAGTCGCTGAGCCGCTCGAACGGAAAGTGCAGCTCGTCGGCGTGCAGCACCTGGAAGAGGCGGACGTCGTGGCGCCGCGCCCGCAGTTGCCTCAGCCCGCGGAAGAGGTCGCTCTCGTTGACGAAGAGGTCGGAGATGACGTGCACCGATGCGCCCTTCGGCGTGAGTTCGGCCACCCGCAGCAGGGCCGCGTGCAGCGCCGTCGGCCCGCCCGGTTCGACCGCGCGGAGCGCGTCGACGATTTCGCTGAGTTGGCTGCTGTGCGCGCGCGGCCCGAGGTAATGCGGGCCCGCGGCGCCGGCGATGACGAGCCCCACGGCGTCCTGCTGGTGCAGCAGCAGGTAGCTCAGGTGCGCGGCGAGCCGTTGGGCGTAGCGCCACTTGCGTTCGTCGCCGTGGCCGTAGCCCATGGAGCCCGAGGCGTCGACCACGAAGACGGTGCGTTGGTTCGTCTCGTCCTCGAAACGGCGGACGTAGTACTTGTCGGTGCGGGCGACGACTTTCCAGTCGATGCGGCGCACTTCGTCGCCCGGGCTGTAGTCGTGGTGTTCGGCGAACTCGACGCTGGAGCCGTGATGCGGGCTGCGGTGCACCCCCGTGAGCGCCCCGGCGACGAGCGCCGGACCCGGCACGCCGACGTGGCTGAGCCGCTCGATGATGCGCGCATCCAGGATGTCGGCCGCGAGCGTGGACATGGGACTACCAGCCGCCGATGGGGCTCGCGGCTTCGACGAGGCGGTCGACGATGGTGCCGGTGTCGACGTGTTCGGCTTCGGCGTGGAAGTTCGTCACGAGCCGGTGGCGCAGCACCGGCCGTGCCAGCGCCCGCACGTCTTCGCGGGCCGGGGCCCCGCGGCCGGCGATGAGCGCCCGCGCCTTGGCGCCGAGCACCAGGAACTGGCTTGCGCGCGGGCCGGCCCCCCAGTGCAGGTACTCCTTCACGAAGGGCGGGGCGAGCGGGTCTTCGGGGCGGCTGCGGCGCACGAGATTGACCGCCGCCTCGATGACGTGATCGGCCACGGGCACGCGCCGGACGAGTTCCTGGAAGGCCAACAGCGCGGCCGGGGTGACGACGGTCGCCACCGTGCGCGGCGGTTCGGCGGTGGTGGCGCGCACGATGCGCACTTCCTCTTCGGCGCTCGGGTACGTGAGGTGGATGCTCAGCATGAAGCGGTCGAGCTGGGCTTCGGGCAGCGGGTAGGTGCCTTCCTGTTCGATGGGGTTCTGGGTGGCGAACACGTGGAAGGGCCGCGGCAGCGTGTGCGTGACGCCGCCCGCCGTGACCTGCAATTCCTGCATGGCCTGCAACAGGGCGGCCTGGGTCTTCGGCGGCGTGCGGTTGACCTCATCGGCGAGCAGGATGTTGGTGAACACCGGGCCCCGCACGAAGCGCAGCACGCGCAGGTTGGTGTTCTGGTCGGTTTCGAGGATGTCGGTGCCCGTGATGTCGGACGGCATGAGGTCGGGCGTGAACTGCACGCGGTTGAAGCCGAGGCCGAGCGTTTCGGCCAGCGCCGCGATGAGCGAGGTCTTCGCGAGCCCCGGCACGCCGATGAACAGTCCGTGCCCGCGCGCAACGAGCGCGATGAGCAGCAGGTCGATGGCTTCGCGTTGGCCGACGATGCGGCGCCCGATCTGTTCGCCGATCTGGGCGGCGGCGCGGCCGAGCGCCGCAAGCGCCGCGGCATCGTCGGCGGGCAGCGCGGCCTGCGGTGCGGAGCCGGATTCGGGCGGGGTCATGGGGCATCCTCTCGCGGCCCGGGTCAGGGTGTCGTGGCATCCCGAAGCGCCTGCTGACGGCGGGCGAATGCGGCGTCGGTCGTGCGGCCGAGCGCGTCGTAGGCGGCCGCCAGGTAGCGATGGACTCCAGGGTCGAAGGGGTTCAGGCGGACCGCTTCCTCGAGTTGGGCGCGGGCTTCATCCGGGCGGCCGAGTTCGATGAGCGCCTGACCCAGATAGAGGTGGAGCAGAACATAGCCAGGTTCGCTTTGCAAGGCAGGCCGGAGCTCATCGACGACCTGCTGGTTGGCCCCGAGGGCCAGCAGCGCCGCCGCGATCTTGGCTTGCAGCAGCGGCACGGCGGGACCGGCAAAGACCTGCGCCTTGCGGTATTCGGCAAGCGCCGCAAACGGCCGGCCGCGTGCACGCAGCAGGTCGCCGAGGTACGTCAGGTCGCGCGCCTCGGTTTCGGGCAGGGCCCGGATCTCGTCTTCGGCGCGATGGCGCCCGCGGAACAGCCGGCGCAGGGGGGCCGCGGCCTTCTCGGCGCCCTGCGGAGCCGCGAGCAGGCTCGCCCGGAACTGGCGTTCGAGGTGGCTCAACCGTGCGCCGTAGACGCTGCGCAGCGCGTCGTCGGCCGAGCGGCCGCCCGCGCAGGTCTCGATGAGCCGGTCGAGGGCCGTCAGCCCGCCCCGCTCGTAGAGGAAGCCCACGAAGGCCGAGAGCGCGGCGTAGCTCTCGGCGGCCGCCTCCTGCGACGGCAACTTTGCGAGCGACGGGCCGAGGCGTTCGAACGAGAGGAGGGTCCGGGCGCGCACGCTCGCCTGCAGCGCGGCCCGCTCCCGCGCCGTGGGCAGTGCGTTCCGGCTCTCGCGCCAGCGGCTTTCGAAGAACTTGGCGAGCCCTTCCTGCAGCCAGAGCGGCAGTCGTTCGCCGGCACGCAGCGTCAGCAGGTAGTGCACGTATTCGTGGGCCAGGGTGTCGAGCCACGGGTAGCCGTGGACGAGGTCGCGCGGCGACACGACGAGGATGCGGTTGAACTGCGTGATGCCGACGGTGCCCGTGGTCTCGATTTCGCTTTCGCTGAGCGGCGACAGGGCCACCAGCTGTTCGGCGCGGGCCAGGATGTCGACGTGCACGGGGCGCGATGGGAACGTGCGGAAGATCTTGCCGAGCTCCTGGTAGGCGCGTTCGAGCGCGTCCTCCGCATAGGGCACGAGCACTTCCTCGGGGCCCGGGGGGTAGTGCAGCACGAAGTGGCCGGGTGCGGTGGTCACGGCCTTGAAGTCGCTCGTGAGGGCGAGCGCGCGGCGCAGCGCGCCGCAGACCTCGCGCCATTCGACCGGGCCGTCGGGCGCGCAGCGAGGGCCGAGTTCGGCTTCGGCACCCCGAAAGTCGTGGGCGAGAAAGCGCAGGCGGGCGCGCAGCGCGCTCACCGTCGGGTGGCCCGGCTCCGCGCGTTCGAGCGCCGCGATGGCGCTCTCGGCCGCGTCGAGCTGCCACTGGTCGAGCGCGCGCATGATGGGATCGACCACGGCAGGTTGCAGCGGCCCCGCGGCGGCCGTCCGCGCCCCGGCCACGGCGCAGAGCAACGCCAGGCAGACGGCCGCCCGAAGGCCCCGGGGCCGGCGCGGGCAGCGGGCCGTGCAGCGCTTCGTCTTCATCGGACCAACGCCTCGTAGTAGGCCTCGATGACCTTCTCGTACGCCGGCGGGGCGGGCTCCCGCATGGCTTCGAGCAGTTCCTCGCGAAAGGCGGCGGGCACCCGGAAGTCCTCGGGCTGCGGCAGGCCCGGGCCGTCGTCGGGCGGCTCCTGGCCGAGCCGGTGCGCGGGCGGCTCGGCGTCGGCCGGCCGCGCGGCGCGGTCGAGGTGGGCGCGCGCGTCGGCGAGCCGTTCGAGGGCCGCGTCTTCGTGTTCGGCCGCGATGTTGGCGTCGAGCTGGCGCAGCCGTTCGGCCGCCCGCCGCATGGAGGCGCCGCTCTCGTCGAGCGTCTTGCCGACCTGTTCCTGCAAGCCGATGTGCTCGTCGCCGAGTTCGGTCAGCCGCTCGCGCAGGCGCCCGAGCCGTTCGCCGAGCCGGGTCTGGCGGTCGGCGAGCCGCAGCAGTTCGCGCTGGGTCTTGCGGTCGAGGATTTCGGCCGGGTCGGGCAGCCGCCGCGTCAGTTCGCGCGCGAGCGCCGCCACGTTGTCGCGGGCGGAGGCGAGGCGTCGGCCGTTGCGCTCGAGGGCCCGGCGCTGTCCGTCGTCGCTCGCGACGGCGGCGCCCTGTTCGACTTCGGCCGTGAGTTCGGTGAGTTCATCGTCGAGGCGCGTGCTGAGCCGCGCCCCCTGGCCGAGATCGCCGCTGCCGAGGATCAGCCGCAGGTCGCCGAGCAGCGTCTCGGCGGCGGCGAGCGCCTTCTGGTCGCTCGGGTGCAGCGGGGCCCGTTCGAGGGCGCCGAGCCGGTGCGCGACGCGGTCGAGCGCCTCGGTGAGCCGCCGGTCGAGTTTGCCCTGCCGTTCGGGCAGCCGCCGGCGCAGTTCGCGGGCGTAGGTCTGTTCGAGCCGCGCGGTTTCGTTGCGCAGCCCGCCCTGCTCGATCGCGAGCCGTTCGGCCTGGTGCGACCAACGGGCGACGATGCGCCGCAGCCGCCCCTCGTCGCTGCTCTTGCCGCGCGTGTACTCGTCCTGGAGCCCGAGCATCGCGTTCTCGGTGGCCTTCGTCAGGGCTTCGAGGCGCTCGCGGGCCGCCGCGAGCCGACCATCGCGTACGAGGTCGCGCACGGCCGCAACCTCGCGGCTCATGTCGAGCAGCTTTTCGGTCGTGGCGCGCGTGCCGAGCGCGTTTTGGTTGAAGCGGTCGTCGGGCAGCGCCTTGGCCTGACTCGTCAGCCCCTGGCGCAGCGCCTCGACCGAACGCAGCAGGCGTTCGAGTTCGCGCTGGAGGCGGCGTCGGCTCTCGTCGTCGCCGGCCTGCTCGGCCTTGCGCAGCGCGGCGAGCGTCTCCTGTTGATGTCGCAGTACCAAATCGCCGTCGTTCAGCACGCGTTCCTGGACCTGCCGCTCGACCATGCGGTCGCTCAGCAACACGGCCCGTTCGAGCGCCGGCACGGCCTCGGCGTTGGCGCTGGCGAGCGCCGCGAGGTGGGGGCCGAGCGGCGCCTTGCGGTCGGCCGCGGCCCGGGCCTGGATGACGAGCCCCGCCTCCAAGTCGTAGAGCGTGCGCAGCCGCGAGGCCGTCTCGGCGAAGTTGCGCAGCACTTCGGCCGGCGTGAGCAAGTCGGCCTTCATGTCGTGGATGAGCGCCTCGAACTGCTCGACGAGCCGTCGGCTCGTCTGCACGCGGGCGGCGGCCGCGGCGAGCGGTTCGGGTTCGGCCGCGGCGGCCGGCGGCATCCCCGCGCGTTCGGCGCCGTGCTCGAGCCGGTCGGCGAGCAACACGAGCATGGCCTCGATGAGGCCGCGCTCGGCCGCGAGCAGCGTCTCATGCTTCTCGCGGGCCGAGAAGATGCGGATCTCGCGTCGCTCCGAGAAGCCCACCCCGGGGCCCGCCGCGGTGTTCGTGTCGGTGGCCTCGACCCAGGCCGTGAGCCGTTCGCCCGGGCGCAGCGCGAGTTCGCCGAGTCCGAGGCGCGCCTCGGCCTGTACGACCCGGGGCCCGGCCGGCTCGGCGAGGGTCTTGCGCAGCGGGACCGCGTCGGGTCGGTCGACCTGGGTCACGAGTTCGAGCCGCGTGAGGCCCAGGTCGTCGGTGGCCTGGACCGCGAACAGCAGCTCGTCGTCGGCCCGCCGCTCGAGGTCGCCGCTCGGGGCGAGCAGGCGCACCTCGGGCGGGTGGTCGGGGGTGGGCTCGATGAGGCGGTTTGCGTGGTCTTCGAGCTGGCTGCCGTCGAGCCGTTCGACGCGCAGCCGGTAGGTGTCGGGGCGCGTGATGCGCAGCGTGCCTTCGAGCGTGCCGTCGGGCAACGCCGCCAGCGCCACGGGAGCGTCGGGCGCGGAGCCGAGCACGATGAAGGCCCGCCGCACCGGCACGTGGGCGCGCGTTTTCAGCGTGACCGCAGTGCCGACGAGCGCCCGCAGGTCGCCCGTGCCGTTGCGCTCGGTGCGGGCCGGCAGGTGGGCGTAGTCGGGGTAGCGGTAGGTCACCTCGATGTCGCCCACGACCACGTCGACGACGCGCCGCAACGCGATTTCCTCGGCGAGCCGGGTCACTTCCGGACCGCGCAGCAGGCCCGTGAGCCCCTCGCGCACGAGCTCGGGGTTCAACTCGGCGGCTCCGGCGAACCCGACGCCGAGGCCGACCGTCACGACCGCCAGGTGCCAGACGGGGGTGAGCGGGGCCACGAGGGCCGGCCGGCTACGCCTGAGCCCCGCGGCCGTGCGTTCGGCGAGCAGGCGCAGCAACGTGCCCGACACCTCGGCTGGGCCGGCGAGCAGCGCCGCGAGCCGCGGCCGGAACTGCAGGAGCGTCAGCGTGCCGTCGGCGAGCCCGGGGACGCGCGCCTCGATCGCGCGGGCGGCGCCGAGCGGGTCGCGCGCGCGGGTGACGAGCGGCACGGTGAGGAACGCCACGGTCAGGAACGCCACGCCCGCCGCGGCCAGCGTCGTGACGCGGACCATGGCCGTGGGGCCGAAGAGCAGCACGGCGAGCGCGCCGAAGCAGGCGGTGAGGCCCCACAGCGCGAGCGTCCAGAGGGCCGCCAGCAGCAGCAGGTTGACGGTCCGGCGCCGTCGCACGCGGGCGACGAACCGGAAGACCTCGTCGAATGCCTCCATCGCCGCTCTCGGCCAACTCCCTGGCAGACGCCGTTCGAATCGGGCTGGACCGTTGCGAAATCGGCGCGTTGTGCGTCCGCGGCCGGAAAACTAGCCCTCTGCGGCGGCACTTGTCAAACGCGTGCGCGCTGCGCGGCGGCCGCGGCGGGGTCCGCTGGGCGCCTTGGGCGTGCGGCTTTTTGAGCGCGCGGCCGCCGGTCTTCGCCTACACCCATGTAGGCGGTTTCGCGGACAGACGGCCCGCGCGCTGAGCGGCAAACTCGGCCGGGCGGGCGCCGGTCCCCCGCAACTGCGCCGGGGCGCCCCGCCCCGCAAAGGAGGTATCCATGAAATCGGCTGGTTTGCAGAGGCCGTTCGGGCTGCGCAGCGCGATCGCGCTTCTTGCTCTTGGGCTGGTCACCTGGGCGCAGAGTGCCCTTGCGATGCAGATCTTCGTCCGCATCACGGTGGGGCGCACCCTCACCTTCGAGGTCGAGCCGAGCGACGCGATCTTCGACGTCAAGCAGCGGATCGAGGACCGCGAGGGCATCGTGACCGCCGCCCAGCGTCTCTTCTTCCAGCACCGGCTGCTTGCCGACGATCGCACCCTGGCCGACTACAACATCCAAGCCGGCTCCACCCTGCGCCTCGTCGAGCTCGCGCGGCCGGCCTGGGAATTCGAAGTGCTGCACGCGTTTGCGGGCGACCCGCTCGTGTGTGGCGGGCCGAAGGTCTACGGCGGGCTCGTGCAGGACGCGGCCGGCGTGCTCTACGGCACCGTCGTGAACCAGACCACGTCCGACCACGGCGCGGTGTTCCGGCTCGATCCGAACGCGTCCCCCCCGACGTACACCACGCTCCACGTCTTCACGAACGTCAGCGACGGCAGCCAGCCGGTCGGCGGGCTTACCTGGGCCTGCAACGGCTGGCTCTACGGCACCACCCGTTCGTCCGCGAACAACTACGGCACCCTCTACCGCATCCGCCCGGACGGGACGGGTTTCGCGACGCTCCACACGTTCGGCCAGCCGGGCACGACCAGCCGGGGCCCCGTGGCGGCGCTGGCGGTCGGCGCCGACGGGGCGCTCTACGGCACCGCTTCCGGTATCGGCGGCAGTTGGGCCGTCAGTTGGGGCACCGCGTTTCAGTTCACGTGCGCGCACGAACTCACCGAACTCGACTGGTTCATCTACGACCTCACCTGGGGCGCCTCCGACTACGGGCTCGCCTATTCCGGGCTCGCCCAGGACGAGGCCGAAAACCTCTTCACGTTCCTGTCGGCGCACGGTTCGCTCGTCGGCCTGACCCCGGAAAACCGCCCGGACCCCGTAAACTACTTGCTCACCTCCGAGACGCTCTACGAGTTCGGCGCCGGGCTCACGAACGGCACGCCGCGCGCCGCCGGCGACGGCACGTTCTACGGGCCGGTCGTTCGCGCGCAGGACGACCCCGGCGCCATCTACCGGCTCGACCCGTACGCCGCGCCGCCGACCGTCTCGCTGCCCTACTCCCTCGACATCGACGAGGGCACCTGGCCGAGCGGCGACCTCGTCTGGGGCCCCGACGGGGCGCTCTACGGGGTCACGACCGGGGTGTCCGACGGCCTGTACGGCCTCGCCTGGGGCACGGGCCTGCCGACGGGCAACGGCACGCCCGACGCGGGCACGCTCTACCGGCTCGACGTGAGCGCCACCCCCGCGCAACTGACCACCCTGCACGTCTTCGCAGGCAGCGACGGCGCCCACCCCGAGGCCGGGCTGCTGCTCGGCAACGACGATGCGCTCTACGGCGTCGCCTACGCCGGCGGCGCCAGGGGTTGCGGCACGCTCTTCCGCGCCGTGCCGCCCGACGCCGACGGCGACGGTACCCGCGACTGGTCCGACTGCGCACCCGCCGACCCGGCGGTCTACCCGGGCGCGACCGAGCTCTGCGACGACCTCGACAACGACTGTGACGGCGACACGGACGAGGAGGTGCCGCCGCTGCCCTGCATCCCGCCGGGCACGCCGCCGGGGCTCGTCTACGGCGGTTCCTCGCAGTGCCGGCTCGGCTCCCTGCCGTGCGGCGGGGTGTGCACAGGCTTCGTCGGGCCGTCCGCCGAAACCTGCGACGGCGTCGACAACGACTGTGACGGGCTCGTCGACGACGGCATCGCCGCCACCCCCATCACCTGCGGGCTGGGGGCCTGTCAGCGCAGCGGCACGCGCACCTGCACGGGCGGCGTGTTCGTCGACAACTGCACGCCGGGCACGCCCACGGCCGAGATCTGCGACGCCATCGACAACGACTGCGACGGGCACACCGACGATGGCGTGCCGCCCGTGGCCTGCATCCCGCCGGGTACGCCGCCGGGGCTCGTCTACGGCGGTTCCTCGCAGTGCCGGCTCGGCTCCCTGCCGTGCGGCGGGGTGTGCACAGGCTTCGTCGGGCCGTCCGCCGAAACCTGCGACGGCGTCGACAACGACTGTGACGGGCTCGTCGACGACGGCGGCGCGCTCTGCAACGACGGCCTCGCCTGTACGACCGACGCCTGCGGCGGGCTCGCCGGCTGCACGGCCACGGTGCTTGCGGGCTTCTGCCTCATCGACAACGCTTGCTACGCCGACGGGGCGGCCGGTGCCGAGCCGTGCCGCTACTGCGATGCACAGGGCGCCCCGCACGCCTGGAGCATCATCCCGCGCCATGGCGACCCGAGCGGCGACGGTCTCGTCTCGGCGGGCGACGCGCAGCTCGCGTTTCTCTACGCGATCGGCATCGCCACGCCGAGCGAAACCGAGTTCTGCCACGCCGACTGCAACGGCGACGGCGTCGTCTCGTCGGGCGACGCCCAGGCCATCTACCTCTTCGCGCTCGGCGGCGCGTCCTGCATCGACGGCCTGCCCGCGCGGTGAGGCGGCCTCGGGGCCCGGCTCCGGCCGAGGCCCCGGGCCCTGGCCCGTCCGGATCGACCGCACGGTGCCAACGAACCCTGCGCCGGGCGGGCCGCCCCCCTACGCGCGCCGATCGGGGTCGTGCAGCGCGCGCCGGAAACGGGCGGCCAGCGCCGGGTCGAGGGGTTGCCAGCGGCCCGTCTCGCAGTGGCGCTCGACGGCCTCGGGCCGGCAGTGCAGGCTCGTCACGTGCCGCCCGGCACGCGAGAACACGTGCACGCGGTTGCGTTTGCCGAGCACGATGACCGTGTCGCGCTCGGGCTCGAAGAACAACCGCTCGGGGGGCGCCGTCTCTGCCTCGCGCAGTGCCGCGCTGACCGGTCGGGCGCGCTCGAACTGGTGCTCGCGGGCGTGCTGCGTGCGGTGCGGCTGGCCGCGAAACGCCCGTTCGAGGCTGCTTTTCAGCCGGGCCAGCACGGGGGCCACGGCCCGCTCCAGCGCGGCGTCGAGGTCGTCGGCAGCCGGCGGGGCGCCACGAGGCCCCCCCGCGGCGCGCCCGCGGCTGTGGGGTAAGCGCACCGGCGGCCGGGCGGGCGGGGCAGGGGGCACGGGCAGCGCGCCGCGCAAGGCGAGGACACCCAACTCCTCGCGGGCCGCGCCGGCGATGCCGCGCAGCGCGTGGCGATCCCACCATTCGGGGTAGCCGGGCCGGGGGCCCACGTCGCGCGCCGGGCCGACAATCCGCAGTTCGGGCAGCCAGGGCCCGCGGGGCGGGCGCGTGGCCACGATCTGAAAGGTGAGCGCCGAGCGTTCGGGGGCGTTGCCGGCGTCGGCACAGAGCGGCAGGTAGCCCATGGCCACCTGGCCGAGCAGGCGGTGCTGGGGTGCGTTCTTGCCGAAGCCGGCGATGAGTTCGCGGGTGAGCTCGCTGCCGCTGCGACTGACCGCCAGCACCTCGGGCACGTCGGCGTAGAGCGCATCGACCCGCGGCTCCCCCCAGTCGAGGCAGGCGGCCGTGAACTCGCGCCATTCGGGTTTGCCGGTGGCCGTGTAGGCGAAGAACACGTGGCGCGGGTCGTTCGGCGCCGAGTGGCCGCAGTCGGCCCGCGCGCATTGAAAGCAGTAGACGCGGCCCGCGGGCACCCCGCCGGCGGCCACGGCGAGCGCCCCGAGCCGCTCGTGGAGGGTGGCGAGCAGCCGCGCCCCGGGCCGTGCCTCGCCGGGGGCGGCGGCCGCCGTCGGGCCGAGCGGCACGTCGATGTGCAGGTCGATGGCCAGCGGGCTTGCGGGCAGCGGGGCGTAGTGTGCGGCGAGCTGCTGCACGAGGCCCGTGAGTTCGGCGACCAGTCGTTCGGCCTGGGCGACGAGCGGCCCGGCACCCTCGGCTTCGGCCCGCGCCGGCGGGCGACTCGGTTCTGGGGGGCGACCCGGGCCTGGGCGCGGGCCGCCCGGCTTGCGTGGTGCGGGCGGCATGGGCCAACCATGGCCGGCCCCCGGCCGATTGTAAAGAGCGCGCCCCGACTCGTCGGGTCTCGGCCCGGCGCCGCCGTGACATTTGCGCGGCGCTGGCCTACAATGCGCCGCCGTTGAATTGCGCGCGGTCGGCCGCGCGCCGCCCTTCACCCCCGCACGCGAGGGTCGCACACCATGAGCGACACAGCCGCCGAACCCATCCGTGTCTCGGTCGTCATCCCGGTCTACAACGAAGAAGAAAGCCTCGGGCCGCTCTACGACCGGCTTCAGGAAGTGCTCCCGGGGCTCAACTGCCGCTACGAAATCGTCTTCGTCGACGACGGCAGCCGCGACCGTTCGCCCGCGCTCCTGCGCGACCTCGCCACGCGCGACCCGAATGTGCGGGTCGTGCTCTTCCGCCGCAACTACGGCCAGACGGCGGCCCTCGACGCCGGCTTCCACGCCGCAGAGGGCGACGTCCTCATTCCGATGGACGCCGACCTGCAAAACGACCCGGGCGACATTCCGCGGCTGCTCGAACAGGTCGACCTCGGCTTCGACGTCGTGCACGGCTGGCGCAAGAACCGCCACGACACCTACATCACGCGCGTGTTGCCGTCGCGCATCGCGAACTGGCTCATCTCCAAAACTACCGGCGTGCGCCTGCACGACTACGGCTGCACGCTCACCGCCTATCGCCGCGAAATCATGCAGGACATCCACCTGTACGGCGAGATGCACCGCTTCATCCCGGTCTATGCCCGCTGGGCCGGGGCGCGCATCACCGAAATGGTGGTCACGCACCATCCGCGGCGTTTCGGGCGCACCAAATACGGGCTGTCGCGCACGTTTCGCGTGCTGCTCGACCTCATGACCGTGCGCTTTCTGCTCGGCTACACGACGAAACCGCTCTACTACTTCGGCAAGTACGCGGCGCTGTCGTTTCTCGTCACGCTGCTGACGTTCACCTGGACGCTCTACGACAAGTTCTTTGCCGACCCGCCCGTCTTCGTGCACCGCAACCCGTTGTTCCTCATTGGCATCTTCTTTGGCCTGATGGGGGTGCAGATCCTGTTTTTCGGGCTGCTCGCCGAGTTGAGCACGCGCACGCATTTCGAGTCCAAGAACCGTCCCGCCTACTTCGTCCGCGAGAC
The DNA here is from genome assembly GCA_964422715.1 of uncultured Myxococcales bacterium. Taxonomy (GTDB): domain Bacteria; phylum Myxococcota_A; class UBA9042; order PWKZ01; family CAYRCM01; genus CAYRCM01. The sequence goes on along the minus strand of CAYRCM010000059.1, from coordinate 2,574 downwards.
GTTGAACTTGCCCGCCAAACGAAAGGAACCCTGACGTGTGTGGTATCGCGGGCTTCCTCGACCCGACCGGCCGCGTCCGCGACCCGGCCGAGACCCTCACCCGCATGATGGACGCGCTGCGCCATCGCGGGCCTGATGACAGCGGTTCCTTTCTCGAACCCGGGGCGGCGCTCGGCCACCGCCGGTTGTCCATCATCGACCTCGCGTCCGGCCGCCAGCCCATCGGCAACGAGGACGGCACGATCCAGGTCGTGCTCAACGGCGAGATCTACAACTTCCAGGCGCTGCGCGCCGAACTCGTGGCGCGGGGCCACGTCTTCCGCACGCACAGCGACACCGAAGTGCTCGTCCACCTGTACGAAGAGGTGGGCGAGGCGCTGCCGACGAAGCTCGTCGGCATGTTCGCCATCGCCATCTGGGACCGACCGCGCCGCCGCCTGTTGCTCACCCGCGACCGCATGGGGCAGAAGCCGCTCTACGTGGCGCACGGCGCCCACGGGCTCGTCTTCGGCTCCGAACTGCGCGCCCTCATGGCGCATCCGGCCGTCGAGCGGCAACTCGATCTGGCCGGGCTGCGCCGCTACCTGCTCTACGACGCCGTGCCGGCCCCGGGCAGCATCCTCAAAGGCGTGTCCAAACTGGAACCCGGCGAAACGCTCGTCTGGGAAAACGGCGCCGTGCGCCGCTGGCTTTACTGGGACCTGCGCTTCGACCAGTTGGCCGACCAGCCCGCCTCCGACGCCGAGGCCATCGAGCGCTTCCTGACGCTGCTGCGCGAATCGGTACGGCTGCAGCTCGTCGCCGACGTGCCGCTCGGGGTGTTCCTCTCGGGTGGGCTCGACTCGTCGACGGTGCTCGCCACCATGGCCGAACTCACCGATCCGAAGCGCATCCAGACGTTTTCGGTGGGCTTCTCCGACCCCTCGTTCGACGAGAGTGGGCCCGCGCGGCTCGTCGCCGAGCACTTCGGCTGCGCCCACCACGAGGAGCGGCTCGAGCCGCAGACCATGCTCGAACTGCTGCCCGACATCCTCGCCAGCCTCAGCGAACCGCTCGCCGACGCCTCCATCGTGCCCACCTACCTGCTGTCGCGCTTCACGCGGCGCCACGTCACGGTGGCGCTCGCCGGCGACGGCGGCGACGAGTTGTTGCTCGGCTACCCGACCTTCCAGGCGCACAAGGCGGCCCGCGTCTACGGCCAGTTGCCCGGGTGGTTCCACCGCCACGTCGCGCTGCCTTTGGCCGAGCGACTGCCGGTGTCCACGGCCAACATCAGCCTCGACTTCAAGATCCGGCGGTTTCTGCGCGGCATGGACTATCCGGCCATGGCGCGTCACTTCGTCTGGATCGGCTCGCTCGACCCGGGCGCGCAACGCGGCTTGCTTTCGCGCCAGGTACTCGCCGAAACGGCCGGGCTCGATGTCTTCGACACGGTCGCCACGCACGCAGCGCGCTGTCGGCCGCGCGACGATTTCGACCGCCTGAGCTACCTGTACTCGAAAATCTACATGCAGGACGATATCCTGGCCAAGGTCGACCGCGCCAGCATGGCCGTCGGCCTCGAAGCCCGGGCGCCGCTGCTCGACCACCGGCTCGTCGAGTTTCTGGCCGGGCTCGAGACCCCCTGGAAACTGCGCGGCTGGACCATGAAATACCTGCTGAAGCGGGCCATGCGCGGGCGGCTGCCCGAATCCATTCTGCGGCGCCCCAAGAAGGGTTTTGGCATCCCGCTCGCCCGGTGGCTGCAGGGGCCGCTCAAGGGCTGGGCCCAATCGCTGCTCGAGCCGCGGGCGCTGGCCGAGCAGGGGCTGTTCGAGCCCAACGCCGTCGCCGCCATGTTCCAGGAACACCTGGCCGGCCGGCGCGACCATCGCAAGCCCCTTTTTGCGCTGCTCGTCTTCCAACTCTGGTACCGCAACTACCTGAGCCCCGGCAGCGCCAGCGCCTGAACGACGAACCGCGTCGGGTGCCGGAAATGCCCGGCCGCGCAAGCCCGACGCCCTTTTCCGCGCGCGACGGGCACACCCGCCGCCATGAACGAGGAGCAACAGATCAGCATGAACGCAGACGATTCGCAGGTCACCCCGACCTGGAACTACGCGGTCGCCGAAAGCCGACCCGGCAAACGGCTGACCCCACTCACCACCTATCGGTTGCGCAACGGCCGGGTGCAGTCCAGCGTGCGCTGGCATTCGAGCGACACGCCCCCCGACGACAGCCAACGCAACGCCACCCCCTCGGCCCTCGAACCGAGCAATATCGTCGACCGCGAGCGGCCCGTCTGGCTCGGCAGCGGCGCGCCCGCCGGCGACGACAGCCGGCAGGGCGAGCGCGGCGAGCGTCCCGAGCGTGGCGAACGGCGCGACCGCGATGAGCGGCGCGAGCACGGCGACCGCCCCGAGCGGCGCGAGCGTCCCGAGCGCGGCGAACGGCGCGACCGCGATGAGCGACGGGGCCACGGCGACCGCTCCGAGCGGCGCGACCCCGGCGAACGGCGCGACCGTGATGAGCGGCGCGACCCCGGCGAGCGGCCCGACCGCGCCGGGCGGCGCGAGCGCGGCGAGCGGCGCGACC
>CAYRCM010000058.1:0-27759 GCA_964422715.1 uncultured Myxococcales bacterium | reverse complement strand
GCACTCACCGGCCGCGGGCCGCCCCCCGCGCGCCGAGCACGGCGCGATAGACGTCGGCCACCCGCGCCGCCATGATCCGGTGGTCGAAGAACTGCCGCGCGCGCGCGCCGCCCGCTTGCCCCATGCGGCGGGCGCGGGCCGGGTCGGCGAGCAGTTCGCGCACGGCCTGCACGAACGCGGGCACGTCGCGCGGGGGCACGAGCAGGCCGGTCTCTCCCGGCACCAGAGCCTCGCGGTTGCCGCCGACATCGCTCAGGATGGTGGGCAGACCGGCGGCCATGGCTTCGAGCGCCGCGAGCGGCAGGCCCTCGAAGCCCGCGGTGATGAGCAGTGCCACATCCGCGGCCGCGAGCAGCGCGCCGACGTCGTGCACCAGGCCGAGCAGCCTGACGTTTGCGCGGAGCCCGTGCCGTTCGATGAGCGCCTCGATGCGCGGCCGCAGCGGTCCGCTGCCGGCGATGAGCAGCTGTACCGCGGGCCATTCGCGGCGGAGGTCGCGCATGCCGGCCAGCAACGTGTCGAAATCGCGCGGCTCGTCGAGCCGGCAGAGCATGACCAGGGTGGGGGCGGCGGCCGGCAGTTGCCAGCGTGCCCGGGCCGCGGCGCGGTCCGGGGCCGGGCAGAGCAGCCGCTCGTGGTCGATGCCGTTCAACACCGTAATGGCTTTGCGCTGCGGCGCGATTTTCAAGCGCAGCACGTCGGCGCGTTCACGTTCGGAGACGCACAGGGTCGCATCGGTGAGGGGCCCGAGGAGGCGCTCCAGGGCCCGCTGCAGGCCGCGCCGGACGCGGCCGTAGTGCAGCAGCGAGAGCCCGTGCACGCTGAAGACGAGCCCCGGGCGGTGCGCCCCGGCGGCCGCGAGTCGGCCCCAAAGCGCCGCACGCGCCCCGTGCACGTGGACGAGGTCGAACCGGCCGCGGCGCACGAAGCGCCGCAAACGCAGGAACTCCGCCAGGCGAAAACCCCGTTCGAGCCGAAAACGCACGAGCGGCGTGGCCAGTGCCGCGAAGTCGGAGGCGCCGACCTGGCCGCCGTCATCGGGCATGATGACCACCGACGCGAATTCACGCGGGTCGAGCCCCTTGACCAGGCAACGCAGCGCCTCGGCGCCGCCGCCGTGCGACGATGCGACGATGTGCAGCACGCGCAAGGGCTTCATGCGGTGGCTTTCCGGGGCGTCCCCCGGGGCGGGCGGGGGCTGCTGCGGCGCCCTGCCGCGCCCGCGGATGCGGATGCGGCGCCGGGAGAAGCGTCGGGGAACGGGCGCCGAGCCGCTACCAGGCGACGTGGGCGGGTGGGCGGCGCTCGCCGCTGGCCCGGACGGGGTCCGCGGTCCCGCTCTGGCCGCGGCCGAGGGTACCGCCCCTCTCGATGGCGCTCAGGCGTTCGCCGAGCTCGCGCACCTGCTGCTGGAGCCCGTTGTTTTCGGCCTGGAGCGCCTGCACGCGGGCATACAGGCCCTGGATGGCGGCCAACGCGACGCCGTCGGCGTCGAGACTGTTGATGTGGTCGCTGCCTTCGCCGCCGAGCCCGTCGACGAGCCGGTTGAAGTCGTCGGCCATGGGCCCGATGTGCCGAACGGCGGCGCCCTGCGCCTTGTAGTTCCAGGTGCTGATCGCGATGGCGGCCAGCCGGTCGAGCAGGGACTGGCCGTCGACGGGAACGAAGTTTTCCTTGCGCTCGCGGGCGCTGAGGGACGACCACGAACCGCCGCCCGACGCCACGCGGACGCCGGCCGTCATGCCGCCGTTCGTGAACAGGGTGATGCCGCCCGACGCCCGGACGATCATGGCGTCGTAGTAGAGGCATTCGAGGTCGGCGTTGGTCGAATCGCCCCAGACGAAGCAGCCCTGGCGCCTGGCCTTGGCGCGGTAGCCCGCCGCGAAGCTGTAACCGCCGGACGCCTCGTTGAGGTAGCCGCCCGGCACCGTGGCATACGAGCCGCCCTGGCCGGCGGCGTTGCAGGTGCGGTTCGTGTCGCCACCGCCGATGGCACTCTCGTAGCCGCAGCCGACGTTGCCGTAGCCGCCCGCAACCGTGGCGTAGGAGTTGCTGACCACGTTGGCATAGCCGCCGCCGATGAACCCGCGGGAGCCGCGGTTGTAGTTGTCGCGCCCGCCCCCGATCACGGCGGCAGAGCCGGAAGCCACGTTGGTGTCACCGCTGCCGACGAAGGCCAGGTCCCCCGAGGCCACGTTGTAGTAGCCGCCGGCGACGGCGGCGTAGAGGTTGCTTGCCGTGTTGTAGTAGCCGCCGGCGACGGCGGCGTAGTCGCTGCTTGCGGTGTTGACGAAGCCGCCGGCCACCGCGGCGGCCAGGCCGCGCGCCAGGTTGGAGTACCCGCCGCCCACAGTGCTGGAGATGCCGCCCGCCGTGTTGAGATGGCCGCCCCCGACGGTGCCGGCGGCCCTCGTGACGACGTTCGAGAACCCGCCGCCGATGCTGCCGTAGGACGCCGTGACCACGTTGGAGAAGCCGCCCGCGATGGTCGCGTACTCGCTGTTGTCGAGCGTCGGGTCGTTGCTGCCGGCCCAGTTGCCGCGACCGCCGCCGACGGCGCCAAAACTGTCGAAAACGCGGTTGAGATAGGCCGAGGAACCACCGCCCCCGATGGTGGCGCCGGCAGCGCCCGTCGCGACGGTATTGCCGCTGTAGCCGCCGATGAGGCCCGGGCTCACCGCGTGCGGCACGAGGGTCAGGGCCGACAAGCCGCTGACAGCCAGGACCAGGTTGACGGCGTCGATGGTCCCGACGAAGTGGGTGCCGGGGGTGGTGCCCGCGTTGCCGGTGAGCGACCACCCGCCCGCCGGCTCGCAGGTGACCGTGCCGTCGCCGTTGACCGCGCGAATCGCGGAACCGGCACCGCATGTGCCGCTGACCCGCTGCTGGTAGGCGGTGGCGTCCTGGCCGGCGAGCCGTTGGGAATCGTAGACCTGGCTTGCGCACATCCAGGACGTGGCGTACCACTTGAGCACCTGGTCGTTGGCGCAACTGACCAGGGTCAGCGTCAGGTCGCCCTCCACGCCGCCGCCGCTCAGACCGTTGCCCGCCGTGACCGCCGTGACGTCGCCGATGGTGCCGGCGATCTTGCTCTGCGCGATGGCCGCCGTCGGCGAAATGTCGGTGTTCGTGATGGTCCCGTCGATGATGGTGCTCGAGGCCACGCTGTTGTTGGCGAGCATGCCGCCGGTGACCCCGCCCCCGGCAATGGCCAACGCGACATCGCCCGCCGCGCCGCCGCCGCTCAGCCCGGCGCCCGCCGTGACGGCCGTGACGTCGCCGATGGTGCCCGCGATCTTGCTCTGCGCGATGGCCGCGGTGGGCGCGATGTCGGCGTCGGTGAGGGCGCCGTCGGCCACCATCGTGCCGGTGACCCCGCCGGGCGCGACGGACAAACTCACCTCGCCGGAGACCGCACCGCCCTGGAGGCCGGAGCCGGTCATGGTCAGCACCGACGTGATGTCGCCCAAGGCGCCCGGCGAGCACACCCAGGCCGCGCCGTCGAACGTCAGGCCGTAGCCCGGCGTACACGACAGCGCGCCGAGCGGGTCGGCTGCCAGCGCGTTCAGTTCGGCCTGCGTGGCCGGATCGAAGTCGAGCGCGGCCGGGGAGACGCAGCCCGAACAGGCGAGCGCCTCGGCCGTGCTGGCCAACACGGCGTGCTGGGCCTCGAAGGCGTAGGCGCTGCTCACGAGCCGCTGGCGCGGCAGCGGCGGTTCCGCGCCCACCTGGACCTGCAGCCACACCTCGTCGGCCGTGGCGAATGCCTCGACCGGCAACGGGTTTTCGCCGTCGGTGCCGAGCAGGCCGGAGAATACGCCCAGATCGACCGGTGCGTCGGGCTGCAGCTCGGACCACAGTTCGGCACCGCCCGACTCGGCGTCGTACAGCGCGAAGGTGAGGTTGAACGTGCCGTCGACCGGATCGCCCAGCGCATCGCGGATGACGCCCTGCACGTTGATGACCGACGGTACCGCGGCCCGGGCCGGCAGCGGCAGCAGCAGCCCGGCGGCCCAGACCACCGCGCTGCAGGACAGGAGGCGCCCCCACGTTCTTGCCATGTTCGATACCCTCCCCCCGACGTTCGTCCGCTCCCGACCCCGCCGCAGCGGTCCCGCTCGGCCCCGCCGGAAAGCGTTCCCGTCCGCCGCCACAGGCTCGCGCTCGGCTCGCGCGTTTCCCGCCGTCGCCCGACTGGGCACCCGGCCCACGCAGATTCTCTCGGCCGTCGCCAAATCCCAAAAGATGCAAGTGAATTGTCCCGCACTGCGCCCGGTCGGTCAACCCACTGGCCGCGCCTTCGGCGCCGGAGCGAGGCACGGCCCGTCGGCCGCTCCGCGAGGTGCGGGCGGGCCGGGTGCCGACATTACCCAGAATCCGTCACCCACACCGGGATTCGCGAGCGGATCCGGGGCCCATCGCTGTGTCGGCCGCGCCGCTTTGGTGCTCGCCGGAGCGCTGCTACGACTGCGCCCAAATCGGCTTGCCTCCTCGCGCTCGACCCCGCCTCCACTCGCTCGGACCTCGGTGCGGTGACGGATTCTGGTTGCGCGGCCGGTTTGACAGGCTGCGCAGATCCTGGCAGGACAGGGGCATCCGCGCCGCGCTCCGCCACCCCCGTCGCCCCTCGGCGAGGCCGCCGGGTGGCACTTCGCGCCGCGCGGCCGGACGTGACGGGGCTCAGGCAGCCGGCATGAAAATTCTGCATATCTACAAAGACTACGCCCCGGTGCGCGGAGGCATCGAGAACCACGTCCAGGTGCTGGCCGAAGCCCAGGCCGCGGCCGGGCACGACGTGAGCGTGCTCGTCTGCGCCCGCGGCCTGCGCCCGGACGCGCGGCTCCAGGGCGGGGTGCGCCTGGTGCTGGCGGGTCGGCTGGCGACGGTGGCCTCCATGCCGCTCAGCGTCGACTTCTGGCCGCGCCTGCTCCGGCTGTCGGCCGACATCACCCACCTGCACGCCCCGTTCCCGCTCGGCGAGGTGGGGCAGTGGCTTTGCGGGCGCGGGCGCCGCTACGTGGTGAGCTACCACGCCGATGTGACGCGCCCCGTGCAGCGCGCCATCATGCGGCTGTACGGGCCGCTGTTCCGCCACATCCTGCGCCGCGCCGCCCGCATCCTGCCGACGAGCCCCGGCTACGCCGCGTCGTCGCCCGTCCTGCGCACGCTCGGCGACCGCTGCACGGTGGTGCCGCTCGGGGTCGCCGCCGCGACCTTCGTCCCGGCCGCGGCGCCCCCGCCCGGGCCGCCGCAACTCCTGTTCGTCGGAGCCATGCGGCACTACAAGGGCCTCGACACGCTGCTGCAGGCCCTGACCCTGTTGCCGCCCGACGTGCACCTGACCCTCGCCGGGATGGGCCCGTTGCGCGCGCCGTCCGAGCGCCTGGCGGCGCGCCTCGGACTGCGGGCGCGCGTGCGCTTCCTCGGCCCGGTGGCGGACGCCGACTTGCCGGCGCTCTACCGCGCGGCCCACGCGTTCGTGTTGCCCGCCAACTCGCGCGCCGAGGCCTTCGGCACGGTGCTGCTCGAAGCCATGGCGAGCGGCCTGCCGTGCGTCACGACCGACGTGGGCGCAGGCACGTCCTGGGTGGTCCAGCACGAGCGGACGGGGCTCGTCGTGCCGCCGCGGCACCCGCAGGCCCTCGCCGCGGCGCTGCGCCGACTGCTGGCCGACCCGGACCACGCGCGGCACTTCGGCGCGGCGGGCCGCGCGCGGGTGCTGGCGCACTTCACGGAGGAACGGATGGTGGCCGCGATCGAGGCCGTCTATCGCGAAGTCCTGGGCGCGGCCGACCCGCCGGCGGGCCGGGAACCCGGGCCGCCGGGACCGAGCCCGCGCTGACGCCAGATCCGCCTGGCGGCCGGGCCGGCACGGGCCTCGCCCGGGCGACGTCGGGGAAACGGGTGAGCCAGGTGCGACGCCGAATCCTGCCGCTGATGGTCCTCCTGGCGTTCCTGGCGCTCGAAGGGGGCTTCGTCGTCTACGTGCACGCGAACGACAAGCTCGTCGACTACTACGCCTACGACCTCGCCGCCACGGCCCTCGCGCACGGCCAGAGCCCCTACGCGCTGTCCCCCGCCGACCTGCGGGCGCTGGCCGACACCCGCGCAATCGCCGGCCGCGCCGTGCCGCCGTACCGCTATTCGCCCTTTCTCGCGGCGCTGCTCGGGCCCCTGACCGGACTGCCGGTGCGCTCGGCTGCCGCCCTCTGGTCGCTCGGCAGCGTGCTCGCGCTGCTCGGCGCCACGCTCGTGCTCTCGCGTCTGCGGGCCGGCCGGCTCGTCGACGTGCCGACCTTCGCCGCGGTGGCGGCCTTCGTGCCCGTCCTCACGACGCTCTATGCGGGCCAGGTCAACCACTTCCTGCTGCTCTGCATCGCCCTGGTGCTCTGGGGGCTCGAAACCGGGCGCGCGCGCCTCGCGGGCGCCATGCTCGCCCTCGGCATCCTGCTCAAGACGTTGCCGCTGGCGCTGGCCGCCTACCTTGTCTGGCGACGGCGCTGGCGCGAGCTGGGCTGGTGCCTCGGGGCCTTGGTGCTGTTGGTCGCCCTCACGCTGCCGCTGACGGGGTTTGCGCCCTGGGCCGACTACCTTTCCGCGGCCGCGGCGCTCGGCGGGGCGGGCGAGCTCGTCACCTACCCGCCAAACCAGTCGCTCTGGGGGGCGGCCGGACGCGTGCTCGGCGCCGGCACCGCGGCGCACGGGGTGGCGCTCGCGACGGCGCTCGCGTTCGGCGCCGCAACCGCCCTCGCGACGTGGCCGCGCCGCCGCACGGCGGCCGAATTGCGGCTCGGGGCGGCGCTCGTGCTCGCCGCCACGGCGCTCGCGGTGCCGCTCTCGTGGATCCATCACCAGGTGCTGCTGCTGCCGGCCTTCGTCGTGGCCTGGCAGGCCGCGGCCGGCCACGCCGCGCGCCGGGGTCCGCGGGTCGCGCTCGGCGGCGCCTATGCTGGGCTGAACGTCGTCGCGCTCGGCTGGCACGCGCTCGAACCCTGGCCCGCGGCGCTGCTCAGCGGCACGCTGGCGCTCGCAACGGTCTGGGGCGTGGTATTTTGGCTGCTGGTCCGACCCGAGGGGGGCCAACCGAACGGAGGGGCTGCCAGATGACAACCTGCTCGCTCGTCACCGGCGGGGCCGGCTTCATCGGCTCGCACGTTGCGGCCGAACTGCTCTCGGCGGGCCACCGCGTCGTGGTGCTCGACAACCTGAGCGGCGGCAACGCCGACAACGTTCCGCCCGGTGCCTCGCTCGTCGTGGGCTCCATCCTGGACCACGGGCTCGTCGAGGCGCTCTTTCGCGAACACGCCTTCGACTTCGTCTTCCACCTGGCGGCCTACGCGGCCGAGGGGCTGAGCCCGTTCATCAAGCGCTTCAACTACGAGAACAACCTCATCGGCTCGGTCAACGTTCTCAACGCGGCCGTCAACTGCCGCGTCCAATGCTTCGTGTTCACGTCCTCCATGGCCGTCTACGGCACGAACCAACTGCCCTTCCGGGAAGAAACCGCGCCGCAGCCCCAGGATTCGTACGGCATCGCCAAGCACGCCGTCGAACGCGAACTCGCGGTCACGCAGCGGCTGTTCGGGCTCGACTACGTGATTTTCCGCCCGCACAACGTGTATGGCGAACGGCAGAACATCGGCGATCGCTATCGCAACGTCGTCGGCATCTTCATGAACCAGATCATGCAGGGCAAGCCGATGACCCTGTTCGGCGATGGCAGCCAGTCCCGGGCGTTCTCGTACATCTCGGATGTGGCCCCCATCATTGCGCGCTCCGTGACCTTGCCGGCCGCGCGCAACCAGATCTTCAACCTGGGGGGCGACGCGCCCTGCACGATCCAGGCGCTCGCCGAAGCGGTGGCCGCCGCGATGGGGGTCGCGCCGCGCACCGTGCACCTGCCGCCGCGCCACGAAGTGCAGCACGCCTACTGTGCCCACGACAAGTACCGGGCCGTCTTCGCCCCGGGGCCCGGGGTGGCGCTGGCCGACGGCCTGGCCCGTATGGCGCGCTGGGCGCGCAGGGTCGGCCCGCGCAGAAGTCGCCCCTTCGCACACATCGAGATCCCGCGCGGTCTGCCGCCGAGCTGGCTCGATGAAGGCACCGTCGAGGTCTAGCATGTGGCGCGGCCAGCGCGTGAGCGTCGTCTTTCCGGTCTTCAACGAGGAGGCGGGCATCGTCCAGGCCATCCACGATTTCCAGGCCGCGGGCTGCGTGGACGAGATCGTGGCGGTCGACAACAACTCGACCGACCGCAGCGTCGAGCGCATCCGCACGACGTCGGCCCGCCTCGTCGCCGAGCCGCGGCAGGGCTACGGGCACGCGCTGCGCCGCGGGCTTGGCGAAGCCACGGGCGAACTCATCATCCTGGCGGAGCCCGACGGTACGTTCCGCGGCCGGGACGTCTTCAACCTGCTCGCCTACGCCGACGACTTCGACCTCGTGCTCGGCACCCGCACCCAGCGCGATTTCATTCATCCGGACGCCAACATGGGCCTCTGGCTGCGGCTGGGCAACCGCGCCGTCGCCCAGGTGCTGCAGCGGCTCTTCGGCGCGCCGGCGCTGTCCGATTGCGGCTGCACCCTGCGGCTCGTACACGCCGAGCTGGCCCGGCGCATCCTCGACCACCTGACCGTCGGCGGCTCCCACTTCCTGCCGGAAATGGTCATCCTGTGCCTGCTGGCCAAGGCGCGCACGGTCGAGGTGCCCGTGCACTACGGCCCGCGGCTCGGCACCTCCAAGATTACGGGCAGTTTCCGCGGTGCGTGTCGGGTGGGCGCGGACATGCTGCGCCTCGTCTTGCGCTACCGCTTGCAGCGCGCGCTCGGCCGGACGCCGGCCTTCGCTGAAGCCGCCCATGACGCACCCGCCCCCTTGTGACGAACGCCGCCTCGGCCGCGCCGTATGGCTCTGCCTGGCTGCGGCCACGGTCTGGATCGCCGGGGCCTGCCTCGCCATGTGGGACCAGCCCATCCTGGCCGACGAATGGGACTTCTACCGCGCCATCACGAACTGGACGTCCGACCGCGCGCTCATCCCACACCCCCAGGCCTACGTGCACCTCGCGCAACTCAGCCAGGCCCTCTTCGGCCAGACGGTCGGCGCCGCGCGGCTTGTGGGGGTGCTGAGCGCATTGCTGACCGTGTGGCTCATCCCGCTCTTCGCGCACCACTTCTGGCCCGACCACCCGCAGCGTCGCCGTATCGTGGTCGGCGGCATCGTGCTGACCGCGCTCAGTCCGCTCACCGTGCAAAACGCCATGCTGCTCGACATCGACAACACGCTGCTGACGCCGACGCTGCTCGGTCTGGCCGTGGCCTGGGCGGCGCTGCAGGCGCGGCCGGCCCGGCAGCGCTGGCTCGGGCTGGGCGTGTGCACCGCGCTGGCGCTCTGGGTCAAGTGGCCGACGCCGCCGCTCTTGTTGAGCGCCTTCGTGGGGTTTCACCTCGTGCGCGGCGAGTGGCGGCGGGCCGGGGAGGTCGCGCTCGCGGGCCTCGGCGGCGCCCTGCTCTTCGCAGCCACGTTCCTGGCCTACAGCCAACTCAGCGGCTACGAATTCGCGTATTTCGCCCCGACCCTCTCGCGCACGGGCCTGTTCTTCGATCCGCCGGCACTCCTCGCGCGCTTCCCGCAGGGGCTTGGCGTCTTCGCCCTGTGGCTCTCGCTGCCGCTGCTCGCGCTGCTCCTCGTGGCCCTGGCGGGCAGCGCCCGCCGCCTCTGGCACCGTCAGGCGGAGCGCGCCGACGTGCTGGCGCTCTTCGTCGGGCTCGTGGCGTTGCTTTACCCCCTGCTCTACCCGCCGGCCTGGGGCTACCCGCGCTACCAGGCTCCGGCCGTGCCGCTCATTGCGCTCCTCGTCTCGGCTCGGCTCAGCCCCGTGCTGCCCGCGCGGCTCACGCGCGGGACACTCTGGCTCGGGGCCGGGGGGCTGTTCGTCGGGCTCTTCAACGGGCTCGTGTTGCCCGATCCGCTCTGGCCGGTCTATCGCGCCACCTTCGCAGGTGACCTCTACGACGTGGCGCGCCGCGCGCTTACGGGCCTCGCCGTCGTCGGCAACGTCGCCCTGCCGCTCGGGGTCCTGCTCTGCGGTGGCGCGCTCGTGGCCTGGCGTCGGCACGAGCCGCTCCAGCGGGTCAGCCTCCAGCTGCTCGGCGCGGCGACGCTCGCGAGCCTGGCGGTGCTCACTGTGGTGCAGGTCACGGCCCCCTACAGCACGCGCTACCGCTATACCTATGACTATGCAGACTACTTCTGGGCGGTCCGCACGGCGCGCGCCGCAGCCGCCAAACCGTACCTCGTGGCCACGAAGGACGTGCTCTACGAGTCCGGCCGGGCAGGCGTCGAAATCTACCGCTACCTCGCCCCCGACGCCCGTCCGGCCCTGCTGCAGGTCCTCCAGACGCGACGTGTCGACGCCCTCGTGTGGACCACGAAGGAGGCCGCCCGGACCGAGGCCGTCCTCGCCGCGCCCGAACTCGTGGCCGCGCTGCGGCGTTGCTACAGCCGCCAGCAGCGCGGCGACTTCATCGTGCACGTGCGCCGGCCGGGCGCTCCCTGTCCGCGGGCCGGACCGACTCGGGGCCCCTGGCCGGCGCCGCCGCCAGCGGGGCACCGGCGCTGGGCCTTGCCTTTCGGGGGTTCCTGAAGTATGAGCAAACTTTCCGTCTTCGGCAGCCGCGACGGAACGAAGTGAACGCCATGAAAGACTTGCGTTTCTTGGTCACCGGCGGGGCGGGCTTCATCGGCTCTCACCTGGTCGACGCCCTGCTCGCGTCCGGTCATGCCGTGACGGCGCTCGACGACCTCTCCGTCGGCACCCTCGACAACCTCCGGCAGTGCGTGGGGCTCGCGCAGTTTCGCTTCGTCTCGGGTTCGGTCTTGGCTGAACCGCTCGTCGACCGCCTGGTCGCCGAGGTCGACGCCGTGTTTCACCTGGCGGCCGTGGTCGGCGTGAAGTACGTGCTGGACGATCCGCTGCACGGCATGCAGGTCAACGTGCGCGGCACCGAAAACGTGCTCGCAGCCGCCGCGCGGCACGGCCGCCGGGTGCTGGTCGCCTCCAGTTCCGAAGCCTACGGCAAGTCGGCCGCCGTGCCGCTGCGGGAAACCGAGGTCACGGTGCTCGGGCCCTCGCACGTGCCGCGCTGGTCCTATGCGCTCGCCAAACTGCTCGACGAGCAACTCGTGTTTGCCTACCACCGGCAACGCGGGCTGCCGGCAGTGGCCGTGCGCTACTTCAACGCCTACGGCCCGCGGCTCGATCCGCGCGGCCACGGCAGCGTGGTGGCCCGGCTCATCAGCCAGGCCCTGCAACAGCAGCCCATGACCGTCTACGGCGACGGCCGGCAGACGCGGGCGTTCACCTACGTGGCCGACACCGTCCGCGGCACCCTGGCGGCGCTCGGCAACGACGCGGCGTTCGGCCAGGTCTTCAACATTGGCCTGGCGCACGAAACCTCCGTTCTGGAGTTGGCCCAACGCATCCAGAAACTCACGGGGACCCGCTCCGCCATCGTGCACGTCCCGTTCGAGCAGGCTTTCGGGGCCCAGTTCGAAGAGGCCACCTGCCGCCTGCCCGACACTCGCCGCACCGAGCAGCGCCTGGGGTTCGTGGCCGAAGTGCCGCTCGACGAGGGGCTGCGCCGCACGATTCAATGGTTCGGGGAGCAGGACCATGGGCACGTCACGGCTTAGCCGGTTCTGCGAGCATGCCCTCGAAGCCGGCTGGCTCATCGGGGTCGCCCTGACCCCGCTCTACTTCAATGCCTATTCGAGCCGGGTTTTCGAGCCGGACAAGACCGGGGCGCTGCGGGCCGTGGCCACGGTCATGGCCGCCCTGTGGCTCGTGCGCTACGCCGCGGGCCGCCTCTTTGCAGAGGGGCCCTTCCCGTTCTCGTGGCGCACGCCGCTCGTCCTGCCGGCGCTCGCCACCATGGTCACGTGGCTCGTCGCCTCCGTCTGTTCGCTGGCCCCTGCCGCCAGTTTCCTCGGCTCCTTCGAGCGGGCCGAGGGCTTCGCGACGCTGCTCAGCAACCTGGTGCTTTTCTTCGCCATCGTGTCCGGGCTGCGCACCCGTGTGCAACTCGCCCGCCTGCTCACCGTGCTCATTGGCAGCAGCGTGCCTGTGGCGCTCTATGCCATCCTGCAGGACATGGGGCTCGATCCGCTGACCTGGACCGCCAACGTTCAGTCGCGACCCGGCTCCACGATGGGCAACCCCCTGTTTGCGGCAGCCTACCTGACCCTGCTCATCCCGCTCACGGGCGCCCGGCTGTTCGAGGCCGGACGCGACCTGGCAAGCGGGCTCGGCAGCCGGCTCGGCAACGGCCTGCGCACGGGCGGCTACGCGCTCGTGCTGCTCGGGCAGCTCGTGGCGTGCGCGCACGCCGAGAGTCGCGGGCCGACCCTGGGGTTGCTCGTCGCCGCGTTCCTCCTGCCGCTGCTCGGCTTGCTTCGCCTGCAGCACCGTGCGCTGCAGGCGGATGACGCCGCTCCGGGCCCGCGGCCGCTCAGCGACCTGGCGAAGGGGCTCGGGTTTGGCGTGGGGGTGGTGGTGCTCTGCGGGCTCCTTGCCGCCCTGTGCGTCGGCCTCGTTCCGGGTCCGCTCGGCGGGGTGCTGGCTGCGGCCGGGAGCGTCGTCGTCTTTGCCGGCGCGTGGCTCACCTGCCTGCTCAAACGCATCGGCTGGCGTTGGCTCTGGGCCGGCTGGGTCGCGACCGGCCTCACGGGCACCCTGCTCCTCGCGGCGCTCAACGTCCCGGGTCCGCTGCGCGACGCCGCCGTCACGCAGCTGCCCGCCCTCGGCCGCCTCACCGAACTCGGGGCGCTCGAAAGCGGTAGCGGGCGCGTGCGCGTGCTGCTTTGGCAGACGGCCATGGAGTCCTTCTCGGCGCCGCCCCCCCTGCCCTCACCCGACGGCGGCCACGATGCGCTGCGTCCCATTCGCTGGCTCGTGGGCTTCGGCCCCGATGCGCTCTCCATCCCGTACACGGCCTGCTACCCCCCCGAGCTCGGCCGATACGAACTGCGCACCAACATTCCCGATCGCGCGCACAACGAGACGCTCGACGCGCTCGCCGGCACGGGCGTGCTCGGGCTTCTCGCCTATCTGCTCGTCTTCGGGAGCGTGCTCTCCTGGGGCCTGCGCTGGCTCGGATTCCTGCATTCCCGGCGCGCGTTCATGGCGCTTGGCGGGCTGTGGCTCGGTTGCGCGCTCGCCGCCTGGGGCGTCGGCGGGTGGCTCGCCGGCCCCTACGTGCTCGGCATCGCGGTGCCGCTCGGCTTCGTGCTCGGCACGCTCACCTACCTCTGCGGGGTCGGGCTGCGCGCGGCTTTTCGCGGCGCCCGCGCCGCCCCAGGCCCCGACGAGCCGACGCACCCCCATGCCGGCTTGCTGATGGCCATCCTGGCGCTCGCCGTCGGCCACCTGGTCGAGACGAACCTGGGCATCGCCATCGCCGCCACCCGGGCCACGTTCTGGGTCGCGCTCGGGCTGCTGGTCGTGCTCGGCCGCGCGTGGGTCCCGGGCGCCGACCGGGCGCCGGCGCCCCCCACGCCCGACGGGCCGCCACGCTTCGAGCCCGCGCTGCTCGCCCTCAGTCTCGCCGCGACGTTCCTGCTTGCGACCCTGGCCTTCGATTTCACCGGCAATCCCGCGGGGCTGAGCGAGCCGGGTGCCATCCTGTGGGGCGCCCTGACCGTGCTGCCGGCCTCCGGTCAGACCTCCTACGGCGTGGCGCTGCTGTTCGTCGCCACCTGGTTCGTCGCGGGGCTCGTGGGGCTCGGCGAACTCGCCGAGGCCGGGCTCTTCGCCGGGGCACGGGCCCGCCGCTGGCTGAGTGCGGCTTTCTCGTACCTCGGAATCACCGGGGTCGGCTGGCTCGCCTTCAGTTGGCTGCTCGCGAGTCACCACGCGAACTTGCCGCAGGGTCCGGCGGCCAGCATCGGGGACGCCGTGGCCGTGGCGCTCGCCACCGTCGGCATCCTCGGCCACTACTACGGCCTCCTCTTCGTCTGGCTGGCCCTGCTTGGCGGCGCGTTGCTCGCGGAGAACCCCCTGCCGCGTGCCTGGGGGAGCCTCGCGCGCGCGGTGCTGCTCGCCGTGACCGTGGCGCTCGCCGCGCTGTTCGTGCGTTGGGCAAGCTACGACCCGAGCCGCGCCGACATGCTCTTCAAGCAGGCCACGCTCGCCGCGGAAACGAGCGCGCCCGAGCACAAGCCGTTGGCCCTGGCCCTGGCCGAGCGGGTCATTGCGTGGGCGCCGTACCAAGATCGCTACTTCATGTTCCGCGCCAAAACGCACGGCGATTGGGCGCAGACGCTCGCCGACGACAGCACCCGCGAGGCCGAACTCGCCCGCACCGCGGGGCTGTTCGAAGAGGCGCGCCGGGTACGCCCGCTCAACCCGGATCACACCGCCAACCTGGGGCGTTTCTACCGCAACTGGGGGGTGGGCACGGCCGACGCACGCGCCCGCGCGGAGCGGCTGGACAAGGCCGTCGCCTACTACCGCAGCCTGCTGACGCTGAGCCCGCGGCAGGCCATCTTGTGGAATGAGTTGGCGGTGCTCCAGGCCGTCGATCGGCACGACCTCGTGGGCTTCGAGGCGGCCATCACGCGCTCGCTCGAGCTCGACCCGGCCTTCGTCCAGAGTTGGCTCCTGCTGGGGGATGTCCTCGCCTCGCAGAACGAGTTGGCGGGCGCCGGACAGGCCTACCGGCGGGTGCTCGGCCTCGACGCAAACCATTGTCTGGCGCGGCGCCAACTCGGCAACACGCTCGCCAAGCAGGGCCTCTGGGACGAAGTGGTGAGCGTGCTCGAACCGGCCCGCACGCTGTGTGCGGCCGTCCCCGACGCCTGGGACGACCTGCGGGTACTGGCCATCGCCTATGCCAGTCTCGGCCGGGCGGCGCAGGCGGTGCAGACCGCCGAAGAGGCGCTGCGCCAGGCGCCCGCCGATCGCCGCGGGCCCATCGCAGACCTCATTGCCGCCGTACAGCAAAGGGCGCCTCAGCCGAGTGGCCCCCCGCCGGGCCCGCCCGGGGCGTCGCCGTGAGAACCTACCTCTTCGTGTTCGCCGGGGTGCTGCTGCTGGCACTCACCGGCACCCCGCTCGTCCGCCGCCTGGGGCGGCGCATTGCGCTCGACCAACCCGATGCGGGGCGCAAGACGCACGCGCTGCCTACCCCGCGACTCGGCGGCCTGGCCATCTTCCTCAGTACCCTGATCGGCACGCTGGCGCTCGGCGAGAGCTACAACTTCCAGCAGCTCGGCAGCACCCTCGTGGGTGCGGCCATCGTCTCGTTCCTGGGTTTCTGGGACGACCGCTACCGACTCGGCGTGCTCGTCAAACTCGGCGGACAGCTCGGCGCCGCGGCCCTGCTCGTCGTAAGCGGCGTGCACGTCGAGTTGTGGTCGAGCCCTGTGTTGAACTACGCCGTGACCTTGTTGTGGCTGCTCGGCATCACGAACGCCTTGAATTTGCTAGACAACATGGACGGCCTGGCGGCCGGCTGCGCGGCGATTGCGGCCCTGCACTTCGCCCTGCTGTGCGCGTTCAGCGGCCAGTACCTGGTCGGGGCGCTGTCCGTGGCGGTGACGGCGGCCTGCATCGGCTTCCTGGTCTACAACTGGCGTCCCGCCACCATCTTCATGGGCGATTCGGGCAGTCTTTTCCTTGGGTTCACGCTCGCGGCCGTGGGCATCAAACTGCGGTTCCCGGGCAACGCGCCGACCGTGACCTGGATGATCCCGCTGCTCGTCTTGGGGCTGCCCATTTTCGACACCACCCTCGTAACCGTGTCGCGCCTGCGCCGGCGGCTCAACCCGCTCACCACCCCCGGGCTCGACCACACCTCGCATCGGCTCACGTACGCCGGCCTCACGCGCCGAGAGGCCGTGCTGGTGCTGTACGGGGTGTGTTTCGTGCTGGGTCTCGTCGCGATCCTGGTCATGCAGGCCTCACCGGTCGAGGCGTACGTCGTGGGCGGGTGCGTGGCTGCGGCGGCACTCTACGGCCTGTGGCGCCTCGAACGCCCGCCGTTTTGGCCGCCCCGTCAGAGCGACACGCGCTCCGGGTGAATGAAGATGGCGTCGCCGGTCACGAGCCGGCGGTCGGGCCCGCAACTCAAGTGGTACAGTTGGAACAGTTCGAAACCGCACGCGGCGAGGTAGGCGGCCAGTTCGTGATAGAGGCAGTTGTCCTCGTAGATGCGCACGAATTCGACCTCGACGTACACGAGCCGCACCGTCGCGCGCAGCGTCTGCGCCGCGCCCTGCAGGGCGTGGAGTTCATGCCCCTGCACGTCGAGTTTCAGCAGTTCGACCGTGCGTCCGGGGTGGTCCTGCAGCCACCGGTCGAGGGTGACGGTCGTTGTGGGCTCACGGCCCACGTTTTCGGTCTGCCACGACTGGTACAGCCGGCCGCCGGGGCCCACGGGGGAGAGGGCGTTGGTCGTGTCCTGCACGTTCGTGTAGAGCGTGGCGGGGCCGGTTTGGGCCGACAGCGCCGCGTGCACCGGGATGACGCGCATTGAGCCGGCGTACTTCGTCTGGAGGTACGCGAAGGCCGCCCGGGCGGGCTCGAACGCGATGGCCTGCGCGGCCGGGCAGAGGTCGAGCAGTCGGTCGGCAACCTCCCCGTGGTATGCGCCGCCGTCGACCACGGTCGACACGCGCCGCCCCGCGAGCAGCAGTTTCATGTCGACGAACGGGTCCTGGATCTCGACGATGCGCTTGTGGTAGCGGGTCGCGAGCACCTGTTGCAGTAGCGCGATGGCCTGACTTCGCATGCGGTGGCCTCAGTTGGCGAGCAGTTCGGTATACAGATCGAGATACTGGCGCGCGATGTGGTGCCAGTTCAACCCGCGGCGCACGCGTTCGTACCCCCGTTCGAGGCGCTCGGCGTAGGCGCCCCGGTCGCGGAGAAAATCGCGCACGACGGCGGCGGCTTCGCGCGCGTCGCGCACGATGACGGCCACGTCGGCATGGTCGGCCACGTTGCCGCACGCCGTGCTGACGAAGAGCGTGCGGCTCGCGAACGCCTCGAAGAGCACGAGCGGCGAGCATTCGAGCCGCGAGCCGAACACGAAGGCGTCGGCGTCGACAAAGGCCTCGGCGACCTGCGGCCGCGGCAAATCTTCGAGCACGAGGCCGTGCCCGGCGAGCCCGTGCAGCCGGCAGGCCGGGTAGCATTCGCTGAGCCACTTCTTCGGGAAGCCGGAATAGGCCGAGGCCACGAGCACCGGCTGCACGCCGAGCCCGCCAAGCCGCGCCGCGGCCGCCCAGAAGAAGGCGTGGTTCTTGAGCAGGCTGTGATTCGACACGTGGAGCAGCAGCGGGCGCTCGCCGATGCCGTGGGCGCGCCGGAAGCGCCCGCGCAGGCTCGGCGCAAATTCGGCCGGGTCGGCGCCGTTCGGGATGACGCGCCCGTTCGTGAGCCCATGGGCGGCCGCAAAGTGCGCGTCGCGGTAATTCGGCGAGAGGTGCACCACGGCGTCGTAGCGCCTCAGGATGTCGGGCAACCGCTCGAAATAGGTGCCAAAACGCGGGTTGTCGAGGGCCGAGTAGCCGCAGGGCACGAGCACGGTCTTGGCGCGCAGGGCGCCGATGAGCGGGAAGCACAGGTCGGTCGACCAGATCTGCGCCGCGTAGTTCATGACGATGTCGAAATCGCCCGCGCGCACGAAGCGCTGGAACCGGTCGGCGTCGCCCCGAATGCCGTCGACCGCATTGCCCCGCAGTTCGAACTCGGCGATGCGCACCCCCGCGATCGTGTGCGCGCGGCGCTGCGGGCAGGCGCCGGTCGCCACGGTGACCTCGTGCCCGCAGCGCACGAGGTGCTCGGAGAGCTGGCGCACGACTTCTTCGCTGCCGCCGGTCTGCGGGAAGTAGCGCTGGACCGTGTGCAGGATTCTCATGCGCTGTAACCCAACCAGCGAAACAGTTCCGAAAAGCGCCGTTCGTAGGTGTGCTCGCTGAGCGTGCGCCGGTAGCCGCGCTCGGCGATGGCCTGGCGTTCGGCCTCGTGGCTCAGGTAGTGCCGGATGAGCCGCCCCAGGTCTTTCTCGTCGCGGAAACAGACCACCTCTTCACCGGGTCGGTAGTAGCGTGCGAGACCTTCGACCTCGTTCGTGAGGACGAACCCGCCGCAGCCCGGAATCTCGAAGTTGCGGCCCTTGATCTGTTCGCGCCGGCGCAGCCACGTGTGGATATTGAGGGAACTGTTGGCGAGGTTCAGGTTGATGCGCGAGGCGTTGAAGATGCGGATCATTTGGTTCTGCGTGACGCGGCCGTTTTCCCAGCCTTTGCCGAACGTTTCGAGCGGCAGCCCCGACCGGCGCAGGGCGTCGACCACCCGCCGGCGCGAACCGTGCGGTTGCCCGACAAACGACACCTCGAACGACGGCACGGCATCGGCGAGCCGCACGTAGTCGTAATGATTGCAGGCCCACTGGAGCAGGCGCACGCGCCGGTGACCGAGGCGGGCGTACTTATCGAGCGCGCGCTCGTCGGTGGTCGACACGGCGTGGAAGGCCGGCGCGTAGCGCCGCGAGAAGGCGTCGAAGCGCCAGTGGTCGTCGCAAAACCAATTGAAGGTGACGTGGCTTGCCGAGAGCGCTTCGAGGGTGGCGCGCGCGATCTCGTCCTGGAAGAGGCAGCAGAAGATGAGGTCGGGCCGCTCGCGCAAGGCGGTATCGAGGAGCAGCCGATTCATGGCGGCCTGCCCCTGGCGCTGCAGCACGGACAGGAAATCGAATTCGACAAGCTGCGGCACCATGCGCTGTAACGTTCGGTAGAAATTATTGAATTCGAAACTGGTGCCCTGTTCGGGGCGGCCGTAGTCGTAGCGCATGGCCACGTACAGCACCTTCGTGGGGCCGCGGGCCGGGACGGGGTGAGGCGTCGTTTCCAAGGTCGGCTACCCTTTCGGCGCCCGCAGTGTCGCCCAGGTGGTGCGCGCGAGTCTCAGGGCCACGAGCAGCGGCTCCCGCGCGAGGGCGCCGGACGCGACGAGCGCCCAGCGCTGGTTTCGCGCATCGGCCCCGCGCGCGGCGGCGCTGAGGCTTGCCGCGTGCACCCGGTAGCGCAGGAGCCGTTCGGGGAGAAGTGCGATCCGCGTCCGGCCGGCGAGCCGCAGCCAGAGCGCGTAGTCTTCGTACCCGCTGTGGCGCGGGTCCTCCGGGAAGCGCAGCCCCGCGAGGGCCGCGCGGCGGACGACGACCGACGACGTGATGATGAAGTTGTCCCAGATCAGCTGGTGGCGCAACGCCTGGAAGCGCCAGCGGTAGTGCGCGAGATAGCCCTGCCCGGGCTCGCCGAGCCGCTCACCGTCCGAGCAGACGAGCCCGGCGCCCGTCTCGCGGGCGACGGCGATCTGGCGCGCCAGCTTGTTCGGCAGCCAGAGGTCGTCGGAATCGCAAAACGCCAGAAAATCGCCGGTGGCCGCGTCGAGGCCGGCGTTGCGCGCGGCCGCCGGACCGCCGCGCCGGGGCAGACGCAGAAAGCGCACCTGGGGAAACGCGGGCGCCAGCGCCGCGACCGTGCCGTCGACGGAGCCGTCGTCGACGACCAGGATCTCGCAGGGCCGCAGCGTCTGCGCGGCGATCGCGCCGAGGCATTCGCCGAGCCAGTGCTTGCGGTTGTACGTGGGAATGATGACCGAAACCCGGGCCGCGGCGGGCGTCATGGCCAACACCGGTAGAGGTAGGCGGCCGCGGGCCGCAGCAGGTGCCCCGCGAGCAGCGGGTTGCGGTAGTAGCAGCAGACCGCGTGCGCGAGGGTCAGGAAGCGGTCGCGGGCGACCTGGCGCTGCCTGGCCTGGGTGATGGCCGCCGGGTGGACGCGCCGGCGCAGCAGGAACTCGGCGAGATTGGCCATGCCGACGCCGCGCGCGTGCAAGCGCAGCCAGAGGTCGTAGTCTTCGGTGTGCCCAAACCGCGGGTCGTAGCCGCCCCAGCGGCGCAGCAGGTCGGCGCGCATCAGGATCGTGCTGTGGGCGAACGGGTTGCGGCGCAAGATGGCGCGCGCGATGGGCGCGGCCGCGTGGGGATGGATTTCGCGGCCGGTCTCACGGCCCGCCGCGTCGGTGAGGATGACATCGCAGCCGACGAGCCCGAGCGCCGGCTGCGCCGACAGGAACGCCACCTGCCGCGCCAGGCGCTCGGGGTGGGCGACGTCGTCGGCATCCATGCGCGCGATGAACCGGCCGCGCGCCCGGACGAGGGCGTTGTTGAGCGTGCGGGCCACCCCCAGGTTGCGCGCGTTGCTGAAGCGCACGATGCGCGGGTCGCGAAAGCCGGCCGCGAGCGCACGGCTGCCGTCCTGCGAGGCGTCGTCGCCGAGGATGAGTTCGAAGTCGCCAAACGACTGCTGCAGGATGCTCGCGACGGCCTCGGCGAGGAAGTCGGCGGCGTTGTAGACCGGCATGATGACGCTGACGGTCGGATTCACGAGCCCTGCTCCGGCCAAATCGTCGCGTGCCCGTGGCAGAACCGCGAGTATGGCGGCCCGCCCGGGGGATGTCAATGCCTGCGCACGCGCCAGACCGGGAATTTTCCGCTTTGGATTCCGTGCCATGCAGCCCGAGACGCGGCGCCGGGAGCCCGGGGCGCGGGCCACCGCGGCGCACGGCTCGCCCGGCCCACGGCCCCGCGCATGACGCCGGGATCGATGTGCGCTACGATGCGGCGCGGCCGAGCCATTTTTCGTACGGTGGCACCCGGGGGCGCATGGAGAACCGTCAGGAAACGGTGGTCATCGAAGCCGGGCACGCAAACCGCCGCTACTGGCGCGAGCTCTGGCGCTACCGCGAGCTGTTCCTCTTTCTCGCCTGGCGCGACTTCCTCGTGCGCTACAAGCAGGCCGTGTTCGGCGTCGCCTGGGCCCTGCTTCGCCCCGCACTCGCGCTCGCGGTCTTCACCCTTCTGTTCGGCACGATCGCCAACCTGCCGAGCGCCGGGCTCCCCTACGCGCTCTGGGTGCTCGCGGGGCTTCTGCCCTGGCAACTCTTCGCGACAAGCCTCAGCGACGCGGGCATGAGCCTCGTCAACAACGCGGGGCTCGTCAGCAAGGTGTACTTCCCGCGCATCGTGCTGCCGGCGAGCAACTTGCTCGTCAACCTGGTCGATCTGGTCATCAACCTGGGGCTCATGGCGGCGCTCATGGTCGGCTACGGCGTGGCGCCGGCGCCGACGGCCTGGCTCCTCCCGCTGTTCGTGGGGCTCGCGCTGTTCGCCTGCCTCGGCAGCGGGCTGCTCGTGGCCGCGCTGAGCGTCAAGTACCGCGACGTGCGCTACGTGCTGCCCTTTCTCGTGCAGGTCGGGCAGTTCGTCTCCCCGGTCGGGTATTCGAGCACCCTCGTGCCCGAGCCCTGGCTCTGGCTCTATCGGCTCAACCCCATGGCCGGCGCCATCGACGGCGTTCGCTGGTGCCTGTTCGGGGTGGCAAGCCCCGGCCTGGGCTACGCGCTGCTCTCGAGCGTGGCGGTTTCGCTCCTGCTATTCCTCGGCGGGCTCTGGGTGTTTCGCGCCACCGAGCGCAGCTTCGCCGACTTCATCTAGGATTCTCGATGGGTAGCGCCGTCATCGAGGTCGCCGGGCTGTCCAAGCGCTATACGCTGCGGCACCACGCGGCGCGGCCGCACGACACGCTGCGCGACAGTCTGAGCGCGGGCCTGCGCGCCGCGCTGCAACGCCTAACGGGCCGCGGCCCGGCGCGCCGCGAGACGTTCTGGGCGCTCCGCGACGTCTCCTTCCAACTCGAACGCGGGCAGCGGCTCGGCGTCATCGGCCGCAACGGCGCGGGCAAGAGCACGCTGCTGAAACTGCTGGCGCGCATCACGCACCCCACCGCGGGCCGCATCGCGGTGCGTGGCCGGCTGGCGAGCCTGCTCGAGGTGGGCACGGGTTTCCACCCGGAATTGACGGGCCGCGAAAACATCTTTCTGAACGGGGCGTTGCTCGGCATGCGACGCGCCGAGGTGCGCCGCAAACTCGACGCCATCGTGGCGTTTGCCGAGGTCCAACGCTTCCTCGACACCCCGGTGAAACGCTATTCCTGGGGCATGCACCTGCGGCTCGCGTTCGCGGTGGCGGCGCACCTCGACCCCGACATCCTGCTCGTCGACGAGGTTCTGGCCGTCGGCGACGCCGCATTCCAGGCCAAGTGCCTCGGCAAAATGCGGGAAAACCCGCAAAACCGCACGGTGCTCTTCGTCAGCCACAACCTGGCCGCGCTGCGCCAGTTCTGCGATGTGGGCCTGGTGCTGACGCGGGGCGTGGCCTCGCCGGTGCTGCCCGTGGCCGAGGCCATCGCGCGCTACCAGGCCCAACTCGCGCCCCCCGAGTCCGAAAGCCTCGTGGCCGGCCCGCTGCGTTTCGCCGAGCTCAGCCTCAACGGGCTGCGGCCCGAAGGCGACATCGCGTTTCCGTCGGGTGCGCCCATCGTGGTCCGGGCCGAGTACACGGCCGCGGCGACGGGCGGCGAGCTCCAGCTCGGCTTCGGGCTGCGCAACCTCACGAACGACGTGCTCATGCTCCAGAGTGCGAACCACCTCGATGCCGCGCCGCACCAGGTGGAGGCGCGGGGGGCGGTGACCGCGGCCTGGCCGGGCTATCCGTTGGCCCCGGGCCGCTACGGTCTCGACATGCAGGTCGGGCTCGACGGCCAGGTCGTCTTCGCCGAGCGGCGCGTGCTCGAGTTCACCGTCCTGCCCCCGCTCGCGACGAAGGACCGGGCCCTCTTTCCAACGGGTCCGGCCGCGCTCGTCGGCGGGGCGAGTTGGCATTTCGAAGGCGCGCCGCGATGTTGAACGGCGCCGGCCGGGCTTGGGGCGCGGCACCGGATGGCCCGCGCCCGCCGGAAGACGGGGCCCGGGCGCCCGCCGGCCGGCTGCACGTCTTGCTCACGGTCACGGGCGCGCCGGAGCTCCTGCGCGTCCAGTTGCGCGCCATCGCCCGCTTCCTGCCCGCCGGCACGGGGGTCACCGTCGTCGACGACTCGCGGCGCCGCGCCCACTTCTCGAACGGCGGCGAGCCGCGGCTTGCGCGCCGCCTGCGGGCCCTCGCGGCCGAGGCGGGCGCCCGCTACGTGCGCTTTCCGCAGCACCGCCACTTCCACCGCCGGAGCCTGTTTGGCGGCTCGGCCTGGGGAGTTAGCCGCGACGCCTCGCTGCGCACCGCCGATGCCATCCAGTTCGGCCTCACCGAGCTCGCCCTGCAACCCGAGGACAGCCTCGCGCTGCTCGATGCCGACCTGGTTCCGATCGGCCCCTTTCAACCCGCCGCCTACTTCGCGCGCGCGCCCGCCTGGCTGCTGCCCCAGAGCCGCGAGACCCCGCTTGGCGTCGTGCGCTACCCGTGGAACGGGCTGTTTCTGAGCCGGGCCGCCCTCATCGTCGGCGCCCGTGACTTCCGCTGGGACTGCGACACGGTCGCCGGGGTACGGCTCGACACGGGCGGCGCCGCCCGCCACTGGCTCGCGCGCAACGCGCCCGCGACGGGTGCGCTCACCGGGCTGCACAGCGGGCAATGGCTCTGGTCGACCGACGCGCCGCAGCTGCCCGCGGCACTCCACGAGTTTCTGGCCTTCGATGCCGCGGCGAATGCCGGCCGGCAGTTCGCGGAGCTCTTCGAGGGCACGTTCCTGCACCTGCGCGCCGGAGGCAACTGGCTGGCCGAGAAGCGCCAGGTCTTCGCCGCGCGCCTGTCCCGCTTCACGCAGGGCCTCGAGCGGCTGCTCGCCGCGCCGGACGCCTGACGGCGACGCCGGCCGAGAACGGCGCGCCGCCGCGCGGGCAGTCCGCGGCGCGGGACCGGACTACCAACGAAACTGCGCCAGAACGTTCGGGGCGGGCCAAGGAAACGCCGCCCAGGCCTCGGGGCCGCGATAGACGCTGAATGTCAGCCCGACCTTGAGCCCGCAGTGCTTCGAATACCAGCCGTCATACGCGAGCTCGATGTCGGTGGCCAGACTCCAAGGGTCGGGGTCGTCGTCGTTCGGGTTGTAGCCGCTCCGCGCGAGGGGCCAGGTCACTGCCGGTCGCAAAGACAGGGCGAGCCGGGCGGCCGGCACGAAGCGATACCAGCCTTCGAGCCGCAGCCCGACCCCGCCGCGGCTGTAGTTCGCTTCGTAGCCATCGCCATTGCTCGAGGCCCAGCCGAACACCGCGGCGAGCGCGGCGCGGTAGCCGAAGCCGGCGCGATCGGGTGACGTGCCGTAGCCCGCGGCGAGTTGCGCGCCGCCGTAGGGGAACGGCGGGAACACCAGATTCTGGAAATCGAAGCCGAGGTACAGGCCGAACGGCGGCGTCCAGTCGACGCCCGCGGCGATGCGCGGCAGCATCTCGAGGCCGAGCGCGATGCCGGCCTGCACGTGCACCTGCGGAGCCGCCTCCGGCGCCTCCGTTGCGGCCTGGGCGGGGCCGGTCAGCGCGAGCGTGAGCAGGCAGGCCAGCGCCCCCTGCCGCCGTGGATGAAACAGCCCCCAGTTGGAGCGTGCGTGCCCCATGGCCGCGGCAAACGTCCCCTGGCGGGCAACCTGAGCCTCCCGAGCGTCCCGAAGCGTGGCGACCATGGTCCAACTCCCCTCGATTTCAGCGGGAAACAGGCCGGCGTCCCTACGTCCGGCCTCCTGCCCGGGTACCCCGTGCATGGAGTGTGCCGCGGGGCGGGGCCGGCCCACCGTCGCCGGGCCAGGCCGAGGTGTGGCGCGGCCGCGCGCTGCGGCGAGCGCCGGGGGCGCACGGCCGTCGTGCGGGCGCGGCGCCGAGGGTGGTGGGGCGGCCGTGTCATGCGGTTGCGGCTGGGGGAGCATGCGCGGCGGCGGCCGCGGCCGTCGTCGACTTCGTGGCGGCGGCCGCCCGGGGGACTAAAGTGGGGGACTTCCGCAAGAAACGACGAAACGCCGGGTGGCCTGCAAGCCGTCAACCCGGCGTTCCATCTCGCGAATCGTTGGTGGGCGCTACAAGATTTGAACTTGTGACTTCCACCGTGTGAAGGTAGGAAAGACCGCCGATAAGCCGCGTAACCCCTTGTATCAAAAGAATCCGGGTGTCTCACGCCATCGCACCCAGTAACCCCCGGATGCACCCGCGGTCACCCCCTCCGGTCACCCCCTCCGACGCCTCCGGGTTCTTCGACGGCAGCCCTCCGTGGTCGTCGGAGCAAACCTGGAGGAGGTCGGTTTCGGCCTTCACCGCCATGACTCCCGTGCTGCGTCGGCGGTCGAGGGCCGCGTGCATGAACTCTTCCTCGCGTGCTTGAACTCCCCCCCGACCTGGCACGTCCCGTTGCCGCCGCCCTCGGCGTCGACCCCAAACGCCGCGACGACCTCATCGCCGAAATCTCCGCCGCCGCCCTCGGGCGCCGACAGCGAACAGGCCGGCGCCTGAACCCGGGAAGGAGCACTCGTTCAAGTGCCGCGACAGGCCCTCCGCCTCCAACTCCGGGCCCCCCTGGAACGCCGTTGCAGCCGACAACGGGGTCAGGACGCGGACACGTACCGCCGGGCACGTGCCGCACCCGGCTCCGTTTGTCTCAACGGTACGGTGATTTGCGGTGGGATGGGGGTTGATAGACGCAAGTAGCTCGTCGTCCTTTGCCGTGACCATGAGCGGCGACACCTTCACGGATTGGCCTCCTGCACCGCAGACCAGGTCCACGTCTCCGGCTCCCACTTCCCGCCCGCGCCCGTCAGCACCGGGTCAAGGAAGGACTGCACCGCGCGCGTGACTTCTTCCAGCGTCTGCCACTCGAGTCCGTCGTTCGACGCGATCCGGGCGTAGACCGGCGCCCACGCTGCCGACGGCGCAGGCACCGACTCCGGTACGGGATGAGTGGCGCGGTGCTCGAAGGTCCGATCGATGGCGGCCCGAAGCGCGGCTCCGTCGATCTCCCTCGCGGTCGCAAGCAGCGCAAGGTCGGGAAGGTCCTTGACCCTCGAGTTCGGACGCTCGCGCGGCAGCGTATACGCGTGGAGCTTCTCCGCGATATGCGTCTCCAGCGGGTAGATCCGGTAGCGACCGGGCTCGACGCCCGCGAACTCGAGGAAGGTGCTGCCCTCGACCTCCTCGGGCTGACCATGCATCGGCTCGGCGAAGGCCACGTCGATGCCGAAGGGCGCGCCGTAGATCTTTGCGGCGAGTTGCGCCTCGGCTCGGTATCGGAGGCCCTGGTAGGCCATGCCCGCGGCGTCGATCTCCGGATGGCGCGGATCCGGAGCGACCTCGAACTGCAGGTAGTCGCCGAGGTCGAGGCGGCCCGCCTGCTGGAGTCGGGTGAGCACGTCGTCGGGGCTGCCGACGAGTCGCAGGTCGATGTCCTTGGTGGTTCGGGCGCGCTCGAGGCGGAGCTCGATCACCAACCCGCCCTTGAGGACGACCGCGTCTTTCAGCACGTGGAAAAGCCGCGCGAGGAAACGGTCGAAGACGAAGAGCTGTCGCCGACGTTGCAGGTCCATCCCCGACGCGGCGGCCTCGTTGCGGAGTCGCTGCTCGACGGCCGTCTTGAAGGCGAGCGGCGTGGGGTAGGTTCGAGGCATCACGGCTCCCTCGCCCCGAACGAGCGCAGGTACTCACGGGCGGGCGCGACCATCGGCTCCGTGAACAGCCCTCGGTGCAGGCCCTCGTCGATGGCCTGCGTCACGAGCTCGGGGGACACGCCTGAGGCTGCGCAGTCGACCACCGTGCGCGCGGGCGTCGTGAGCTGAACGGCCCCCGCCCATGCCCGGTCGGCATCATCGAGATCGGCGAAGTGTAGCACTACGCCAGCGGGCGCCTGGAGACGCCGCGACTTCCACGCGGCCGGCAGCGTCAAGTGCGCCTTCGCCGGCAGCGCGTCCGAGAGCTGGTGCAAGGCCAGCGCGGTCTCGTGGCTGAAGACGCCGGTGCGGTCGGACCACAGCCAGACGATGACGAGGTCCTCGTGGTCGCCGGGCGGAAAGTGCACGAGCCGGTAGACGCCTCGGCGCACGCGGACGATCCGCCCGTTCTTGAGGTACTTCGTCAGGAGCTGCGGGTAGTAGCCCGCCTCCGCCGCTTGAGCGGTCGTGAAGTGCCCCTCCTGGGCCGCCGCGGTCTCGTAGAGCTGGCTCCAACGAGGCCCGCCGCGTCTTTCGAGTTCATCCGCCATGGCAGGCGCTATCCTAAACCCAGGGTTTAGTTCTTTGCAAGAGGCTGCCGCATGAAACTAAACCCTGGGTGGAGAAATGCGCGCGCACGTCCCCATCTTCATGTGCTGACGCTTTGCCCTCCTGGGCGACCGCACGCCCGAGGAGGTGCCTGCCGATGTCCGAGATCATCACCTGCCCCACGGGGCTCACGGTGCGCATCCGCGCGATCAAGGTCCGCGAGGAGCGGATCCTCTGCGTATTCCGCTCCAAGCCGAACGCGATTGCGCGCGAAGCCGAACGCGATTCCGACGAAGCCGAACACCTCGGTGAGCGGAAGCGATTGCCGACCTGGATGGGTTGGCGGTAGCCGTCCTCGGGCCCGGTACGGGCAGGAGGACGCGATGGCATGCAAGAGGATATCGGTGAGAAAGATCCGCGAGATTCTGCGGCTTCACTCTGACGAGAGGCGCAGCTACGCCATCTCAGTCGAAAACGGGGTCAGGACGCTGACACGCACTGCCGGGCACGCGCCGCACCCGGCTCCGCTCCGCTCAACGGTCCGGCGATTGACGGCGGGATGGGGGTTGACAGGCGCACGTAGGTCAGGACCACGTCGCGCTCGGCGACGAGCTTGTCGCGAAGCCCGCTGTT
>CAYRCM010000057.1:0-28001 GCA_964422715.1 uncultured Myxococcales bacterium | reverse complement strand
GGCGGTCTTTGGTCCGGCCTGCCGCTCCAGGAGTTCGGCAATGATTCCGCTCGACATCCAGTGCAACCGCTGCCAGGCGTCCTTGATGGACCCAAACCATCCCATCGACGGGCAGCCCTCCGTGCACCTCCTGCTGCACCACGACGGGCGCAACGGCGAAGTGTGGCTTTCCGGGCTCTACGGCAGCGACCGCATCGAGTGCACCCTCGAAATCCCCAACGGCGAAATCGTCGACCTCTACTGCCCGGCCTGCAAACGCCGTTTCCGACCCACGCGGCAGTGCGAGAAGTGCGCGGCTCCCATGACCAATCTCGGCATCCAGGAAGCGGGTGAAGTGGTCGTGTGCTGTCGCTACGGCTGCAAGAATCACCTCCTCGAGTTTTCCGACGTCTCCGGCGCTTTCAAAGAGTTCTACGAAGCCTATTCGCCGTTTTTCGCCCGGCGGCCGACCAGCGACCCCGATTCCGAACCACGCGATCTTTGAGCGATCGTTCGTTCGAGACCCGGCCCGCGAGGGAGGTACCCGTGGAACCTGGGCCAGGCCCTTCAAGCGCGCCGCGCGCCGACTCCCCGACGCCTGCCGGCCAGGCACTCGACGACCTCTACATCCTCTCCGATCTGCACCTCGGCGAGGGGCGAAGCGCCGACACGGGGCGTTTCTCGCGCTTCGAAGACTTCTTCTACGACGAGGAGTTCTCGAACCTCATCGACCGACTCATCGTCCAGGGCAGCTGCCGCCAGCGGCGCGTGCTCCTCATCCTCAACGGCGACATCTTCGACTTCCTCGCCGTCACCCATGTGCCCACGGCCGCGGAGCGGGAGCGCTACGGCCTCCAACTCAGCCGCGTCGAAGAACGGCTCGGACTCGCGAGCGAACCGTGCAAGGCGGCCTGGAAGATGCGGCGCATCGTGCGCGGCCATCGGGGCTTCTTCCTGGCGCTCACCCGCCTGCTCCAGGCGGGCAACCGCATCGTGCTGATCCGCGGCAA
The DNA here is from genome assembly GCA_964422715.1 of uncultured Myxococcales bacterium. GTDB lineage: Bacteria > Myxococcota_A > UBA9042 > PWKZ01 > CAYRCM01 > CAYRCM01. The sequence goes on along the minus strand of CAYRCM010000057.1, from coordinate 27,012 downwards.
CCACGACCCCGAGCTGCACTACCCCGAGGTGCGGGCCGCGCTCAGCGAGGAATGGCTCGCGATCGCCAACGCGGCGGGTCTCGGGCTCGACCAGGCGGCGCTCGACGTCGGTTTCACCTTCAAGGAGTGGTTCCACCACGAACCCGGCCGCATCTTCGTCGAGCACGGCCACCAGTACGACGCGACCAACTCGTTCCGTCACATCCTCGACCCGACGCTGCCCCGCGACGGGCGCGACGGGCCGCTGCCGCCGCTCATCGACTTTCCAACCGGCAGTTTCTTCGTGCGCTACGTGTACAACCGCCTCAAGGTCATCGACCCGTACTCGACGCACGTGCTGTCGCTCGACGGCTATCTGCAACTGCTGCGCACGTACAACCTCTTCGAATTGTTCAAGACACTGCTGCTCCACCTGCCGTTTTTCCTGCGCGCGCTGAAGAACGCGCGTTCCGAGGCGCCGGGCGCGCGCCACCGGCGCGGGCTCGAAAACCGCCGGCGGCTCGAAGCGCTCGGCCGCGAAACCGGCGTTGGCGAGCGCATCTACGCCCTCGACGCCCTGCGCCGCTACCCGATCGGGGTCACGAAGTATGCCCTCGTGCGCGAGATGATGCGCCCCATCGTGCGCGCCGTGGTCTTCTTCGTGCTGTTCCTGCTGCTGGCCGCGTCGGTCTGGTTCCTGCTGTTCAACCTCATCCAGCAGGCCGAATGGTTTAGCGGCGGGGTGTTCGCACGCACATCGCTCATGGCCGTGCTGACGGTGGCCACGGTGTTTGGCCTGGCGGTCGCCGCGAGCATTTTCAACCGCCGGCTCAACGTGAAGGAGCAGTCGCTGCCCGAGGCACTGGCCGAGCGTGCCGAACGCATCGCGGCCATCCTCGACGTGCCGCTGGTGGCGCTCGGACATACGCATGTCGCCGATTTTCGGAGGCTTTCGCGGAGGCCCGGCGCGCTCTACGCCAATTCGGGCACCTGGGCGCTCGTGCCCGGCCCGTGGGACCACGTGCGTCCGCACGCGCGCCAGTTCACCTTCCTGGCGGTGCGCGACCATGCGATGGACCTGTTGCGCTGGAACGACGACGGCGGGCGTTTCGAACCGGTAACGCTGCTCGAACGCTACGAACCCACCATGATCGAACGCATGCTGAGCGATCGGGATACCGAGTGAGCGGACCTGCTCAGTAGGGAGGTTCGGCGAAGCGGCGCGGTACGGCGGGGTAGGCTTCGGGCCAGGGCGGCGGCGGGCAGTTGCCGTAGCAGCCGACCGGCACGCCCTTGCGGATGAGGCCGTCCCGGTCGTCGTAATACACGCTCAGCACTTCGGCCGGCTGCCAGCGGTTGGCGCGCACGAAATCGACTTCGATGACGTCGGAGGCGCGGTATTCGCCCCACGCCGTGCCCATGTTCTGGCGCGTTTCCGGGCGGCGGTAGGCGCCGCCGAGGGCCGTGCCGGATTCAGCGCTGGGGGCCGGCCCGGCTTTCGGCGCGGCCGCGTCGGCCGCCTGGGGTTCGCCGGCGCCCCCATAGCGTCCGTCGTCGCCCCGCGCCGCCCCGCGCGGCATGATGGGCCGCGGCGGCGTGTACACGACAGCGCGCTCCGGGAAGAACGCGGCCCCGATGACCCCCACGTTGCGCGGCCGCCCGGTGCGCCCGGCGTAGGAGTCGCCGCGGCTCGTGAACCGGAACGCCGAAACCTCGTTGTGATTCACGCGCCAGCCGTCGATGTCGACGGAGCTGTACGGCTGGATGAGATAGCCCCTTTTGGTCTGGTAGTTGGCCGTGTCGCCATCGATGACGTCGAGCCCATCGACGCTCACCACCGCCTCGACCCGCTGCGCCGTGTGGTTCGAAACGCGTACGGTGTAGCGGCAGCCCCAGCAGCCTTCGACGTACAAGCGGCCGCCGTGCCAGTAGCTCGCTGTGGGCGTACCGTTTGTGAGCACCTCGAGCCCGTAGCGTCCGCCATAGCTGGGTCGACACGCGCCCCCGGCGCACTGCGCCTGGGCTGTCTTGGATCCGCCACACGCCCACAGCACGAGCGCCGCCAGGGCGAAGAGGGTCGCGCGAGTCATCAACCGTTTCATGGGTCACCTCAACCGGTTGCCCGGGTTTCTGGATGGCTGCCGACCGAACGGCGGCCGACATTCCGTTGAACGCCGCGCGCCGCGAAACGATCTGAGGCCGGGCGGCTCGGCCAGGGCCGGAGCCGGCCTACCGGGCGGGTCAGGGATTGCGGGGCGAGGCGGCCGGCGCCGGCTTGTCGTCCTGCGCGAGGATGACGAAGTCGACGCGGCGGTTCGTGGCGCGGCCTTCTTCGCTGTCGTTGGTGGCGATGGGGCGCGTCTGGCCAAACCCCTCGTCGACGAGCCGCGCCTTGGCGATGCCGGCCTTCACCAGGAACTGGAGCACCGACTTGGCGCGCGCCTTGCTGAGGCGCAGGTTGTTCTTGGGTTTTCCGACGTTGTCGGTGTGGCCCTCGACGCGCACCTTGCGGATCTGCGGGTTGTCCTTGAGCACCTTGGCCACGTCTTGGAGCAGCGGGAACGACTGCGGCAGGATGGTGGCCTTGCCGGTCGCGAAGTAGACGCGGTCGGTGATGACGATGTTGGTCGCGGTGAGGCAGACCTTCGAGGCTTCGGGGCAGCCATCGTCGTCTTCGCAGCCATTCTGGGTCTCGGGGTCGTTCGGGCAGCGGTCGCGCGCATCGAGAATGCCGTCTTGGTCGTTGTCGATGTCGGGGCAGCCGTCGCTGTCGGCGAAGCGATCGAGGTCTTCGGCCTGGTTCGGGCAGGTGTCGGCCGTGTCGGCGATGCCGTCGCCGTCGTTGTCGGGATCGGGGCAGCCGTCGCCGTCCTGGAATCCGTCGAGGTCCTCGGCTTCCATCGGACAGCCGTCGGCGATGTCGGCGACGCCGTCGGCGTCGTTGTCGGGGTCGGGACAGCCGTCGCCGTCCTGGTAGCCGTCCTTGTCTTCGGGCTGGTCGGGGCAGAGATCGGCGTTGTCGGGCAGCCCATCGCCGTCGCGGTCGTCGGGCTTCTCGTCGCCCGTCTTGCCGTAGGTCAGCCCGGCGATGAGCCGCCACGTGTCGGGGAACGAGGCCCCGCCGTCGTGCGCCATGCTGAAGGCGGCTACCCCGCCGAGGCCGAGTTTGGACGCGTAGCGCAGCCCGAGGCGCCATTCAAAGTAGCGGCTGTTCTCGGGCAGCCGGCCGATGCCGAAGAACGTCTCGTCGCGCGTCGAGAAGTCGAATTCGCCAAACACCGCCAGGTTCTTCTGCCACACCCAACCCTGCGCGCCGAGCCCAAAGGCCAGATCGTTGCCGAGTTCGAGGAAATTGCGGGCGCCGAACTGGGTGGTCGTGCGCAGTTGGGTGACCCCCGCCGTGCGCCAGCGGTAGCCGAGGTTGAAGGCGATGAGGACTTTGTCCTGGATGTTGGCGTCGACGATGATGCGCGGCGTGGCCACGACGCCGCGTTCGCCAAACAGCCCGTTGTCCATGGCGGTCGGCAGCTGCAGGTCGAGTTCGACGGCCACGCCGACCGGGTAGTTCTTGTTGCTGAGGATGACGCCCTTCGGCGCGATGCGCAGGTCGCCGACGCCGAACGATTCCATGCCGGCCGTGTCGACGAGCGGTCCGGATTCGCCCGAGTTTTGCGCGACCACGGGAAGCACGACCCCGATGGACACGTGGTCCCACATGGCCATGGCGATGGCGATGTCGAAGGTCAGGTTCGATTCGACGGCCACCTGGGATTCGATGACTTTTCGCGGGGTTTCCTGGATATAGGCGATGCCGTACGAAGCCCGGCTGTAGTTCAGCAGCAGCGCCCCGGCCGGTTGGTAGCCGACGGGGATGTTCGACGTCCGGATCGACAAGAGGTCGAGCGCGTGCGGCGACGGCTTGAAGCGCTGCTGGTCGAACGACGGGACGGCGTGGGCCGCAAGCGGGGCCAACGTCAGCAGCACGAGCAACCCGGAACGGAGCGCAAACCTCGGCAGTCTCATCATGATGTGTTCCTCCCGGCGATACCCAGCGTTCACGACGGCCTGAGCATAGAAAGGGCCCCGGAGGCTGTCAAGTTGGCTCGAAGTATCGGGGTCGCCGCAGCAGAACGGAGATTCTTTCACGGCCTCTCGGCTCAGCCCCCGCCGACCGGCGGGAACAGCGACAGGGTGTCGCCGGCGGCAAGCCGGGTGCGTCGGCCGGCCAGGTGCGCGACATTGCGGCCGTTGAGCAGGATGACCGTCTGGTGCAGCGCCGCACGGCCCTGCTCGTCGGTGCGGGCACTGAGGTAGGCGAGGGCGGCGGCCACCGAATCGAGCTCGGCCAGCAGCTCGGCCGGCAACCCCAGGGCCTCGTCGAGCCCCGCAAACAGTTTGAGCCGAACCGTCATGGCGCCCCGAACGCGGCCAGGCCCAACTGGCGGAGTTTGCGCGGCCGCGGAACGCCCCGGTCGTCCCAACAGCGCGCGCGGTAGTAGGGTTTCAGCATGCGGTCGAGCGGCACGACCGTCTCGGGGCGGCGCGGATCCTGCGGCTCGTGCGTCATGCGCGTGGGCAACCGGTCGTCGGCGGCCGTGAGCCCTTCACGCAGGTTGAACAGCCGTTCGATGTTGAAGCCGCGCTCGCCGACGGCCAGGAAGCGCCCGACGTCCATGCGCAGGCCGGTGGCCGCCGCGATGACGCGCGTGTGCGGCAACGTGGGAGCGTGGATGGGCAGAGCGCTCGGCGGCAGTTTGGCGAGATGGTCGAGGACGAGGTGCGCGCCCAGCATGACGTGCGAGACGAGGCCCGCGAGCCGACTGTGCGGCGCCAGGAAAGCCGGTGCCTCGCCCGGCAGAACGGCGTACGACGTGAAGATGCAGTTGCCACAGGCACTGATGGCTTCCATGAGATTCTGCTGCACAACGCACCAGCCGGGCTTGCCGACCGGGGTGAGCGGGTCGACCGGCATGGGCCCCAGCGCTTCCATGAAAACGAGATAGCCGCCGTTGATGTGGCAGCCCCCGCGATTGGCCGTGGCGTAGCCGAGCCCGTGGCCGACGGCGCCGCGGGGCTCGTAGGCGGCAAATTCGAGGCCCTTCGCGTGCATGGCGAAATCGGCCCCGCCGAGCCGTGCGGCCATGCGCTGCGTACCCTCGGCGAGGAGGTCGCCCTGCCCGCGGCGGTAGGCGATGTCTTCGAGCATGGCGTCGATGCCTTCGGGCGAGCCGAAGCGCAGCGGTACGTCGAGCAGGCCCCGGTCGGCCGCTTCCATGGCAAATGCGATGACTCCGCCGGCCGAGATGGTGTCGAGCCCGAGCAGGTCCATCGTGCGGTTCCAGCGGATGATGTGTTCGAGCTCGGCGTTTTCGATGTTGGGCCCGAAGACGCCGATGGTTTCGTATTCGGGGCCTTTGATTTCGCGTTGCTCGTAGCGCACGAGGCGGCCGCAGCGGATGGGACACGACGTGCAACCGATGTTCTTGACGAGGTGCTTCTCGGCCAACGCCTCGCCCGACACCTGTTCGGCCTTGTCCCAATGACCGTAACGGAAGTTGCGCGTGGGCAGCGTGTGGGTGGCATTCGTCTTGTTGACGAGTGCGGCCGTGCCGAGATTGGGCAACTGCCGGCCCGTGATGGGATGGGCCTTGAGCAGGTCGACCCACTGCTTGACGAGCTCCTTGAAGCGCGGCTTGTCGTGGAGCGGAATGGTGCCCGTGCCACGGGCGGCGAGCGCCTTGAGGTTCTTGCTGCCGAACACCGCGCCGACGCCACCGCGGGCCGCCGCGCGTTCGCCGCAGATGAGCGCCGCGTAGCGCACCCGGTTTTCGCCCGCCGGGCCGATGCACATGACCTTCCAGCCCTTGCCCCAGGCGGCCTGCGTGGCCTCGGTGTCCTGGCCCCAGAGGCCGCCCGCCGGCTTGATGCGCACGGTGCCGTCTTCGACCTCGACAACGCTCGGGACCGGGGCCCGACCGCGCAGCACCAGCCCATCGAAGCCGGCCCGCTTGAGCGCGATGCCGAGGTCGCCGCCGCAGTTGGCCGAGGCGATGCCGCCCGTCAGCGGGCTTTTCGTCGAGACGTTGAAACGACTCGTGGCCGGTGCGTTGGTGCCCGTGAGCGGTCCGGTGTTGACCACCACCACGTTGTCGGGGCCGAGCGAATCGGTACCGCGCGGCACCTCGCCGAACACGATGCGCCCCGCCAGGGCCTTGCCGCCGAGGAAGGCTTCGCGTTCGGCATCGTCGAGCGCATATTCGCCGACGGTGCCCGTGGTCAAGTCGACGTCCGCGATCCGCCCCACGTAGCCGCCTTGTGACGCCATGTCGTCCTCCAAACCGTCGAGGAGCGGGAGTATAGCGCGCGCCGCAACACGGCCGCAACGTTCGCCGCGGAACGCACCCGGGGCGGGCGCCGGACCCGCGTGCCGGTCGCGCTGCGGAAGATTGACAGGCCGGCCGGGCTGTCGGATGCTGGCCCCTGTGACGCGCCCAATCTCGGCGTTTCCGGGGGCACCCCGTTTGAAGGAGGTATCCACGATGGTGAATTCGCGGCGGCCGTTCCTTGCGTGGCTCGTGTCTCTGGCGCTGCTCGGCGGCGCTCTCGTGGCCTGCGAGAGTTCGAACGATGGCGGCGGCGATGCCGGCGCTCCGGCCGAAGACGGAATCGGCGATCTGGGCGGCGATGTCACCCCGGATGCCGGACCGGCCGACGTGGCGCCCGAATTGCCCGCGTGCGTCAAGCAGTGCGAAGGCCGCGTCTGCGGTCCCGATCCGGTGTGCGGCCAGCTCTGCGGGTTCTGTCCGCAAGGCGAGACCTGTACGGCGGCCGGCCAGTGTGCCACGTGCCAGCCCAACTGTACCGACCGGCAGTGCGGCGACGACGGCTGCGGCGGCAGCTGCGGCTCCTGCGCCGCCATCTTCGAGGCATGCCAGGCCGGCCAGTGCCTCGCCGTCGACCTGCAACTCACGTGCGCCGGCTACTTTGGCTGCATCGACCTGTGTGGCGATTCTCCGGATTCCGACACTTGCGCTGCTCGGTGCCGCGCGGCCCTGGCGGCCGGCGAAGACGACCAGGTCGGGGCCGTAGAGACGTGCTGCCCGGCCGAATGCACGGGCGCCTGCGAAAGCGACGAGCCCAGCAGCTGCTGCATGGAGTGCGCCGCCTCGACCTGTGCCCCGGCCCACGCAGATTGCTTCGTCGGCACCGCCGGCTGCACCGACCTCTGGAACTGCGTGTCCGGCTGCGGCTGCGTCGATCAGCCCGATTGCACGCCCGAACAGCGGATCTGCGCGGCCGAATGCGTGGCCGAGGGCTCGCTCGCCGAGCAGGAGGTCTTCTGGGATCTGTGGCGGTGTCTTGCCCCCACTTGCGCGAGTCTCGACCCGCCGGCCGAGCCGTTCAGCACCGAATGCCAACAGCAGGGCACCGTGTTCTGCGCGACCCCCAGCCAGGCGTGCTTCGACCCGCACTAAGCCCTTCCGGGGCCGCCGCGGGCGGGGCAGGGAGCCGTCCCCGCGCGGCCGTCCGACTTGACCGGGCCAAGGCCCTCGTGCTACCAACCGCCACCGTTTGCCGCGAGCGCGCAAACCGCCAAAGGAGCGGCGCATGCCGAACGTCGGAGGCTACGGAAGCAGCAATCTCCCCGACCCGCGGGAGGTTTTGCAGAAACTACGGCGCAACCTGCGGTGGCTCGTCTACATCGCCATTGCGGCGGTCGCCGTCGTGTTCTTCGCCAACGCCTACTTCACCGTGGAGGCCGACGAGAACGCCATCGTCCTGCGTCTCGGCAAGCCCACGGGGCAGATCCACGAGCCGGGGCTGCACTTCAAGGTCCCCATCATCGACCAGGTCTTCAAGGCCAACGTCAAGCGGCGCTATCAGCTCGAGTTCGGCTTCCGCACCATCCAGTCCGGGGTGCAGTCGCTGACCGACGAAACCACGCGCGCCGAAGCCCTCATGCTCACGGGCGACCTCGAACTCGTCAACGTGCAGTGGACGGTGCTCTACCGTATCGGCAATCTGCAGGACTACCTGTTCAACGTGCGCGATGTCGAGGAAACGGTTCGCGACATCTCCGAGGCGCAGGTGCGGCTGCTCGTCGGCGACCGTTCCAACGACGAGGTCATGACCATCCGACGCGAGGAGCTGGCGCAACTCTCGAAGGAGCGCATCCAGGCCTCGCTCGACCTCTGCAAGTCCGGCCTCGTCGTCACGAGCATCGCCCTCAAGCAGGCCGAGCCGCCGCCGAAGGCGCAGGAAGCGTTCAACCGCGTCAACGAGGCGCGGGCCAAGAAACAACAGCGCATCGAGCAGGCCAAGCGCGAAGTCGAAGAGCAGGTCACGCCCATGCGCGGGCGGGCGCTGGCCATCGTCGCCGAAGCCCGGGGCGCGGCCGAGAAAAGCGTCATGGAAGCGGAAGGCGAAGCCGACCGCTTCAGCCAGGTTCTGGTCGAATACCGCAAGGCTCCCGACATCAGCATGCGCTGGCTCTACCTCCAGTCGATGCTGCGGGTCTGGTCCGCGGCGGGACGCAAACTCATCATCGATTCGCCGGCCGGCGGCGGCAACGATGGGCTCGTGAAACTGCTGCCGCTCACGGATTTCGGCATTGCGCCGGCCACGAAGGCGCCGGCCGCACTGCCCGCCGCGCAGCCGAGCGACGTCCCCACACAGCCGCCACCGGCTGCGGCGCCCGAGGTTGCTCCGGCGCCGGCCGAAAACCGCTAGCCGGAAGGGAAGGGGCTCATGCGCAAGAAGACGCTCGCTATCATCGGGCTGGTGGTGCTGGTGCTGGCCGTCGTGGTCTTGTCGCGCTCCGCCTTCGTCGTGCGGGTCGACCAGTACGCCATCGTGACCGAGTTCGGCAAGCCGGTCCGCACCATCGCGAGTCCCGGGCTCTACTTCCTCGTGCCGTTCGTGCAGCAGCGCCAGTACCTCGACAAGCGCATCCTCGAATGGGACGACGTGCCGCAGGAAATGGTCACCCGCGACAAGAAGCGCATCTTCACCAGCACGTTCGGCCGCTGGCGCATCAAGGACCCGCTGCGCTTCTTCCAGAACGTGCGCGAAGAGGCCGAGGCCCACAAGGCGCTCGACAAGATCGTCGGGCGTTCGGTGCGCGACGTCGCGGGCCAGCACATCCTCGACGAACTCGTGCGCGACACCAACCGGCCCCTCGAATACAGCAGCGACGTGTCGGTCAAGAAGCGCAAGACCATCGAGTTGCCCGAAAACAGCGGGCGCGAGAATCTCGTGCACAGCATTCTCGCCAAGGCCAGCGGCGAGATGGATGCCGAGTTCGGCATCGAACTCATCGACGTGCAAATCAAACAGCTCAACTACACCGAGCTCGCGCAACGCGAGATCGTCAACGAGATGATCAAGGAGCGTGAGGTCGTCATCGCCCGCTTCGAAGCCGAGGGGCGCGAAGAGAGCGAACGCATTCGCGGTGAAATCAAAGAAGAAATCATGAAGCTCCAGGGCGACGCGCGGCGCGAAGCGCTGCGCATCGAAGGCGAGGGCCGGGCGAAAGCCATCGCCATCAAGTCAGCGGCGTACGGCGAAGCCCCCGAGCTCTTCCAACTCATGGAAACGCTGCGGCTCTACGAAGAAAGCGTCAACGCGCAGACGACACTCGTGCTCTCGACCGACAGCCCCGTCCTGCAGCTGCTCCGCGGACCGGCCGTCCTCGATGCGTCCGGCACGGTGCCCGCCGCGAAAGGGGTCGGACGCGAGGTCGACCGGCCGTGAACTCCGCGTCTCGCTCCTCGGGCAGCCCTGCCTTTCCGCGGCGGGTGCTGGTCATCGCCAAGCGGTCGGCCTACGAGCGCTACCTCCAGGACCGCCCCGACCCCAACCTGCAACGGCTCGTGGCGGCCGGCAGCCCGCTTCTCGAACGCATTCGCACCGCGCACGACGCCAACCGGGCGGCGTTGCTCAAGGTGTTGGCCGTGCTCGAGGCGCGGCGCCTGCCGTACCGCCTGGCGCACACGGCGCGGCGGGCGCTGGCGGGCGGCGTCGACCTCGTCATCTCGGTCGGCGGCGACGGCACGCTCCTGACGACGAGTCACGCCGTACGCGATCAGCCGGTCTTGGCGGTCAACTCGGCCCCGCAATCGTCCGTCGGCTACTTCTGTGCGGCCACGGCCGACACGTTCGACGAACGGCTGGCCGACGTGCTTGCAGGGCAGGTCGTGCCGGTGCCCCTCACGCGTATCGAGGTCCTGCGCAACGATCGGCCGCTGCCGCACCTGGCGCTCAACGACGTGCTGTTTGCTCACGCTAACCCGGCAGCCTCGTCGCGCTATCGGCTCACCCTCGGCGACGAAACCGAAGAACACACGTCATCCGGCGTGTGGATCAGCACCGCGGCCGGCTCCACGGGAGCCATGCACGCGGCCGGGGGCGTGCGCCAGCCGTTGCGTTCCGCCGACTTGCAGTACCGCGTGCGCGAGCCCTACCGCAAGCGCGACCAGGCCCTCTCGCTCGGCGGCGGCATCCTGTCGGAGCCCTTGCGCATCCAGTCGTTGCTCTACGACGGTGCGGTTTTTCTCGACGGACACCGGCTCCGCTACCGCGTGGGGTACGGCGACCACGTGGTGTTGCGGCCCGCCACCCATCCGCTGCGCCTCTACCATTCGGTCACGTTTCGAACTCCAGGCCGAACGTGAACGACCAGCCGGCGCCGGGCTGCTCGGGCGATTCCTCGTAGTACACGTCGAACTGCTGCGTGGCGGCGGCGAGTGCGTCGAGCACGTTGCGTAGGACGGCGAACGCCCGCAGTGAGCCGGCGCCAAGCCAGCTCGGGGCCAGCCCGATACGCTGCGAGAGCCGCAGGTCGAGCTGCGCGTAGCCCGGCAGCCGCGCCCGCTCCGCCCCGCCCACCCCCGGCCGTTCGTACGCCCGCGCCGACAGCCAGCGCAGCCCCAGGTCGGCCGTGAGGCCCCACGGCGCCCGGAGGCGGGTCGCCGCGTCGAGTGTGTGCGCGGGCCGGAAATCGAGGGTGGGCACGACCCGCTCGGGCCGGCGATCGCGGGTCCACAGCAGCGTGTATGCCAGGCGCAGGCCGAGCCACGGCAGGGGCTCGAGGTCGGCCTCGGCTTCGAGGCCCGTCAGCAGCGCGCGGGCCACGTTGCGGTAGCGGACCTCATTGCCCGTATCGTGGCGCACGATGGCATCGGCGAGGTCGGCCCGGAACCACGTGGCCGCAAAGTGCGCCGAGAGCGGGCCGTGCGTCAGGCGGTGCGCCAAACCCACCTCCGTCGACCAGGCCTGCTGCGGGCGCAGGTTCGGGTCGCCGAACGAGCCGTAGAGCTGCCGCAGCCGCGGGAAGCCCACCTTGCGGGCCACCCCGGCGTGTACCTCGCCGCCGGGCCAGGGGGTGGCGCGGGCCCCGGCGAGCAGTTCGTAGTCCTGGAGGTCGGCGCCCGTCTCCGCCCCGGCCGCGGCCTCTTTGAACAAGCCGACGTAGGCCGTCCCGACCGTGAGTTGCAGCCAGCGCCAAGGCCGCGCCGAGCCTTCGAGCGCCAAGTGGAACTGTTCACTGCGGTAGTGCAGGGTCGGCGTGTCCGGGGCCTGGTCGGGTTCGACGGCGAGCCAGTCGATGTGCCAGCCCGCGGCCAAAGCGAGACGCCCGTGGCGCCCAAACGAGACCTCCGGGCTGACGAAGGCCCCGAGCGCCGTGTGGCCGTGCGTCGAGATTGCCCTTCCGGCGAGGGCCACCTCGTCCATGTCAACGCTGCGATAGGTGACGATGCGGTTGTCGAAACGGTTCACGAAGAGTTTGCCGCGCGCCGCCAGCCAGTCGCTGAACCGGAGGCTCAAGGCGAGCTCGCTCTGGATGCGGCGCCAATCGCGGCGCCAGAGGGTCTGCGGTTCGAGAGCGCTGACCGAGAAGGGCACGCCGCCCGCATGGGTCTCGACGTCGGTCATGAACTGCAGCCGTTGGTCGCGCCCGAACCGCCAGGTGGCCTTGAGCAGGGCCGCGATGTCGCGGCCGTCGCTGTTTTCGCGCAGCCCACCGTTTTCGTTGCGTTGCGGCTCGAATCCGGCGGGCACCCGGGTGCCGGTCGTCTCGCGGTGAGAGAGCGTTGCGAGCAGCGCCACGGGGCCGAGCGGAACGCCGAGCCGCAGGGCCAGGCGTCGCGCGCGGTTGTCGTCGAACTCGCAGCGTGCAAGGCCTTCGGCCCGGTCGGGCAGGCGGGTGACCAGATTGACGACGCCGCCGAGCGCGTTTGGGCCGTACAGCACCGACGTGGGCCCGCGTGCGACCGTGAGCGCTTCGATGGCGTCGAGCGCCAGCCGGTCGAGGTCGACCGTGCCCTGGTAGGGGTCCTCGACCGGCACGCCGTCGAGCAGGATGCGCACGTCGGTTGGATCGAACCCGCGAATGCTGGCAAACCGTTCGCGTTTGCCGTTGGCCCACGTGGCCGTTGGGGCCGCATCGACGCGCACGCCGGTCGCACGCGCAAGGGCCTCGGCCGCCGTGCGGGACTCGCGCGCCGCGAGTTCGGCCGGGCCGAAGCGCGTGACGCTGCCGACACCGCTGCCGAGGGGTGCCGGGCCTTCGACGACGATCTCCTCGAGCGACAGGGCAGGACGCGGCGGGTCCGTGACCGGCACCGCGGGCGGCGCTGCCGGGGCCACGGGGGGTGTGGCGGCGCCGGGCGGGGTCTCGGCAAGCCGGGGCATCGCTGAGGGCGCTGGAGCACCGCCCGAGGGGGGAAGGTCCGCCGCGGGCGCTGCCGCCGCTTCCGGCGGCGGGGCCGCGAAGAGCGGTCGCCAGGGAGCCACCGCAAGCACCAGGCCGCAGCAAGCCGCGACAAGCGCCCGGCACGAGCCGCGGGGCGGCGCTGCACCCTGCTGCGCCCCCGGGCTCAGTGGCACTGCTCGCACCGCACGGGGATGCGGAGTTCGCCGTGCTTGACGTGGCAACCGGTGCACGAATCGGGGTCGGTCAGGGTCAGGTCGCCGACAACGCGCGTGTGCTCCGGGTCGGGGGCGGGGCTGAGTCCGATCTCGCGCAGCGCCTTCATGGCCGTCCAGCCGAGTTTCGCTACCCCGCCGAACGACGCCTCGCCGGCGGCGTCGAGCAGGTCGCCCTGCGTGTCGCTGGAGACCGTCTTGCGCACGTCGGCCCGCCAGTACAGGCTCTCAGCGTGCCCGTGCCCCCACGGGAAGAGCACCCCTTCGGGCAGGTCGGACGGGATGAGCCGCAGATCGTGGCCCGCGAGCGCATCGAGGCCCGTCACGAGCCCCGAGGCGGCGACGATTTCTCCAAGCGGCAGCGCAACCGTGGGTCCTTCGAAGGTTTCGATGGACACGCGCCGTTCGTCGAGGTCGGTCGCGTGCAGAACGACCGCGTCGGCCCCGTTGCTCACGACGAAGCGCCGCAGCGCCCGGATGTGGCAGAGGCCGCTCAAGGGGGTCTCGGGCGGATCGACCGCCGCGGCTGTGAAGACGAGCGAGCGGTCGCCGGGCACGCTGGCCGCGGTCGCCAGCCATTCCGGTGTGAGGACCAGGGCCGCGGCCCCGTCTTCGGCCGCGAGTTCGTAGTCGTAGAGCACGCGCACCTGGTCGGCCGACAGGAAACCGTCGTACGCGAACAGTCCGAGGATGGCGTCGGACACGATATCGCCGAGCGGGACGGCCCCCACGGTTTCGCCTCCGATGTCGAGCGGCTTCTCGGTGAGCGCATCGAGCGCCACGTGGTACGTCTCGCCCTCGATGGTCACGTTGTAGCCCTCGGCGCAGCTCCCGGCCCCTGGCTGGGGCACGCTCGGGTCGGTCGGGAACAGCCGCAACTCGTCGACATCCGAAAGGAAGTAGATGGGCGAAAGGTCGAGCGAAGCGTAGAATCTGCTGTCGAGCGAGCGGGCCACGGCTTGCCCCGAGGCATCGACCGTCTGGCGCAGAACCCCCTGGCGTAGGGCCAAACTCGGCAGCGCGTCGAAGGGCTGGCGGCCGTCGCGTGCAACGATCTTGTAGCGGAAATCTTGCGGTCGCGGCACCTCTTGCGCCGGCAGCAGGTCGTAGAGGAGGACCGCCGGCTCGCCGTCCCGCAGGAAGGCCGGGAGCGTGGCGACGTCAACCTCCGCGAGCGGCGTGCCGAGGGCGTCGAACCGCGTGATGCGGATGGAACCGGTCAGCGTATGGGTCGTGGGCGCGATGTCGCTCGCCGAACGCGGGAACACCGCCAACGTTTCGCCGGCGATGCGACACAGCCCGACGAGTTCGAAGGGCCCCGCCGGGGCCACGGAGCCCGGTATGCCGGATGCCGGATAGATGTCGGCCGTGACGGCTTGGGTGTCGTCGTTCGCGTCGACGAGGCGCACGTCCTTGGCCTTCGCGGCCGGGTCGCCAGGCCAGGCGCCGGGGTCGGCGAGCCGGACGTTGGCGACGCGCACGAGCTGCCCGACAACCTCTCGGCCGGCCGCGTACAGTTCGGCGATGCTCGCGAAGGCCCGCGGTTCGGGCAGCGGCGCCCCGTGCGCCAGGATCTCGACATCGGCGGCGCTCTGCGGCCGCAACTCGACCTGCCCGTCGTGCGCCGCGATGACGCCCGTGACCCGCACTTGGTCGCCGAGTCGGACGAACACCGCGGCGAACCCGGTACCGTCGTAGCCGTCGACGTCGACCGTGGCCTCACTGTCGGCGAAGACCGCCACGCCTCCCGAGTCGTCCTGCACGTGGAATTTGAGGTAGCGCCCCGACACGATGGCTCCCGACTCGACGGTGGCCACGCCTTCGACGGTGACCGTCTCGCCGTCGTGCACAGGCGCTTCTCCCTGCCAGGCCTGCACGTAGGCCGTCTCGACGAGCGGGGTGGAACCGCCGGTGGCATCGCCGTCGCCGACGTCGGGCCGCGCCGCCACGTCCTCGTCGGCGCAGCCGAGGGGGGCCAGCGCGAGGGCCAGGAGCGGCAGGATCCATTCGCGGGAGCGTCGTCGGGGCATGGAGGGTCTCCTGTCAGGGCGTCGCGTCGAGCAGCGTGACCTGGCCACCGTTCATGGACTTCACGCGATAGGCCGAGACGGCCGATCCCCAGGGCTGTTCGCTATCGAGCCAGCCCACCCGCAGGTCGCCGTCGATGTGCCGGTAGAGGTAGCCGTGGGCAAGGTCGGCGAAACTCGGCAGCAAGTCGAGGCGGCCGCGCTTCGCCAGCAGGTTGTAGCCGTCGGTGGCCGTGAAGTCGTAGCGATAGCGCTCGGGGTTGGCCGTGAGTTGGCTGGACCGGACGAGCCCGTCGAGCTGCACGGCCGGCTCGCCGAGGAAGTCGACGCTCGGCGTTCCGGCGAGCGGCAGGTCGATGGTGACGGGGGCGAGCGTCAGGCGGACCGCCTCGCTGCCCTGCCAGGGTTCGCCGACGGCGCCGCGCGGCACGTCGGCGGCCCGGGCGTATTCGAAGCGGTAGTCGTCGAATTCGCCGCACGCCACCACGCTGGCGACGGCCGCCGCCAGAACCCCGAGGAAGCCGGGCCAAACCGGCCGTGCGCTGCCGCGCCGTTCTCGCCGCGCCAGTTGTGTGGGACCCTCGGGCACGTTCACCTCGGTCGCGGTACGACTCGCGTGTATAGCAGCCCCCCTTCGCCGGGGTCAACGCCGCCGCCACCCCTGTCGGGCCGTCCCCGCCGCTTGCCCCGCGCCGCGGGCCGGGCTACTATGCGCACGCCTTGGCCGTTCGCGACCGCGTTCCACCCTTGCTTTCCGGGGGATTATCCATGGCGCAGGCTGACGTTCGCAGCATCTATCGTTCGCTCAAGGTGTTCCGCGACCTCAACGCGGCCGAGCTCGACGAGCTCATCGCCATCAGCCGGGAGATCGTGCTCGAACCCGACGTCGAATTGTTCCAGGAAAACGACCTGTCCGACGCCATGTACGTCGTGCTCTCGGGGCTCGTGCAGATTCGCATGCGGCTGCATCGGGGCGAGGAGTACACGCTCGCCACGCTTGAACCTGGCGAAATGTTTGGCGAACTTTCGCTCGTCGACCGCTTCCCGCGCAGCGCAGCCGCCCGCACCATCGAAACCACGCGGCTCTGCTGTCTCGACGCCGCTGGGCTGGACCGGCTGCGCGAAGCGCTGCGGCCGTCGGCCTACAAGGTCCTGAACGCGCTCGGGCCGGTGCTGTGC
Organism: uncultured Myxococcales bacterium; assembly: GCA_964422715.1. GTDB lineage: Bacteria > Myxococcota_A > UBA9042 > PWKZ01 > CAYRCM01 > CAYRCM01. Next base: position 10,900 of record CAYRCM010000057.1, on the reverse strand, counting down.
GCCCGCTTGCGCGCGGTCAATGTACAACTCGAAGATTTCATGAGCGCGCCCGGCTCCTGTGGCGCCACGCCCGAGCAGCGCGACATCGGTCTCGCCATGGCGCCGGCCGCCATCGGGGCCGTCGACCGGCCCGTTCACGAGCAGCTGAGCGATCTTACGCTGTTCCGCTGCTTCGAAGCCGACGATCTGCGCCGCCTCGGTGGGCTCTGCAAGACGCACGTGCTCGCCGAAGACGAGATCCTGTGTGAGAAGGGCGAACCGAACGCCGATCTGTACATCATCGTGCAGGGCGGGCTCGACGTCTGGGCCGAGTTGCCCGGCGGCGAGCTCAGCCGGCTCCAGCGACTCGGCGCCGACAACATCGTCGGGCAGGTCGCGTGGATCGACGGCGGCCCGCGCTCCGCCACGCTGACGGCTTGGCGCAAGTCGCTCGTGCTCGAGGTCGATCGTGAACGCTACCGGCACGAATTCGCCGCCGGCTCCCCGTTTGCGTACAAATTCCTCGACCTCATCCTCGGTGAACTGGCCCTGCGCTTGCGCGAAGCCGACCGCCAGCTGTTTGATTTCTTCAAGCGGGCCGAGGCGTAGCCAGGCCCTCGCGTCGCCGTCCGCGCCGCCGCGGCCGCCTGCATCTTCCGGCCGTCATCGCGCTCACGCCTCACGGTCCCGCAGTCCCGGGGCGCAGGCCCAGGGCCGCGCGCCGGCCCCTCTTGCGGAAGTCCTCTGTGGAGCCATCGGGTTCGATCGAGATTCTGGGCGCCCGCCAGCACAACCTGCGCGGCATCGACGTCGCCTTCGCAAAGGGTCAACTGTCCGTCGTCACGGGCGTCTCGGGGTCGGGCAAATCCAGCCTGGCCTTCGATACCCTGTTCGCCGAGGGCCAGCGGCGCTATGTGCAGTCGCTCTCCGCCTACGCGCGCCAGTTCCTCGAGCGCATGCCACGCCCCGATGTCGACGACGTGCGCGGCATCCTGCCGGCCATTGCCATCGAACAGAAGTCGGTCGTCCGCACGTCCCGTTCGACGGTGGCGACGCTCAGCGGGCTCGCCGACTACGTCCAGGTGCTCTTCGCCCGCGCCGCCACGTTGCACTGCGGCCGCTGCGGCCGTCCGGTGCAGAGCGAATCGCCGAGTGCCACCGTCCAGCGGTTGCTCACGGAGGCCGCCGAACGGCGCGTGCTGGTCACGTTCCCGCTCGACGCCGACCTGGACCCCGAACGGCTCGCCGAGGCCCGCCGCCAGGGGGTCGACCGCCACGTCGTCGACGGGGTCGTGCAGCCGGTCGACGAGTCCCCCGGCAGCGGACGGTTGTGGCTGCTCGTCGACCGCCTCCACGTGCGCTCCGAGGCCGCTCCGCGGCTCGGCGAGGCCCTCGAACAGGCGTTTCGCTTCGGCGACGGCCGGGCGCGGCTGTGGTTGCTCGGCACAGGGAGTCCGGACCCCACGGCCCCAGCGGTGCTCGACGTGTCGAGCGGTCTCCATTGCGCGGCTTGCGATCTGCGCTACCCCGAGCCCGTCGAACAGCGCTTCTCATTCAACTCGGCGCTTGGGGCGTGTCCGCTGTGCAATGGCTTCGGTCGCATCATCGACCTCGACCCGCAGCTCATCGTTCCCGACCCGCGCAGCACGCTTGCCGACGGCGCCATCCGGCCGTGGACTGGCCCTTCTGCAGCCTGGGAACGCAACGAACTCGAAGCGTTTTGCGCGCGCTCCGGCATCTCTTTGCGCACGCCTTGGTCCGAATTGCCCGACGAGGCCCGACGACAGATTTTCGAGGGCGCGGCCGGTTTCATGGGCGTTCGGCCATGGTTCAAATGGCTCGAAGGCCGCACGTACAAGGCTCACGTCCGCATCTTCCTCGCCCGGTTTCGCGCGTACGTGCCGTGCCACGGCTGCGCCGCCACGCGTTTTCGCCGCGAGACCCAGCTGTTCCGCCTTGGCGGGCGCTCCATCGCCGAGGTGTACGCGCTCGACGTGGCCGCCGCCGGGCGTTTCTTTGCCACCCTGAGTCTGGACGGCAACGCCGCGCGCGCTGCCGAACCTGCCCTGGCCGAGGTGCGGGCGCGACTCGCCTACCTCTGCAAGATCGGCGTCGGCTATCTCTCGCTCAACCGCGCTTCGCGCACGCTCTCCGGCGGCGAGACGCAGCGGGTCAACCTCACCACGGCGGTCGGCTCGGGCCTCGTCAACACCCTGTTTGTACTCGATGAACCGAGCGTCGGGCTGCACCCGCGCGACACGGCCCGACTCGGCGACGCCCTCGCCGAACTCGCCGCCCGCGGCAACACGGTCGTTCTCGTCGAGCACGACGCCGAACTCATCCGGCGCGCCCACCGCGTGGTCGATCTCGGGCCCGGCGCCGGTCGCAACGGGGGGCAGTTGCTCTACGCCGGCCCGCCCGGTGAACTGGCGGCCTCGCTGCAGACGCCCACCGCGCAGGTGTTGCGCGGCGAGTTGACCGTGCGCACCGCGCCGCCCGCCGCTCCCACGATGGAGCTCGCACCCCTGCACCTGCGAGGCGCACGCGGCAACAACCTCTGCGATGTCGACCTCGAGCTGCCGCTCGGCCGTTGGACTTGCGTCACCGGCGTATCGGGCTCCGGCAAGACCACCCTCGTCAAGGGCACGCTCGTGCCCGCCCTGAAGCGGCTGCGCGGCGAACCCTGCGAAGCGCCGTACCCGTACGGCGCGCTGCTCGGCGCCGAGCCCATCGACGAAGTCGTCGTGCTCGACCAGCAGCCGGCGGGGCGCACGGCGCGCGCCAACCCCGTGACGTACATCGGGGCCTACGACGTCCTCCGCGCGCTCTATGCTGCCGACCCGGTCGCGCAGGCGCTCGGTCTCGAACCCGGCCACTTCTCGTTCAACGTCGCCGGCGGGCGCTGCGAGGTCTGCCGCGGTTCGGGCGTCGAGCAGGTCGAGATGCAGTTTCTGGCCGACGTCACGCTGCCGTGCCCGGCCTGTGGCGGACGGCGGTTCGGCGAGACCGTGCGGCAGGTGCGCTGCCGCGGCCTCACCATCGACGAGACGCTGCAACTCACGGTCGACGAAGCCCGCGAGCGCTTTGCCGACGAACGCAAGCTGCGCCGCCGCCTCGACGTGCTCGCCGAGGTCGGGCTCGGCTACCTGCAACTCGGCCAGCCGCTCTCCACGCTGTCGGGCGGCGAACAGCAACGGCTGCGTCTCGCCGATTTCTTCGCGTCGAAGCGCCGGGGGCATACCCTGTTCGTCTGCGACGAGCCCACGACAGGTCTCCACGGCCTCGACGTGGCGACCCTCGTCCGCAGTTTCCGGGCGCTCGTCGGACGGGGCGACACGCTGGTCGTCATCGAGCACCACCCTGACCTCATCCTGGCCGCCGACCACATCGTCGACCTCGGCCCCGAAGGTGGCCTCGAAGGGGGACACGTGGTCGCCAGCGGCCCGCCGGACGCGGTGATGGCCGTGGCCGCGTCGCACACCGGCCGCGCCCTGCGGGCGGCAAGCGGCCTCGCGCCCCTCGCCGCGGCGGCGCCGCAGGACGTTGCCGAAGCGGCGCCCCCCGGGCCGGGAGTCGTGTCCGCTGTGCTTGCGGTTGATGATGGGCCGGCGCCGTCAGCGCCGCAGCCTGCGCCGGGCACAGCGCCTCGGCCTCTGCCCGCCATCCACGTGACTGGGGCGCGGGTCAACAACCTGGCCAATCTCTCGCTCGCCGTGCCGCGCGGGAAGTTCGTCGTCGTGACCGGCCCCTCGGGCTCCGGCAAGTCGTCGCTGGCCTTCAACCTGCTGTTCGCCGAGGGGCAGCGCCGATTCCTCGATTGCGTCTCGCCCTATGCCCGCCAGTATGTCGTGCAGCTCGGCCGACCCGATGTCGACGCGCTGTCCGAACTGCCGCCGGCCATCGCCATCGAGCAGCGTACGGCGCGGGGCGGCGCCAAGGCGACGGTGGCGACGGCGGTCGAGATCTATCACTACCTGCGCCTGCTCTACGCCCGCATCGGGCTGGTGCATTGCGCCCGCTGCGACGATCTCCTGAGCGCCATGGATGCCCCGCGCGTCGCCGCGCGGCTCCGCGAACTGCTGGCGCCCGCCGCCGTACTGCTGCTCGCCCCCGTGCTGCGCGGGCGCAAGGGCTTCCAGAAGGACTTGTTCGCGCGGCTGCGCAAGGACGGCTTCCGTGAGGTGCGCGTCGACAGCCAAATCGTGCCCTTGCGTGCCCTCGACGCGCTCGACCGCTATCGCGTGCACGACATCGACGTCGTCATCGCCCGGCTCGAACTCGGCCGGGCCTCGTCCGGCGAGGTCGAAGCGGCCGTCGCGCGGGCGCTCGTCCTCGGCCGTGGCACGTGCCTCGCGTTGCCGTCCGACGGGCCGCCCCGCACGTTCAGCCTCGCGCTCTACTGCCCGCGCTGCGACGTCGGCTACGAGCCGCCCGACCCCATCCTCTTCTCGTTCAACGCCGAACGCGGAGCCTGCCCGGTGTGCACCGGCAGCGGCAGCGACCCACTCACGAACCCGGATGAACCGACGGGTGTCTGCCCCGCCTGCTCCGGCAAGCGCCTCAATCGGCTCGCACTCGCCGTGCGCCTCGGTGGCCTCGACATCGCCGCGGCCACGGCGCGAACTCCGGGCGACCTCGTTGCGTTTCTCGACGCCCTGCCGCTCTCGGAGCGCGAACAACGCATCGCCGCCGCGGCCCGTCACGAGATCTCCGAGCGGGCACGTTGGCTCCGGGACGTCGGGCTCGGCTACCTGCAGCTCGACCGCAGCCACCGCACCCTCTCGGGCGGCGAAGTGCAGCGGGTGCGCCTGGCGGCTCAACTCGCCGCACCGCTCTCGGGCGCCCTCTACGTCATGGACGAGCCGACGATCGGGCTCCATCCGGTCGAGTGCGAGCGGCTTCTCGACGCCATCCAGGCGCTGGTGGCCGCCGGCAACAGCGTCGTCGTCGTCGAGCACGACGAGCAGACCATCCGGCGCGCCGACCATGTCATCGACCTCGGCCCGGCGGGCGGAGCAGGGGGCGGGCGGCTCATCGCGCAGGGGCCACTCGAAACCCTCCTCGCCCACCCCGAGTCGCCCACGGGACGCTACCTGCGTCGGGATGGGGCGGCCCGCCGCGGCCAGCCTCGGCCTGTCACCGACGTCGCCTGGCTGCACGTGCGCGGCGCATGCCTGCACAACCTGCGCAACCTCGACGTTTCGTTCCCGCGCGGCCGCTTCACGGTCGTGACGGGCCGTTCCGGCTCCGGCAAGAGCACCCTGGTGCGCGAGGTGCTGCTCAGTGCGGCCCGTGCCCGGCTCGCGGGAAAGCCCCTCGACGGGCACGCGCTCGCCGATTTGCACGGGCTCGACGGCCTGGCCCAAGTGACCGAGATCGACAACCTGCCCATTGGCCGCACGCCCCGCTCGACGCCAGCCACCTACGTCAAGGCGTTCGACGAAATCCGTAAACTGTTCGGACAGTTGCCGGAGTCGAGGCTGCGCGGTTGGAACGCCGCGCGGTTCTCCTTCAACGTCGAAGGCGGCCGCTGCCCGCAGTGCTCGGGCCAGGGGCTCGCCAAGATCGAGATGTCTTTTCTGCCCGACGTCTTCGTGCAGTGCGAAGCCTGCGCCGGCCAGCGCTTCGCCCGGGAAACGCTGGTGCCGCGCTTCAAAGGCCACTCCATCGCCGACGTGCTGCGCCTCACGGTGTCTGAGGCGCTGGCGCTGTTCGCCGACCTGCCGAGCGTGCGCCGGCCGCTCCAACTGCTCGACGACGTCGGCCTCGGCTACCTGACGCTCGGCCAGCCCAGCCCCACGCTCTCGGGCGGCGAAGCCCAACGCGTCAAACTCGTCTGGCAGCTCGCCCACGGCGGCTCCCGGCCCTCGTTGTACGTGCTCGACGAGCCCACTGTCGGCCTGCACGGCAGCGACCTGCAGCGGTTGCTCGCGGTATTGACCCACCTCGTCGAGCGTGGCCACACGCTCATTGTCATCGAGCACAACCTCGACGTCGTCGCCGCCGCCGACTGGCTCGTCGACCTCGGCCCCGGGGGGGGCGCCGAGGGCGGCCAACTGCTCTACGCCGGTCCGCCTGAGCCAACGGCCGCGGCCTGCGCACAGAGTTCCACCCTGCGCTGCCTGCGCCAGCATTTCGAAGCCGGGGCCGCCTGACCGCTTCGGCTCCCCGGTCCGCGAGACGGCCCGCCGCCCGCTGGGGTCGCCGCCACTCCGCGGGGCGCCCGTCGGCCCCGTTGCGATGCCATACCGCGCGGTCCCCGGGCGGCGTGCTGGGCTCTCGAAAACCTGGGCTCGAATGGGGGTTGAGCGCGTGGGCGGCGCGTGCAGCGCGCCAGGGCAAGCTACTTGAGGAAGTTCTCTTCCAGAACCGGCCGGAACGAATTGAGATCGTAGCCACCCGCCGGCTTGAAAAGCCGCCCGTTGATGAAGACCGTGGGCGTGCCCTTGACGCCCGCGGCGCTGGCGGCGTCCATGTCCCTCTGCACGGCGGCGCGATAGACGTGCCCATCGAGGTCGGCCTTGAAGCGCGCGAGGTCGAGGCCGATCTGCGCGGCGTAGCCGTCGATGTCGGCGCGGCTGAGTTTCTTCTGGTTCTGGAACAGGATGTCGTGCATGGCGAAGAAACGGCCCTGCGCGTGCGCCGCGAGCGCCGCCTCGGCGGCCAGCATGGCGTCTTTGTGAATGGAGACGAGCGGCATCATCTTCACCATGAGCCGTACCTTGCCGGCGAAGTGGTCGGCCACGGCCTTGAGCGGGCCTGCGGCGCGAGAGCAGTACGGGCACTGGAAATCCGTGAACACCGTGACGGTGACGGGCGCCTCGGCCGCGCCGTGAATGGGCGAGTTGGCGACCGGGATGTCGTACACCCGCGCGTCGAGCGGGTCGAATACCTTGCCGGCGCCGACGATGCGCGCGTACACCTCGCCGGCCGGCACGCCTTCTTGTTTCAACTTGGCGACTTTCTGCAGTTCCTCGTCGATGATCGGCTTGATTTCGTCAAACGACTTGGCTCCGGTCAGTTGCCGGCCGTTGATGTACAGGTTCGGCGTGCCGCGGGCATTGATCTTGCCGGCGAGTCGCAGGTCGGCGTCGATTTCGGCCCGGTGCGTGCCCTCGTCGAGGTCGCGCTTGAAAGCCACCAGGTCGAGGCCCAACTCTTGGGCATACCGCTCCAGGTCGGGCCGTTCGAGCGCCTTCTGGTTCTCGAACAACTTGTCGTGCATCTCCCAGAACTTGCCCTGCGCGCGGGCGGCGAGCGACGCTTCGGCGGCGAGCCGGGCACGCTTGTGGAAGTCAAGCGGACTGTGCTTGAACACGAAGCGCACCTGATTGCCGTAGGCCTTCTCGATTTCGTGCAGCGTCGGCAACACCTTGGCGCAGAAGGGGCACTCGAAATCGGAGACCTCGACGATCGTGACGGCCGCGTCGGCCGGGCCCTTCACGGCTTCCTGGCCCGTGAGCGTCACGCGCCAGACGGTTTTCGTGTCTTCCTGGGCGCCTTGGGCCGCCGCCTTCTCGGAGCGACGCGGCGGCTCCACGTTGCGAATCCACAGGTTGACGTAGGCCCGCGTGCCCGGCGTTTCCTGGGCCAGCCGATAGTGCAGCGATTCGGCGGGCACCCCCTTCGCGAGCAGCCGGTCGGCGCGCTTGAGCTCGGCGTCGATGAGTTCCTTGAACTTCGCGAGGTCGATGGCGCCCTTCTGGTACTGCCCATTGATGAAGAAGGCTGGCGTGCCGCGCGCCCCAAGGGCCTCGGCCGCGCGCTGGTCGCGGTCGATTTTCTTGCGAATTTCGGGGTCGGCCAGGTCCTTCTTGAACCGTTCGAGGTCGAGCCCGACCTGGCGCGCGTAGCCCTCGATGTCGGACGGCTGCAACGCCTTGGGGTTGGCGAACAGTTTGTCGTGCATCTCCCAGAACTTGCCCTGCCGGTGCGCGGCCATCGAGGCAATGGCCGCGGCCATGGCGTCCTTGTGCATGGGCAGCGGGTTGTGCTTGAAGATCAGGCGCACGTCGCCCGGGTAGGCCTGAAGCACCTGATGCACCGTGTCGCGCGCTTTCGCGCAGAACGGGCACTGGAAGTCGGACACCTCGACAATGGTGACCTTCGCGTTCTCGGGCCCTTCGGACGGAGATGGAAAAGACTCCGGCTCCACCTCGAGGGCAGCGGTGGCGACGTTCTTGCCCACGCCGGCTTCCGCGGTTGCTTTGCCGGCATCGGACCGCGCGTAGCGACCCACCGCCACGCCACCTGCGAAAGCGAGTACGACCAGCCCGAGCGCCACATCTTTGCGCATGCCTTGCTCCTGTTCCTGCCGTAGGGCCGCTGTCGGCGCGCTTGAACGAGCGCGTCCAGCGCCGAGCCGGGATGGTAGGGGGGGGCCCGCGACCCGTCAAGCGCGCGTTTCGGCGCGGGTCGCCACCCTGCCCGGGGCGCACGCGAAATTCGTGGTGAAGCATTCTCAGGGTGGGGCGTCTAAGCCGCCGTGACAAGCAAGCCCGCTGCCGCGTCCGCCGGAATCCAAGGCCGGCTGCGCTCACGGAGTTAGTCGTCATGGCACACAGCGCACGTTTTTCGGTCCCGATGCTCTTCGGCGTGCTCTTCGCAACGGCGGTTCTCTCCCCCGGTTGCCATTTCGAGGCCAACCCCGCGGCGCCGGTCGTCTACGAGTGCATCAGCGACCTCGACTGCCCCGGCGGCTTCGTGTGCGACGGGACGGGGCTCTGCGTGGCGCCCGGCGGTTGTTACAGCGATGCCGAGTGCGGCCCTGGCTTCTACTGCGCTGCCGACCGCGTCTGCTACCTCTACAGCGGCTGCGTCGACGACTACGACTGCCCGACCGGTGCGGTCTGCGCAAGCGACGGCAGCTGCGCCTACGTCGAGGCGGCCTGCTTCAGCAACAGCGACTGCCCGACGGGCACCGTGTGCGGCGAGGACGGCTCCTGCTACCTCTCGGCGCTCTGCGATTGGCACGATGACTGCGCCGACGGCTACTACTGCGCCATCGACGGGCTGTGCTACCCGGCCTTCTGCCGCCGCGACGCGCACTGCCCGACGGGCACCGTTTGCGACGCCGACGGCCGGTGTCACCTGACGGCGGCCCCCACGGGCTGCCTCTCCAACGCCGACTGTCCGGCTCAGGCCTACTGCGCGGCCACCGGCGCATGCGTTCTGCGCCCCGGCGCTTGTCTCACGAACACCGATTGCGTCGCCGGCGCCGTGTGTAGCGCAGCCGGCGAGTGCGTCTCCGCCGGTTGTGAATCCGACTGGGACTGCCCGAGCGGCACCTACTGCGCCGTCGATGGGCTCTGCTACGAAACCGGCTGCCGCACCGACGCCGATTGCGCCGCGGGCGAGCTGTGCGGGGCCGACGGAACGTGTCAGGTGGCCTCCGGCTGCCGCGTCGACGCCGACTGCCCGCCCACGCAGTTCTGCGCCACGAACGGCTGGTGCTACGACGTCACCGACTTCATCTGCACGGTCGACCTCGATTGTCCGCCCACCGCCATCTGCGGCGCCGACGGCTTCTGCCAGAACCCGGGCTGCCTCAGCGACGACGACTGCGGGGTCGGCACCTACTGCGCCGTCGACGGCCTATGCTACCCGATCGGCGACTGCCTTACCGACGCCGACTGCCCCGCCGATGCCATCTGTGCGGCCGACTTCACGTGCCTCGTCGTGGGGTGCCGCAGCGACAGCGATTGTGTGGCGGGCTACTTCTGCGCAGCCGACGGGGCCTGCGAGCAGATGCTCGGCTGCAGAAGCGACCTCGACTGCCCGGTCGGCAGCGCCTGTGCGGTGGACGGCAACTGCTACGCCGTCACCGACGGCTGCCTGAGCGACCTCGACTGCCCGGTCGGCGCCTACTGCGCCACCGACGGCTACTGCTACGCCATCGACAGCGGCTGCCTGAGCGACCTCGACTGTCCGGCCGGCACCTACTGCGCCACCGACGGCGTCTGCTACGACCCGGCCCCGGGCTGCACGAGCGACTTCGACTGCCCGGCCGGCACCTACTGCGCCACCGACGGGCTCTGCTACGAAGTGGCCACCGGCTGCGCTTCGGACTTCGACTGCCCCGTCGGCACGTACTGCGATGCCGGGCTGTGCGTACAACCGGCCGCCGACGGCTGCACGTCCGACCTCGAATGCCCGGTCGGCACCTACTGCGCGGTCGACGGCCTCTGCTACGAGGGCCAGACCTGCTTCGACGACAACGAGTGCGCGGTCGACGAGTACTGCGACGGCGGGCTCTGTCAGCCCTTCCTGACCTGCCTGTCCGACGTCGACTGCCCGGTCGGCACCTTCTGCGACGACTACGGCTACTGCGCGGCCTATTGAGCGCACGGCCAACGCGGCGTCCCGCCCCCGCCCCCGCCCCGGCACCCGAGCCCGCTCCGCCAAGCCCCCGATCCTCCCCGTCTGCATTTCGCGCCTCGCGGCCGCTGGCCATCCCGGGCGAGGTTTGCGCCACCCCCAATTCCCAACCGATCTCCCGTTTCGCGAGCGGATCCGCGCCCAATTGCGATGTCGACTGCGCCAATTTGGTGCTCGACGTGGCGCTGCCACGCCTGCGCCCAAATCGGCTTGCCTCCATGCACTTGGGCCCGCCTCCACTCGCTCTGACCAGGTCGCCGGTGGGGAATTGGGGCCACGCTGCACCATTGACAGGGGGAGACGCCGAAAATACGCTCACGTCGCTTGGAGGCTGCACCTTGATTCAGCACGTTTCACGAGCAGTAGGCCGTTGGGCGGCAACGCAGCGTTGGCTCGTCGCGTTGACGCTTGGGCTGGCCGCCTGCCGAGGCGAGGCGCCGCCGCCTACGCCAGCCGCAGGCCCAGCCGCCACCACCGCACAGTCGGCGGGCGCAACGCCGGCGGCGCCGCCCGCTCCGGCCGTCGCCCAGGCCGCGCCAGAGCC
>CAYRCM010000056.1:8098-28014 GCA_964422715.1 uncultured Myxococcales bacterium | reverse complement strand
CCCGATGGCGCGGCGGACGGGGCCGCGGGCGACGGCCCACCCGCGGGCGACGGCGCGACCCCCGACGCGGGCGAGGCCGATGGCGGCGACAACGACGCGGCCCTGGCCGCGGGCGAGGCCGATGGCGGCGACACCGTGGCTCCGGCGAAGCCGCGCACGCGCTGCAACTGCGACGACGGCTGCCGCGCCGGCGGTGCGGGCGCGGGCGGGCAGGTTGCGGCCGCGGCGCTGCTCTTGCTGCTGCTTGGCGGGCTTCGCGGGCGGCGGCGGCGCGTCGGGTAGACGCAGGCGCGTTCCCCGGCCCCGCGTGTCTTGGGCAGCTACAGCGGCAGCGGGCCGCGGCGGGTCGGTTCGAGCGCCACCGGCCCGGATCCGGGTGGCAAAGCCGCGAATCGTCGCCCGGGCCCGACGGCGCAGGGGGCGCTTGGCGCGCGGCCGGCCAGGGTGCTAAGGTCACCTTGGGCGAACGGAGGTCGACATGGAGAGCGCGGCCGTCCTCACCGAAATCACCCGGATCGTGCGCGAGGTCTTCCCCGCAACGAAGCGGGTCATTCTGTTCGGCTCGCACAGCCGTGGTACGGCTACCCTCCAGAGCGACTACGACCTGCTCGTCGTCGCCGACACGCCGCTCTCGCCGGCCGAACGCATCGTGCGGCTGCGGTTGGCGCTGCTGCCGGTCGAAGCCGCCTTCGACCTGCTCGTGGTCACTCCGGCCGAGTTCGAGCGGCTCCGCGCGTGGACGAGCAGCATCGTCTCCCAGGCAGCGCGTGAAGGGCGAGTTCTCCATGAAGCCGCCTGACGCGCCCGATGTGGGCGCCTGGCTTGCGAAAGCCCGCACCGACCTGCGCATGGTGCAAATGGTGTTCGCCGGCGGTGAGCCGATGTGGGATCAGGTATGCTTCCACGCCCAGCAGGCCGGTGAGAAGGCGCTCAAGGCGCTCCTGACGGCGCTTGGCGAAGCCGTGCCGCGCACGCACGACCTCGTGCGGCTCGTCCAACTGCTCGCTCCGCAGTTGCCGGCCGTTGCGGCGTTGTACGAGGACGCAGCCCGGCTCACCGCCCACAGCGTCACGCCGCGCTATCCGAGTTGGCTCGCACCCGAAACGGAAGCCGACGCGCGCAGCGCCGTCGCGAGCGCCGAGGCCGTTCTCCAACTCGTCGAGAATCTGCTGCAGGCAGGGATCGCGGTCGGGCCGGCCTGAGCGCCGGCGCCTACAGCAACTCGTCGCGGCCCGCCTTTTCGAGCGCCTGCACCACCTGGCGGACGTCCTGCGAACGGTCGAGCGGGGTGACAAGCACGGCATCGGCGGTCACGACGACCGCCAGGCCGTGCACGCCGACGAGCGCGACGGTACGACCCGCCGCGTCGACGAGGTTGTCGTGCGCGTCGACGAAGACGCCGGCCCCCTGCAGCACGCGGTTGCCCTGGGCATCGCCCGGCAGCAGCTCGGCCGTGGCCTGCCACGAGCCGACGTCGCTCCAGCCCACGGCCGCCGGCACGACGGCGACGTTTGGCGCCTTCTCCATGACCCCGTAGTCGATGGACTGGGACGGGGCCAGGGCGAAGAGCCGCTCGACGGCCGCCGGCAGCTCGGCCAGCGGCAGCGTTTCGAGCGGCCGGGCGGCCGCCTGCAAGTCGGGCATGTGGGTATGCAGCGCCTGGCGGATGGCGGCCACCTGGGCAACGAAGATGCCGGCATTCCAGAGGTAGCGGCCACTCTGCACGTACGCCGTGGCCGTGTCGCGGTCGGGCTTTTCGCGAAAGGCCGTGACGGCAAAGGCGCCATCGCCGCGCGCGGCGCCCTTTTCGATGTAGCCGTACCCGGTCTCGGCGCGCGTGGGCTCGATGCCGAGCGTGACGAGCGAGCCGTCGCCCGCCGCACCGATGGCGGTTTGCAGCACGGTGCGAAAGCCGGCGGCATCGGCGATGTGGTGGTCGGCGGCGAGTACCACCATGACCCCGCCGGGGTCGTCGCGCTGCACGAGCGCTGCGGCGAGCGCGATGGCCGGGGCCGTGTTGCGCGCGGCCGGCTCGGGCACGACGCGCACGCCGGCCGCCGGCGCGAAGCCCACCGTCGCCGGGTAGCCGGCCTCGCGGAGTGCCGCGCCCGTGGCCTCGGCCTGGACCCGGTTCGTGATGATGAGCACGCGTTCGGGCCCGCCGAGCGGCAGCACGCGTGCCACCGTTTCGGCCAAGAGCGTGCGCGGGGTGGCGAGCGCCAGCAACTGCTTCGGCCGCAACTTGCGGCTGCGCGGCCAGAACCGTACGCCGCTGCCGCCGGCGAGGATGACGAACGTGGTAGCCATCAGCCGCGCTCACGCTTTCCGCGGCCGATCGGGCAGAGCGCCGCCGCGAGTTGCGGGGCGAGCGCGCGGGCTCGCGCGAGCGTCTGACGCGCCTCGTGAGCGATGTTGTCGGCCGTGAAGCCGAAGACGCGCATGAGTTCGCCCTCGGGGGCCGAGGCGCCGAAGCGGCGGATGCCGACGATGGCGCCGAGCGGTCCGGCGTAGCGTTCCCAGCCCTGGGGCTGGGCGGCTTCGACGACGAGCCGCACGTCGGGTGTCTCGGGCCCGCCAAACAGGCCGTGGCGGTAGGTCTCGGGTTGCGCTTCGAACCGCTCCCACGAGGGGAACGACACGACGCGCACCCGCAGCCCCTCGCCGCGCAGCAACGCGGCCGCGCCGAGGCACGGCGCCACCTCGGAGCCGGTGGCGATGAGCGTCACGTCGGCGAGCCCGCCCGTGGGGTCGGGATCGATGACGTAGGCGCCGCGGGCCACGGCCCGGTCGACGTCGATCTGCAGCCGCGGCAACACCGGCACGTTTTGCCGGGTGAGCAGCAGCGCCACGGGCCCGTGCTGGGCTTCGAGGATGTAGCGCCAGGCGGCGGCCGTCTCGGCGGCGTCGGCCGGGCGCAGCACGGTCATGCCCGGGATGCAGCGCAGCATCGGGAGCTGTTCGATGGGCTGGTGGGTCGGCCCGTCTTCGCCGACCCCGATCGAATCGTGCGTCAGCACGTAGGTGACGGGCAGCCCCATGAGGCAGGCGAGGCGAATGGCCGGCTTCATGTAGTCGGCGAACACGAGGAAGGTCGAGCCGATGGGCCGGACACCGCCGTGGAGCGCCAGCCCGTTCAGGATGGCCGTCATCGAGAATTCGCGCACGCCGAAGTGCAGCAGCCGGCCCGCCGGGTTTTCGGGCGTGGCCGCCCCCGACTTGCCGGCAAGCCCGTCGATTTTGACCGAGGCGAGCAGGTCGGCGGCGCCGCCAAAGAGGTTCGGCACGCGTTCGCCGAGCGCTTTCAGCACGCTCGCGCCGGCCGCGCGCGTGGCCACCTTGCCGGCGGCGGGCACGAGCGCCTGCAGGTCGCCGAGCGGCGGGCACACGCCGGCAAACCAATCGGCGAGCGTCTGGGCCTGCTCGGGTTCGCGGGCGGCCCAGGCGGCGGTCTCGGCGCGCCGGGCAGCGGCGCGCGCCGTGGCGGCTCCGCGGAGTGCCGCAAAGCGCGCTTCGACGGCCGGCGGCACATAGAAGGTTTCGTCGGGCGGCTGGCCCCACTGGGCCTTGGTGGCGCGGATTTCGGCGTCGCCGAGCGGCTCGCCGTGCGTCTTGTAGTCGCCTTCGCGGGTGGCCGTGCCGCGCGCGATGACCGTCCGCGCGACGATGAGCGAGGGCCGCCCGGTTTCGGCCTGGGCGGCGAGGATGGCCTCGGCGAGGGCCGCGCGGTCGTGGCCGTCGACGTGCTGGATGTGCCAGCCCTGGGCCGCAAACCGCGCGCCGACGTCGTCGGAGAGCGCCAGCGCCGTCGAGCCGTCGATCTGCACGCGGTTGTCGTCGTAGAACACGATGAGCCGACCGAGCGCCTGGCGCCCGGCGATGCCCGCGGCCTCGGCCGAAATGCCTTCCTCGACGTCGCCGTCACCGATGGTGGCATAGGTGAAGTGCGACTGTGCGGCCGGGCCGAAGTGCCCGCGCAGGAAGCGTTCGGCGAGCGCCATGCCGACCGCCACGGCGAGCCCCTGGCCGAGCGGGCCCGTCGTGACCTCGACGCCCGGGGTGGTGTGCTCGGGATGGCCCGGGGTGAGGCTGTCGAGTTGGCGGAAACGGCGCCACTCTTCCCGCGGCAGGTAGCCGTACATGCCGAGCAACGCGTAGAAGAGGCTTGAAATGTGGCCGCCCGACAGCACGAAGCGGTCGCGGTCGGGCCAGCGCGGCTCGGTGGGGTCGTGTACGAGGAAGCGCGTCCAGAGCACGTAGGCGATGTCGGACAGCGACATGGCGCCGCCCGGGTGCCCGCTCACCGCCTTCTGGATCATGTCGGCGGCCAGCATGCGCAGCGCCACCACCGCCTGCTGGTCGGTGTCGTCGAAACTCGTCTGCGGGACCGGTGAGCGGGCATCGTTCGTCATGGGTGCATCCTCCCCCGGGTTGTCTCGGTGCCGGGTCGGGGTATCGTATGCCGGTGCCGCCGGGCGAGGCAAGGCGGGCCGGGCGGACGGCGGCGCCCCGCGGCTCCGGCGCCTCGAACCCCGCGAAAGGAGATGCTGTTGGCCACCCCCATCCTCGAACTCATCGCGATTGGCGACGAACTGCTGAACGGCACGATTGCCGACACGAATTCGGCGACGCTCGCCGGCGAACTCTGGCGGCGTGGCTACCCCGTCGCGCGCACGACGGTCGTGAGCGACCGGCTCGCCGACATCGTGCTCGTGTTGCGTGAGGCCGCGGCCCGCGCCGACGTCCTCGTCGTCGGCGGCGGGCTCGGGCCGACCGAAGACGACCGCACCGCCGAAGCGGGGGCGCTCGTCGCCGGCGTCGGGCGCGTGCGCGACGCCGCCGCCCTCGCCCACATCCAGGCGTTTTTCACGACGTACGGCCGCCCCATGCCCGAAAACAACGCGCGCCAGGCCGACATCCCGGCCGGCGCCGAGGTCCTGTACTCGCAGGTCGGCACGGCGCCCGGCTTCGCGCTGCAACTCGGCCGCGCCCGGGCCTTTTTCTTCCCCGGCGTGCCGCGCGAATACCGCTGGTTCGCCGACACCTACCTACTCCCGGCTCTCGCGGCGGCCTTTGCACCCCGGCCGCTCGCGTGGCGCACCTTCCGCTGCTTTGGCGGCGGCGAGTCGCAGCTCGCGAAGTTGCTCTGCGAAGACACGCTGCCCGGGCCGGTCGACGTTGCCTACCGCGCGGCGTTGCCCGACATCCACATCACGTTGCGCGCCGGCGGAGGGAGCGCCGCCGAGGCGCAGCAGAACCTCGAAGCGGCCGCCGCCGTGCTCCGCGAACGCATCGGCGGCTTCGTGTACGGCGTCGACGACGAGCGCTTCCCGGCCGTGGTGCTCCAGCGCTTTCAGGCCCGTGGTGCCACCCTGGCGCTCGGCGAATCGTGCACGGGCGGGCTCGTCGCCGAGATGCTCACGGCCATCCCCGGCGCGAGCACCGTGTTTGTCGGCGGGGTCGTGGCCTACGCCAATGCCGCGAAGGAGGCGCTGCTCGGCGTGCGCCCCGAAACGCTCGCGGCCCACGGGGCGGTCAGCGCCGAAACCGTCATCGAGATGGCGCACGGCGCGCGCAGGCGCTTTGGCGCCACGGTCGGGGTGGCCGTCTCCGGCATCGCCGGGCCCGCCGGCGGCAGCCCCGAAAAGCCTGTCGGCACCGTGCACTTCGCCGCCGTCACGGCCGAGCGCACGCTCGCGCGCGTGCAGCGCTGGCCCTTCGACCGCGCCGGCGTGCGCGTCGTGGCCGCCTGGAGCGCCCTGCACCTGGCGTTGAAACTCATCGCCGACGCCCCTGCCGCCAGTGACCCCCAGCCGTAGCCGTCCGTGCCGGCGCCCCGCGGCGCTGGCCGCCCAAGGGGCCGGCGGCCCGGCGAAGGGGCCGGCGCCCGCTCCCGCGCTCGCGGCCGCCCGGCTCAGCGCAAGGCGTCGGCCAGGCGTGCGGCCAGGGTGTCGACGTGCGGCGGCCGCAACATACTGAAGTGGTTGCCCGGCAGGTTGTGCACTTCGAGGTCGGCGCAGTAGCGCCCCCAGCCAAGCGTCGGGTCGGCGCCGAGCGCGGCGAGCGCGCCGAGCGTCGCATCGTCGCGTTGCCAGGCCGCCATCGTGTCGTTTCTTTCGCTGACCTGGCTCGCCGCGCGCAGCAGCACCACGCGGCCGGGGTAGGGACGCATGACGTAGCGCTGGCCGGCCACGAAGAGTCCCCGGTAGATGCCGTACACGCGGCCCATGTGCGCGACGCCGTCTTCGCGATCGGCAAATCGATCCGGGCCCCGGGAGCTGGCCCACAGGTGTTCGAGCCGTTCGTCGGGCGTGAGGGTCTGGAGGTCGTCCCGCACGGCGCGCGGGCCGTCGGCCTGGTTGAGGCCGCGCCGTTCGACGTAGCGGCCCAGGATGTCTATGCCGCTCAACCCACCGAAATCGCGCATGAAGTGTAAGAAGAGGGCGAGCTCGTCTTCGGGGTTGCCAAGCCCTTGGAACAGGTACGGCGCGAACGTGTCGATGAGCACCAGCAGGGGAGGCGGCTTGCCGTCGGCCAGCCGTTGCTGCGCCATCTCGAAGCCGATGGCGCCGCCCATGCAGAAGCCGACGAGCGGCTCGGCGGCGGCCGCCGGCCCGAGGGCGGCGAGGTAGCGCGCGGCAATGTCGGGCAGCGCGTCGAGCGGGGGCTGGCCCGCGAGCTGGCCGAACGCCTGCAAACCGCGGATGGGACGTTCGGGGTCGAGCCGCGGGAGGAGTTGCTGAAAGCAGAAGAGCGCCCCGTCGGCCGGGTGGATGAGGGTCAGTCCGGGCTTCGTGCCCGCGGCGCGCAGCGTCAGCAGCGGGCTGAACGGTGCGGCGCCGGCGGCCCCGGCCAGTTTCTCGGCAAGGGTCGCGATGGTGCGCCGCTCGAAGAGCACGGCCGCCGGAACCTCGTGGCCGGTTTGCTTGCGGATTTCCTGCACGAGGGCCGCGGCCATGAGCGAGTGTCCGCCGAGCTCGAAGAAGTCGTCGTGGATGCCGATCTCGGCGAGGCCGAGCGCCGCGCGCCAGATGGCGGCGAGCTGCGTTTCGAGCGGCGTGCGGGGCAGGACGAGGCGACCCGAGCGGCGCGGGCCCGCGGCCGGCCCGGCGGCCGGCGCCTTCGTGCTCAGGACGGAACGAACGAGGGCTGCAAGCGAACCCTCCGCGAGCCGTGGCCCCAGGGCGCGCGTGGCCACGAGCAGGTGCGGCAGCCCGGCCCCGAGCGCGCGCCGGAAGGCCTCGACCCCCTCGGCCGGTTTCAGGCCCTGGCGCAGGTTGTGCGTGAGGTAGTCGCGCACGGCCTGTTCGACGGGGCTCGGCCGGGCCGGCGGCGGGGCCGCGAGCCAGAGGTCGCGCGCGACCCGGCGCAGCTCGTAGTCCTCGATGACCACGAGTTCGCGGCCCGCCTCGTCGCAGAGCGTCACGTCGAGGCGCAGCGAGGCCGCGCCCGGTTCGGGCGGCGCGACGAAGCGCGCGTGGCTCACGAAGCGCGCGGGCAGCGGCGCGTGCACGGTGACGCGCCCCATGCGGAACAGCACGTATTCGGCGTGGTCCGGCCATGCGATGGCGCCGAGCAGCGGGTTCGCGGCATCGAGGAGCGCCGGGTGCAGCGCGTAGTCGGCGAGGTCGGCCGCAAACGCGGGGTCGAGCTCGATGTGCGCGAGACAGGCCGCGGGCCCGCGCTGCACTGCGCGGAGACAGCGCCAACGCGGCCCGAAGCCGCGCACCTCGCTCGCGAAGAGCCGGGCGAGCGACACGGGCTCGGGGCACGCCGCGGCAAGCGCCGCGAGATCGTGGCGCCGGCGCTCGGGCGCGGCGCCGGGCCGCTGCCGCGCCTGGACGTGTTCGCAGGGCGGGGCGGCGTCCGGGAAACTGCGGATACGCAGCGTGGCCGGCGCGCCCGCGGCCGGCGTGCGCCATTCGGTGTGCACGCGGCAGGCGGCACCGCTCGCGACGAGCGGGGCGAGAAAGACGACGTCTTCGAGTACGAGCGGCGAGTCGCCCGCGGCCTCGGCCTCGGCCGCGGCCAGCCGCGCGAGTTCGAGCCAGCCCGTGGCCGGCATCACGGCCTGGCCCATCAGCCGATGCTCGTCGAGCACCCAGTGCGCGTTCGGGGTGAGGGAACTGACGAGCGTGACGTCGTTTTCGTCCTTGTAGGCCGCGGCGACGAGCGGATGGCGGAGCCGCAGCGCGCTCCCCGCGGGTTGCGTCTCGGCCGCGGCGAAGGCCGCCCCTCGGCGGGCCGCGATTTCGGCCATGCCCACGTCCTGCCAGGTCTCCCAGCCGATGGCGCGAACGGGGCGCCCGTGCCGGCAGCGCGCCGCGGCGAACGCGTCGAGGAAGGCGTTGGCGGCCGCGTAGCTCACCTGTCCCGGCGGGCCGAGCACGGCCGAGAGCGACGAGCACAGCACGAAGAAGTCGAGCGGGTCGGCGGCCGTGAGTTCGTCGAGAACGAGCGTGCCCGCGACCTTCGGCGCGAGGGTGCGTGCGACGACGGCGTGCGACTGGCCGGCCAGCAGCGCCCCGGAAAGCGCGCCCGCCGCGTGGATGACCCCGCACGGCGCGCCGAGCCGTGCGCGCACCTCGGCCAGCACGGCCGTCATCCGCGCGCGGTCGGCCACGTCGCCGGCGAGCGGCAGCACGTCGGCGCCGAGGGCCTCGAGCCGGCGCACCTTCTGGATGCGTTCGCTCTGGGGGTCGTCGGGCGCGTGGGTGGCGAGCCAGGCGTCGAAGTCGGCGCGGGGCGGCAGCGGCGTGCGCGCGATGAGGGCCAACTTCACCGGGGCGGACGCCGCGAGCTGCTCGGCCAGCGCGAAGCCCACCCCGCCAAGCCCACCCGTGACCACGTACACGCCGCCCGCGCGGATGGGCGGCGGCGGCGTCCCGGCGGCTTCGAGGCGCAACGGGCGAAACGTGCGCGAGAAGCGCCGCGCGCCACGCAGCGCGACGACTTCCGGCGCCGCCGCACAGCGCAGTTCGGCGCACAGGCGGGCGAGCAGGGCGGCGTCGGGCGCGGCGTCCGGCAGGTCGATGCAGCGCCCGCGGATGGGGTCGTGTTCCTGCGCGATGACACGCGTGGCCGCGACGAGCGGCGCCGCCTCGGGGCAGAGCGGCTCGGCGCCGAGCACGTCGTGGACGCCGCTCGTGACCGTGTGCAGCGTCCAGGCGGCCTCGGGGGCCACCTGCTGGTACGCCTGGGCGAGCGCCACGAGCCCGAGCAGCGCCGCCTCCGTTGCGGCCGCGACGGCCGCGGCGGCACGCGCGCCCGGCGGGGTGACGCCGCCGAGGTACACGACGTGTTGCGGCAGCGCGTCGGCGGCGGCGAGCGTGCGCAGGATCTCGCGGTAGCCGTCCGGCACGGTCGGCCCGATGACGAAGTGCCGCTCGTCGGGGCGCGCGAACGCCGGGCCGAACGTGGCGCTCCAGACCGCGTCGCCGGCGGCGCCGAGGGCGGCGGCCAAGGCCGGGCCGAGCGGGCCCTCCGGCGCCACGAGCAGCCAGCGCTCCCGCTCGGCGTGCGTGCAGCCGACGTGGGGCGCTTCCTGCTGCCAGGCGACGACCGAGAACCAGGCGGCCGGGTCGTTCGAGCGCGTGTTGTCGGGCGCCTGCGGCTCGCGCGGGCGGGGCTCCACCATGCAGCGTTGGCGTTCGAAGGGGGCCGTCGGCAGCACGACGCGGCGCCGGCGTTCGGCGCCGAAGTAGCCGGGCCAGTCGACGGCCACGCCGGCCGCCCAGAGGCGGCCGAGTGCGTCGAGCAGGCTTTCGTCTTCGGGGCGCGGGTCGCGCGGGTGGCCGAGGGCCGTCACGATGGGGGCCCGGGCGCCGGCGCCCGGGAAGCGCCGCGCGAGGGTGCTGAGCGCCACGCCCGGGCCGACTTCGAGCAGCACCTGCTCGGCGTCGGGCAGCAGCTGCTGCAGCCCCGCCGAGAAACGCACGGTGCGCCGCAGATGGAACGCCCAGAAGTCGGGGTCCGTGGCCTCTTCGGGGCGTACGTAGTCGCCCGTGGCACCCGACACGTACGGGATGGCGGGCGGTTTCAGCGGGTAGCGCCGCAGTGCGGCCGCAAACGGCGCAATGAGCGGCTCGGTCATCGACGAGTGCGCGGCGACCGTCAGGTGCAGGCGCACGCTCTCGACGTTTTGCGTTTGCAGGCGGGCCTCGAACGCGGCCACGGCGGCGGGCGCCCCCGACACGACGCAGAGAGCCGGGGCGTTGACCGCGGCGAGCGAGAGGCTCTGGCCGAGGAGCGGCGCCACGTCGTCCTCGGACAGCGCCACGCTCAGCGACAGGCCGGGGGGCATCGATTCGAGCAAGGCGCCGCGCAGCGCCACGAGTTGGAGCGCGTCTTCGAGCCGGAAGACCCCGGCGAGGGTCGCCGCCGCAAACTCCCCGAGGCTGTGGCCCAGCATGGCCGTGGGCCGGATGCCCCACGATTCGAGCAGCCGGGCGAGCGCCACCTCGATGACGAAGACCGCGCACTGCTGGATGCGGATGCGTTCGCGCTGGCCGGCCGCCCAATCTTCCGCGTCGGGCCGCGGCCAGAGGGCCTGGCGCAGGTCGAGCCCGAGCGCGGGCTGCAGCGCCGCGGCGCATTGGTCGACCGTCTGGCGAAAGACCGGTTCGTGGCGGTGCAACGCGGCCCCGAGCCGCACGAGCTGCCCGCCGCCACCCGGAAAGAGGAACGCCACCCCGCGGCCGCGTTGCTCGTCGTGCCGCGCGTGCAGCTGCGGCGCGGCGCTGGCCGTGAGCAGCGCCGCGGCCGAACCCGCGTCCGGGCAGACGAGCGTGCGCCGGAAGGGCAGCCGGCGCCGCCCCGTGGCAAGCGTGAAGGCGACGTCGGCGAGCGGCAGCGCCGGCTCCGCCGTGAGCCGGGCGGCCAGCCGCGCGCTGAGCGTGTCGAGGGCCGTTTCGCTTTTCGCCGACAGCACGAGCAGTTGGTGCGGCCGTGCCGGCCCCGACGGCTCGGGCGGCGGCGCCTCCTCGAGGATGGCGTGCACGTTCGTGCCGCCGACGCCGAGCGAGTTGACTCCGGCACAGCGCGGCAGCGCGTCGGTGTCCCAGGGCCGCAACCGGTCGTTGACATAGAAGGGCGACGATTCGAGGGCCAGTTCGGGGTTTGCGCGGGTGAAGTTGAGGCTGGCCGGCAACTCGCGGTGCTGCAGGGCGAGCGCCGTCTTGATGAACGAACCCACGCCGGCCGCGGCGTCCATGTGGCCCACGTTGGTCTTGAGCGAACCGAGCGCGCAGAAGCCGACCCGCGGACTCGTGCGGCGGAACGCGCGCGTCAAGGCCGCCACTTCGACCGGGTCGCCGAGGATAGTGCCCGTGCCGTGGGCCTCGACGTAGCTCACGGCGTCGGCGGAGACCTCGGCGAGGGCGTGCGCTTCCCCGATGAGCGCCGCCTGGGCGAGCACGCTCGGGGCCGTGTAGCCCATCTTGCGGGACCCGTCGTTGTTGACCGCGGTGGCGCGGACGAGCGCCACGAGGGGGTCGCCCGCGGCGCGAGCGTCGGCGAGCCGCTTCAGCACGACGAGACCCGCCCCGTTGCCGAACACGGTGCCGCGCGCCGCGGCATCGAAGGCCCGGCAGTGGCCGTCGGGCGAGAGCGGATAGCCGTCGCGCCAGAGGTAGCCGACCCTTTGGGGCACACGCACCGAGACGCCGCCGGCGAGCGCCACGTCGCATTCGCCGGCGAGAAGCCCTTGGCAGGCGAGGTGGATGGCCAGAAGCGACGTCGAGCAGGCGCTCTGCACGGTGAGACACGGGCCCGTGAGGTTCAACTTGTACGCGATGCGCGTCGCGAGGAAGTCGTGGCCGTTGCTGTAGATGAGGGGCAGCACGTCGGGGCTCGTCGACAGTTCGGGCGGGCGCACGACGTTGTAGAGGTAGGTGTTGGTGCCCATGCCGGCGTAGACCCCAATCGGCCCACGCGCGGTGTCCGGGTCGCAGCCGGCGCGTTCGAGCGCCTCGACGGCGCATTCGAGCAGCAGCCGCTGCTGAGGGTCGATGAGCGCGGCCTCGCGCGGGCTGTAGTCGAAGAACGCCGCGTCGAAGTCTTCGGCGTGGGCGACGACGCCGCCCGCGGGCACGAAGGCCGGGTCGGCGCGCGTCGCCTCGGCGACGCCGGCCGCGGCCAATTCGGCGGGGCTGAACACGGTGACGGATTCGACGCCGCGACGGAGGTTGTCCCAGAACGTCTCGATATCGGCGGCCCCCGGAAAACGGCAAGCCATCCCGACGATGGCGATGCCCGCTTCGCTTCGCTGACTCATGGTCTGGCTCCTCGGTAGGGCGCCGCACCCCTAGGTCGTGGGCTCATCGGACTCGGCCGCCCGGAACGCCTGCCTGCGCTGCTGGCGCAGCGCGAGCTCGCTCCGGCCTTGCTGCCGGCGTTCGAGGTGGGCCGCTTCGCGGGCCTTCTCGGCGGCGCCGTCGGCCCCGGCGCCGGCCAGGTGCTCGGCGAGGGCGTGCACGGTCGTGTGCTGGAACAGATCGACCATGGCGAGCGGCGTCGAAAACCGCTCGCGCAGCGCTGCGTAGACGCGGCCGAGCAGGAGCGAACTGCCGCCGAGCTCGAAGAAGTTGTCGTAGCGCCCGACCCGCTGCACCCCGAGCACCTGGGCCCACACTTCGGCCACGGTGGCTTCGATGGGGCTCGTCGGCGCCACGTAGGCGTGTTCGCGGCCGGCCGTGGGGTCGGGGGCGGGAAGCGCGGCGCGGTCGAGTTTGCCGTTCGGCGTGCGCGGCAGGGCCGGCAGCACGACGAAGAGCGCCGGCACCATGGCCGCCGCAAGCCGGCTCTGGGCAAAGGCGCGCAGGGCCGCGGGCTGCAGGCTCGGCGCACCGCTCACGTAGGCGACGAGGCGGCGCGTGCCCGCGCCGTCGGCGCGCACGACGACGGCGGCCTCGCCGACCCCGGGGGCCTCGGCCAGCACGGCCTCGATTTCTTCGAGTTCGATGCGGTGGCCGGCGACCTTTACCTGCCGGTCGAGCCGGCCGAGGAAGACGAGTTGGCCGTCGTCCCGCTGGCGCACCCGATCGCCCGTCCGGTAGAGCCGGCCCGGGCCCCACGGATCGCGGATGAAGCGTTCGGCCGTGAGTTCGGGCCGGTGCAGGTAGCCGCGGGCGAGCCCGGCACCGCCGAGATAGAGTTCGCCGCTCTGTCCCGGCGGCACGGGGCGCTGCCGCTCGTCGAGCACGCGCATGGTGGTGTTGGCGATGGGCCGGCCGATGGTCTCGGGCCCGCCGGGGCGGCGCAGGGTGAAGGTGGCGTAGGTCGTGTACTCGGTCGGGCCGTACAGGTCGTAGACGCGCTGCACGGGCGTCGTGGCATAGAGCCGGTCGACGAGTTCGGCGCTGAGCGGCTCGCCGGCCAGGTTGACCGTCTGCACCGTGGGCGGAATGGCCCCGAGGCGCAGCAGTTCGTCGATCGCCGAGGGCACGGTGTTGATGAGGGTCAACCCCGCGGCGTCGCTGAGCCCCGGCAGACAGAGCGCGTTGTCGACGAGCACGAGCGCCCCGCCGCTCGAAAGCGGCACGAAAATTTCGAACACCGAGAGGTCGAAGCACACCGAGGTGGAGGCCAGCACGGCCGCGAGTTCGGCCGGCGAAAACACCTGCTGCGCCCAGGTCACGAAGGCCACGGCACTGCGGTGTTCGACGGCCACGCCCTTCGGCTTGCCGGTCGACCCGGACGTGTAGAGCACGTAGGCGAGCGGGCTCTGGCCGGCCTGCGGGGCGGCCGGCGGCGGGGGCGGCGCGGCGGGTTCGGCGGCGAGCTCCGCCGCAAGCGTGTCGAGGCACCACAGGTCGAGGCCGGCCCGCTCCGGTACGCGGCTGCGCACGCTCGAGTCGGTGAGCACGATGCGCGCCGCGGCGTCGTCGAGGATCGTGGCGAGACGGTGCGCCGGGTAGTGCGGGTCGAGCGGCACGTAGGCCCCGCCCGCCTTCAGCACGGCCAGAAGTGCCGTGATGAGCGCCGGCGTGCGCGGCAGGCAGACCCCGACGAGCGTTTCGCCGCCGACCCCGGCCCGGACGAGGCGTGAGGCGAGGCGGTTCGCCGCGGCGTCGAGCTCGCGGTAGGTGAGGTGCTGCCCGCCCGAGCGCACGGCCACGGCGTCGGGCGTGCGTGCCGCCTGGGCCGCCACGAGTTCGTGCAGCCCGAGCGTCTCGGGAAACGCGAGCGGCGTGGGCGCCCACGACTCGAAGAGCTGCGCCTCGGCCGCCGGGGTGAGCAGCGGCAGGTCGCCGAGCCGCCGTTCGGGGTCGGCAACGAGGCTCGCGAGCACCGTCTGGAACTGTTCGGCGAGCCGCGCCACGGTCTCGGGGGTGAAGAGCTCGGCGTGATAGTGCAGCGCAGCGGCGAGACCGTCGCCGATGGGCATCATTTCGAGTTCGAGGTCGATGTGGCCCGTTTGGCCCAGGAGCACGAACGGTGCCACCGGCAGCCCGCCCCAGCGCGGGGAGGCGTCGGGCCGCGGGGCCACGAGCGCCGCGATGAGTTCGGCATCGCGCTGTGGGCTCTGCCACACGAACGACGCGTTGACGGGCGGCAGCGGGCTGCGCTGGCGCGCCCCGCCGAGCCGCTGGACGAGCAAGGCGAAGGGGAAATCCTGGTGGTCGAGCGCTTCGAGGACGGTGCGGCGGACGTCCGCGACGAACGCGCTGAAGGGCCGATCGGCGTCGGGCGCGGCGGTCGCCACCACGTAGTTCACGAAATGGCCCACGGTGTTTTCGAACTCGCGACGCGTGCGCCCGACGGCCGGGATGACGACGGGGATGGGGCTCTGGCCGCTCAGCCGATGCAGAAACGCCTGGAAGGCCGCGAGCAGGACGCCGAAACGCGTGGCGTGGCAGCGGGCGGCGAGTTCGGCCAGCCCCGCGGCCACGGGCGGCGCGATCTCGAAGCGCAGGCTCGCGCCGTGGAAGGCGGCCACGGCCGTGCGCGGGCCGTCGTAGGGCAGGGCCACGGGGACGAGCCCGCCGCCGAGCCGTTTGTGCCAGTACGCAAACAGCGCGTCGCCCTCGGGGCCCGCGATGCGCGCCGTGTGCCAGGCCACGTAGTCGGCGTAGCTCGGGGCCGGCGGTGGCGGGGGCGGTACCGCGCCGCGCGCCAGGGCTTCGTAGAGGGCGGCGAGGTCGGCGAGCACGAGCCAGAGCGACCAGCCGTCGAGCGCGATGTGGTGCGCGGCGACGAGCAGCACGTGGTCGGCCGCGCCCTGCGGGAAGCACTCGAAGCGCACCCACGGGCCGGCCTCGAGGTCGAAGGGGGCCGCGTAGCGCCCTTGCACGGCCTCGCGCAGCGCGGCCTCGCTGCCCGGCGTCGGGTGCACGACGAGTGCCGGCCCGGGCGGCGCGATTTGCTGGCACGGCGGGTCGCTGTCGGGCACCAGGCGCGCGCCGAGCAGCGCGTGCCGCTCGCCGAGGAGCCGCACGGCCGCGGCGAGCGCGTCGAGATTCAACGCCCCCTGGAGCCTGAGCGCCCAACCCACGTTGTAGGCGGCGCTCGTCGGGTCGAGGCGGTGGACGAAGTGCAGCGCCTGTTGGCCATGACTCAGCGGAAAGCAGTGCGGGTCGGGCGCCAGACCGAGCAGCGGCGGCGCGGCCTCGGTGGCGGCCCCCCCGGCCGCGAGCGCCGCGTCGAGCTCGGCGCCGAGCGCCGCGAGCGTCGGCGCATCGAGGAGCCGGCCGAGTTCGAGCCGCAGCCCGAGGTCGCGTTCGAGGCTGCCCGCGAGTTCGAGGGCCCGCAGCGAGTCGAGCCCGTAGTCGCGCAGCGCCCGCGTCGGCAGAATCCGGAAGACCGGCACACCGAGCGCTTCGGCCACGAGGGTTTGGAGGTACGTGACGAGCACGGCCTGGCGTTCGGCGGCATCGGCGCTGCGCCCGAGCTCGGCGCGGACGGCGCTTTGCGCGCCCGGCGCCGCGGGAAGGACGGCCACGTCGTCGGCGAGCAGCACGTCGAGTGTGCCGGCCTGGTGCTCGGCGCGGCAGGCGTGGCGCTGGATCTTGCCGCTCGACGTTTTCGGCAGCGACCCCGAACGCAGCAGCAGAACCGTGTACGGGGCCACCTCGAAGGCGTCGAGCACGGCCTGCCGGATGGCCTGGGCGAGTTCGGCGTGGAGCGCCGTCGGGTCGCCGCCCGCGGCCGCCCGCTTCGGGTCGACTTCGGCCGCCACGACGAGCCGTTCCTCGGCGTCGTTGTCGAGCGCGAAGGCCGCCGTACAGCCCGGTTTGACCGCGGGGTGGGCCGCTTCGACGACGGCCTCGATGTCCTGGGGGTAGAGATTGCGGCCGCGCACGACGATCAGGTCCTTGATGCGGCCCGCGATGTACAGTTCGGTGCCTTGCAGGTAGCCGAGGTCGCCGGTGCGCAGAAACGGGCCTTCACCGCTGTCGGCAAGCCGCGCCCCGAAGGCCCGCGCCGTCTCGTCGGGCCGGCCGTAGTAGCCCTGGGCCACGTGGGGCCCGGCCACCCAGATTTCGCCGATGCGGTTGGGCGGCGCGCGCCGCCCTGTGGCGGGCTCGACGATGACGAGGCGCTGGCCGGGCCACGAGCGCCCGCAGCCCACGAGCACCTGCGTCGGCTCGCCGGGCCCCGGCGTCGCGACCTCGCCCCGTTCGAGGCGCCGCGGGTTCTGCACGTCGGTCAGGAACGGGTCGCTCGCGTCCTTGCCCGAGATGAACAGCCCGACCTCGGCCATGCCGTAGCAGGGGTAGAACGAGCGCTCTTCGAAGCCGCTCACGCGGAACGCTTCGGCGAAGCGCCGCAACGTTTCGTAGCGCACCGGCTCGGCGCCGCAGAACGCCGTCTTCCAGTGCGACAGATCGAGGGCCTGGCGTTGTTCGGGGGTGGTGCGGCGCACGCACAGGTCGTAGGCGAAGTTCGGCCCGCCGCCCTGGGTCGCCCGGTAGCGCGCGAGCCCCTGCAGCCAGCAGAGCGGGTCGCGCAGAAAGTGGATGGGCGACATCAGCACGCTGAGGAAGCCCTGGTGTACCGGGTGCAGCACGTGGCCGACGAGTCCAAGGTCGTGGTAGAGCGGCACCCAGCCGCACACCGCGTCGCGTTCGGACGTGTGAAAGGCCTGGACGATCAGGGCGTTGTCGGCCAGCAGGTTGCCGTGGCTCAGCATGACGCCCTTCGGGCTGGCGGTGGAACCCGACGTGTACTGCAGCAGGGCCAGGGTGTCGCCGTCGAGCGGCACGGGCGCCCAGTCGGCCGCGGCGTCGAGCGGCACCTGGTCGGTTGCGATCCAGTCTTTGGCCGCAAGATCGGGGGCGAGCGAGAAGAGCGCCTCGGCGAAGTTGTAGATCATCGAATCGGTCAGCACGAGGCGCGCCTGGCAGTCGGCCGCGATGGCCTGGAGCCGCGGCAGCGTGCGCGCGAGCCGGCTCGGGTCGGGCGGGTAGGCGGGCACCGGCAGGGTGCCGGCGTACATGCAGCCGAAGAACGCCACGATGTAGTCGAGCCCCGGCGGAAAGAGCAGCACGGCGCGCTCGCCCGTCGCCCCGCGGGCGCAGAGGGTCGCGGCCACGGCCCGGGCCCGGGCGTCGAGCTCGGCGTAGGTGAGCGGCTGCTCGGCCGTCTTGCCGTCGCTGAGAAAGATGAAGGCCGTGCGGTTCGCGTCGGTCTCGGCGCGGCGGCGCAACACGTCGACGAACGTGCGCGGCGTAGCGAAAGGTTCACGCATGACAGGACCTCTTCCGGGACGAGCCGCCGACTGCGGCGGCGCCGGTGACACAGACGGAGCGGGCCGGCTGCCTCGCGCGGATCGGGGGCTCAGTCGCAGCCGGTGAATCGGATGTCGGCCTTGGCCGTGCCGCCTTCGGGGAACGTGCAGTCGATGCGCAGGTGGCCGTCGAGCAGCCGCACGTCGTTGACCTCGGTGTGCGTGCGCTCGATGGAACTCTCGTAGACCTTGCAGTGCTTGGGCTCGACGAGGATTTCGGTGCACACTTCGTGGTCGGGCGGCTTGCAGCTGCCCGGCACTTCGACTTTGAGCATCTTGCCGCGCACGGCGTCCTCGATGACGAGGATGCCGCCGTCGGTCGGCCCGTCGCCGAGGAGCACCACGCCGAAGAAGTTCATGCGCTGGCCGGAGCGGCACTGCTTGGGCTTGAAAGTGAAGTCACCGAGCGGCGCGCCCTTCGCCACGAACTCGCCCTCGGTCGACGAGCAGCCCTTGTTCGTGAACAGGAAGATGAACACGCCGGCCATGATGACGGGGCCGGCGAGCATGACCCAGCGAAAGCGGAACTTGCGCGACGGCGCCGCCCCCGGGACACCGCCGCCACCGCCGGGCCCGGCCGGCGTGGCACTGCCCGCCGCCCCGCCGAACGCCCGGCCGCAGCCGCCGCAAAACCGCGCGTCGTCCTCGGCCTGCCGGCCGCAGTGGGTGCAGTACTGCATGGTTCTCGTCTCCTTTGGGCGGTTTGTGGACGGCACCGGCGCCGGCCGGGGCGCAGCATAGCACGAGCCGCCAGCCGCCGGGAGAGGGCGCGGCCAGGCCGGCAGGTGGGGAAATGGGGGCCAGGGTCTAGAGACAGCAGCGGAAGCCGGCGAAGAGCTGGTTCCAGCCGGCGTTGAACGTGCACAGCAGGCGTTGCGAGGGGCCGGCGCAGTTGAAGGCGCCGCCGCGCACTTCGTAGCCGCGCGGGTCGGTGGTGGACAGCACGACTTCCCAGACGTTGCCGTTCGTGTCGTAGCCGCCGTAGGGCGCCACGCACTCGGGGAACTGCCCCGTCGGCACGACGTGGTAGCAGGCGTACTGGTAGCCGCAGTTCTCGTTGGTGTTGCAGTCGGGGATGCCCTCGGTGGCGCAGTAGTCGTCGCAGAACGCGTCGACACAATTGCAGATTTCGCGATCCCAGGTGTTGCCCCACGAGTAGCTGAAGTTGTCGGGTCCGGTGCAGGCCTGGTACCACTCGTCGGCGCGGCACAGGCGCTTGCCGGCCGCGGTGCAGGCGGCCTCGTAGGTTTGCAGGACGGCTGCGCTCATGGTGGAGACGTGCCACGGGATGACCCCGGGCCGGCTCTTGGCGCGCGACTCGTCGGTGCCGGGTTCCGTGGCCGTGGCGTCGGGGCGCGAGGCCTCGTAGCGATCGATGCAGAAGTCGGTGACCCGCACCATGTCGGCCGGGCAGAGCGCTCCCCGGCATTGCCCCGCCTCGCAGGTCTGGCCGTTGCTGCACGCGGTGTCGCAGTCGCCGCAGTAGCGCTCGTCGGTCTCGAAATCGACGTTCTCGTCCTGCTCGCCGCTGCAATTGTTGTCGAGGTCGTCGCAGGGGATCTCGGGCTGGCCCGGCAGCACGTCGGGGTTGGCGTCGTTGCAGTCGCCGCCGCAGAGCGTCACCCCGTCGCGGTCGCCGTCCTTGTCGTCCGGGGTGAGCGGGTCGCAGTCGTCGTCGACCTCGTTGCAGAGCGTCTCGGGCTGGCCCGGGAACACGTCGGGGTTGGCGTCGGCGCAGTCGCCCGCGCAACCGGTGACCCCGTCGCCATCGCCGTCGACGGCATCGGGTGTCAGCGGGTCGCAGTCGTCGTCGAGGTCGTTGCAGGGCCGTTCGGCCGCCCCCGGGTGCACCGCCGGATCGGCGTCGTTGCAGTCGCCGCCGCACAGCGTCGCGCCGTCGCTGTCGCCATCGCCGTCGTCGGGGGTGAGCGGGTCGCAGTCGTCGTCGCCCTCGTTGCACGGCACTTCGGGGATGCCCGGCCGGACGTTCGGGTCGGCGTCGTTGCAGTCGCCGCCGCAGGCCGAGACCCCGTCGTTGTCGGCGTCGAAGCCGTCGGAACTGGCCGGGTCGCAGTCGTCGTCGAGCCCGTTGCAGGGAATCTCGGCCTGGCCCGGATGCACGTTGGGGTTGTCGTCGTTGCAGTCGCCGGCGCAGAGCGACACCCCGTCGCCGTCGCCGTCGCCGTCGTCG
>CAYRCM010000056.1:0-7998 GCA_964422715.1 uncultured Myxococcales bacterium | reverse complement strand
CGTCGCCGTCGTCGGGGGTGGCCGGGTCGCAGTCGTCGTCGCCGCCGTTGCAGGTCGTTTCGTTCTGGCCCGGGAACACGTCCGGGTCGGCGTCGTCGCAGTCGCCCGCGCAGCCCGTGACCCCGTCCTGGTCGCCGTCGACGGCATCGGGGGTGAGCGGGTCGCAGTCGTCATCGATGTCGTTGCACGGCAGCTCGTCGGCGTCGGGGTGGACGCTGGGGTCGTCGTCGTTGCAGTCGCCGCCGCAGGACGTCACGCCGTCTTCGTCGACGTCGAAACCCTCGTCGGTGAGCCCGTCGTAGTCGTCGTCGAGCCCGTTGCACAACTCGGGAATGGTGACGCAGCCGCCTTCGCCCGTTTCCGTGTCGGCCGCGTCGCCCGGGCCGCCCGGGTCTTCGGGCGGCAGGTCGGGGGTGTCGGGGGCAGGCGGCACGTCGCCGCGCCCGTCGGGCAGCGCGTCGCCGGCCGCGGCGTCGGGGACGTCGGGCGGGGCCGGCTCGGCGGTGGCCCCGGCGCAGCCGCCGAGCCCTCCCAGGGCGCAGACGAGGGACAGCAGCCCTGCCAGCCGGGCTGCACGCCGGCGCACCGCGGGACGGTGGCGGCCGACCGTGAACAGGCTGGCGAAGTCGGGTCGCGAACGCTTCATGGGGAGCTCCTTGCCGGGCACCGTGGCGCCCCCGCGGCACCCGGCCGCCGTCTCAGCGGACCGCCTCGCGCTCTTCTTCGAGCACGTCGACGAGGGTTTCGAGGTCGAGGTCGCCCACGTACTTGCGGCCGTTGATGAACAGCGTGGGGGTCGCGTCGACCTGGTTCGTGAGCCCTTCTTTCTTCGAATCGACGAGCCGGGCGCGCACCGTCGGGTCTTGCGTCGCCGCGGCGAACGCCGGGCCGTCGAGCCCCACCGCCGCGGCCCACTCGGGCAGCGCCTGGGGCGTAAACGCGTCGAACTGGCGGTAGGCGTGCAGCAGGTATTCCCAGAATTTGCCCAGTTTCAGCGCCGCCTGGGCGGCGATGTTGGCCTCGGTCGAACCCGCGTGCGACTTGATGGGGAAGAGCCGCACCCAGAGCCCCACCTGGCCGACGAGCCGCCCGGCCGTGACCTCGCGGTGGAGCGCCGGCAGCAGCTTGCTGCAAAACGGGCACCGCGCGCAGGCGTAGGCGACGACGCGCACCGGCGCCTTGTCGCAGCCCACGACCGGGACGGCACTCGTGTCGATGGCGTAGGTTTTCTGCGGTCGCAGCATGCTGAGCGCGCGGCGTTCGAGCGAACGGCCGATGTCGGCGGCGCCCTTGCCCGCGGCGGCGAGCCGGCACACGTAGTCGGCCAGCCGGCGCACGAGCGTGCAGTCGGGCCGGGTCGTGAGGCAGCGGGCGATGGTGTCGTCGCAGCAGTCGTACGGATGCTCGGACGCGAGCAAGTTGCCGGCAACGGCCTTCGCCTCGGGGCTCAACTTGTCGCAGGTGGGGGTCTGGGCGACGGCCGGCCGCACCGCGGCCACGGCGAGGCCCAGCACGAGGGCGAAGGCGCCAACGAATCGGCACAGCGGGGTCATGCGGCAATCCTCCGGGGCCAGAAGCGGTCGAGCCCGAGCGGGCGGCGGTCGAACACCAGCACGTAGAGCGCCAGCGCGAGCCAGCCGGCGTCGCGCAGCACCGTGAACACGGAAATGGGGTCCTCGTTGGCGCCGGCGGATGCAAAGCAGCCGCACGACAGGTCGAGCCCCTTTGCGAGGGCGAAGCCGAGCGCCACCATGAACATCGCCATCATGCCGGCGACGAGCAGCGCCGCGGCCCGCACGCGGAAGCCGATGAGCAGCTGCACGCCGGCCGCCAGCTCCACGAACGGCAGCACGATGGCAAACAGGTTGACGAGCGCGAGCGGCAGAAACTGGTACGTGGCAACGTCGACCGCGAACGATGCGGGGTCGAGGATCTTGAACCAGCAGGCCGCGAGGAACACGTACGCGAGGTAGAGTCGCGCCGCGAGGGCGAGGTAACTGTGACCGGGCCAGTGCGCGAACCGTTGCCAACTCATGGCGTCGCCTTTCCCGCGCGAAGTGCCGGCGCGCCGCCCTGGACGGAGAACACGTTGCGCACCCCCCGGCCCGAGAGTTCGCGGGCGAGTTCGTGGCCCGAGTCGGGGTCGGCGCCGTCGCCGTAGACGACGACGGCCGCGGCTCCCGAACTGGCCACGTCCCTGACGGTGGCGTCGGCGACGGGGTCGAGGTAGTCGAAGGCGACGTGGCGCGCGCGCGGGTGGTGCCAGGCGGCGAAGGCCGCGGCGTCGCGCGCGTCGATGACGAGCGTGCGTTCGGCGCTGAGCCGTGCGTCGCCGGGCTCGATGACCGTGACTTCGCCGAGCGGTTCGGGGCAGGGCACGAAGATTTCGTAGCCGGCCGTCGCCACGAACGGGATGCCGTTCGGGCGCACGGCGTTGAAGCCGAGCGCGACCGCCGCGGCCAGCGCGGCGACGATGGCCGCGTCTCGGACCACCTTGAGCATCGCAACCTCCCTTCCCAAGCGGGCGCCGGCGCGCCCCTACTGCACGCACGACGACGAACGCTGCACCTGTTCGTCTTGCCGCAGGAGATCCTGGACCCGCTCGACCGAGCCGCCGCCGCTCGCCGTGCCCGCCCACGGCAGGTCGGCGAGCGGCAAGCCGGCGCTCGTGGCCGGCAGCCCGAAATCGCGTTCGCCGCCCCACGTCACCCGGAACAGCACGCGGTGGTCGCGAAACCCGTAGGCCGAGGCCGTGCTGTCGCGGTTCGAGAAGTCGTACGAGAGGCCGAGCCGGCCGCCGTGCCAGGCGGGCGAAAGAAACGTGGCCGTGGTCTTGACGAAGAGGTCGCGCCGGTCGGCCGTGCCGCCAAACAGGGCGTAGCCGGCCGAGTCGGGGTACGCGTCGACGGCGAACGAGAGCCCGGCCCGGGCCAGAAAGTCTTTCGGCATGCGGAATTGGGCGCTGACGAGCGCACTGCCGCCGAACGCGTGGTAGGCCGGCTCCTCGGCCCGGTAGACGCGTCCGGCCGCGGCCCACACGAAGGTGAGCCAGGGGGCGGCCGGCGCCCGCCCGCCGAGCCCGAGATCGACTTCGTAGCGGCTGCGCGCCCGGTCGCGGAAATTGCGCCGGCCGCCGCCGCCGAAGAGCAGCATCCACGAGGCCAATTCGGCCTCGAATTCGCCACGGTGGCCTTCGGAGAACCAGACCGGGCCGGCGTCGTACTTGTCGCCCTCGGACAGCAGCAGCAGGTCGGGTCGGTAGGCCAGCACGAAACGCGGCAGCGCCCGGCCGAGCACCAGCCCGGCGCGGCCCGTGAAGATGAAGTAGCTGAGCCCGCTCACCTCGGCAGCAAAGAGCCGCAAGAGCCGCAACTGCCCTTCGGCGAGCGGCCGGACGAGGGGGTGCACGGCGGGCACGAGTTGGACGAAGCCGTCGAGTTGCAGCAGCGCGGAGCCGGGCTCGCGCGTGCCGCCGGCCGGGTCGACGGGTGAGCCGAGCAGCGCGTTGGACGCGTAGCCGACCGCGGCGTCGAGCCGCCAGGCGACTTCGGCCATGGCGTCGGGAAAGGCCTCGCGCGTGAGCCCCGGCAGCGCCGCGCGGTCGGCCGGGTAGGCGGCCTTGGCCGCGCGGGCCTCGGCGACGGCGGCGAGCGCCCCGGGGCGGTCGCCCGCGAGCAGCCGTTCGCGCGTGCGCAGCAGCGCCAGGCGGGCTTCGCCGGCCGCATCGGCGCAGCGCGTGGCCAGCACGTCGCGGGCCGGTTCGAGCGCCGCCTGCTGCAGGTAGGCGTGCCCGAGCCAGGCGCGCGCTTCGCAGTCGGCCGGGTCGGCGGCGAGCCGGGCCGCGAGCGTGCGGATGCCCCAGAACACGTTGCCCGACTGCACGTACGCGACGCCCGTCAGTACGGCCAGTTCGTGGGCGTCGGGCCAGGCCGGCGCCTGGGCCTTGAGCAGCGCCAGGGCCTCGGCCGCGGCGCCCCGCCGCAGCAGCGCCTGCGCCTCGGCCGCAACGCACACGGCGTCGGTGCAGGCCGGCTCGGCGGCGGCCGCCCGGTGCGGGCCGACGACCGAAAGCCCGCAGAACGACAAGACGAAGCAAGCAACGGCAAGCCGCGCGGGACCGGCGGGACCGGCGGCCCCGCGACCGCATCGCAGTCGCGCGAATGGCTGGCAGGCGGTGGCGTGCACCGTCCCTCCTAGCGCTCGCCCGCCGCGTCGGCGGCGGGGGGCGGCAACTCGGCGGCGCCGATGCAGCAGCGGAAGCCCAGCGCGCTCGGCGTCCAGGTGCGCGGCACGTAGTCGCAGCGGTGGAACTGACGCGAATCGGAGCAGTTGAAGGCCCCGCCGCGCACGGTCTGCGAACTGCCGTCGAGCACGTGTTCCCACACGTTGCCGTTCATGTCGAATACGCCGAAACCATTGGTGCAGCCAGCGAATGAGCCCGTGGGCATGAGGTGGAAGCCGCCGGGGCCGAAGGTTTCGATGCCGTTGCAGACGAGCGGGTCGTAGGCGTCGCCGTAGCCGTACACGTGAGGCTCGGGCCCCGCACACGCCCAGGCCCATTCGGCTTCGCTGCAGAGCCGCTTGCCGGCGGCGACGCAGGCGGCGGCCGCCGTGGCGTTGTCGGGGACGAGCCAGGGCATCACGCCGACGCGCGCCGTGGCCCGCGAGCCGTCGCCGCCGACGGACGTCTCGGTGGCGTCGGGACGCGAGGCCTCGTACCGGTCGATGCAGAAGGTGTTGGCGATGGGCAGCATGTCGTCCGGGCATTGGAGCGGCGGGGGCGCGGGAATGTCGGCGGCGCCGTCGCCGGCGACGTCGGGCACGACCGGCCGCGGCTTACAGACCCCGGCCTCGCAGACGAAGCCGGAGCCGCAGTCGGCGTCTTTGCGGCAGAGCGGTTCGCAGCGGCCGGCGGCCGAGCACACGTAGGGGGCCGTGCAGTCGCTGTTGCGGTAGCAGCGCTCGTGGACGACGCAGCCCGGGTCGAGAACGACCACGAGAGCCAAGACGGCCGGTAGCGGCCGGCCGATGCGCGGCACGGCCACGCGGCGGAACGGGAGGAGCATGCCCGACGCCTTCCCCGGCGACCGCGCGCCGTACCCTGCGCCCGGTCGAACGCGCGCCGAGCTCGGGCCCGGCGCGGCGGAAACGGTGGCAGTATCGGCCAGTCGGGCGCGTCCGATCAAGTCTGCTGCCAACGTGGGGCGCTTGACTGTTGCGAACATATGACCACAATTCGGCTTGGTCGCCGCCCTGGCACGACGTTCGTGTCCGGGCCCGCAAAGCCTTGCAGCCGACCGGGCCGCCCGGTCGCGACGCCGCGCCTGGCCGCGGCCGCACGAGAAACCCCATGAACCTCTGCATTCCCATCGAACAGGACGCGGGTGTCGAGAGTTTCGTCTGCGCGCACTTCGGTTCCGCCCCGGCGTTCCTCCTCGTCGACACCGAGAGCGGGGCCTGTCGCGCCATCGTCAACCGCAACCAGCACCACGGCCACGGCATGTGCGCGCCGCTCGCTTCGCTCCAGGGCGAAGCCATCGACGGCATGGTCGTCGGCGGCATCGGCATGGGGGCGCTCAACAAACTCAGGGCCGCCAACATCGCCGTCTATCGGGCCGAGCACGACACGGTGGCCGAAACGCTCGTGGCGTTCAAGGCGGGGCAGCTGCGGCTCGTCGAGCCCGGCATGGCCTGCCAGCACCACGGCCACGGGCACGCCTAGGCCGCCGGCGCAATCCGCGATGGCCCCGCGCAAAAAGGCGCCGCCGCCGCGTCTCACGGCCGTGGCCACCGACGCCATCTTGGAGAGCATCTCCGACGGGGTGTTCACCGTCGACCGCGAGTGGCGCGTCACGTCGTTCAACCGCGCGGCCGAGGCCATCACGGGGGTGGGGCGCGCCGACGCGCTCGGGCGGCGCTGCGCCGATGTCTTTCGCGCCAGTCTCTGCGAGACCGACTGCGCGCTGCGCCACACGCTGGCGACGGGAACCCCGGTCGTCAATCGCGCGACGTTCATCGTCGACGCCGAGGGCCGGCGCATCCCCATCAGCGTGTCGACGGCCCTGCTGCACGATGAGCATGGGGCGGTCGTCGGCGGCGCCGAGACCTTCCGCGACCTCAGCCTCGTCGAAGACTGGCTCCAGGACGAAACCCGCGGCACGCGCGAGTTGGGCGGGCTCATCAGCCGCAGCCCGAGCATGCGGCGGCTCATCGCCGTGCTGCCGCGGGTCGCCGACAGCGACGCCACGGTGCTGCTGCAAGGCGAGACGGGGACCGGCAAGGAACTCGTGGCGCGCGCCCTGCACGCCCACAGCCCGCGGCGCGACGGGCCCTTCGTGGCCGTCAACTGCGGCGCGCTGCCCGACACCTTGCTCGAATCCGAACTGTTCGGCTACAAGGCCGGCGCCTTCACGGGGGCCACGCGCGACAAGCCGGGGCGCTTCGCGCTCGCGCGCGGCGGCACCCTACTCCTCGATGAAATCGGTGAGGTCAGCCCGGCGCTGCAGGTGCGGCTGCTGCGCGTGCTCCAGGAACGGCGCTACGAGCCGCTCGGCGCCACCCGCTCCGAAGATGCCGATGTACGGGTGCTCGCGGCGACCAACCGCGACCTCGAAGCGCTCGTCGCCGACGGCCGCTTTCGCCAGGACCTCTACTACCGCATCAAGGTCGTGCGGCTCGTGCTGCCGCCGTTGCGCGGGCGCCGCGAAGACATCCCGCTGTTCATCCAGCACTTCGTCGCGCTGTTCAACGCGCAGCAGGGCAAGCGCGTGAGCGGGCTCAGCCCCGATGCCCTGGGGGTGTTGCTGGCCCACGACTACCCCGGCAACATCCGCGAGTTGCAAAACATCCTCGAACACGCCTTCGTGCTCGTCGACGAGGGCAAGGTTGGCCTCGAACATCTGCCGACCGAGCTCGTGCCGGTCGGTCGCGCGCGGTCGCCGGCCGGCACCGCACACGACGCCGTGCAGGCCGCCGAGGCCGAAGCCATCCGCCTGGCGTTGAGCCGCCACGGCGGCAATCGGCTCGCGGCGGCCCGCGAGTTGGGCTGGCACAAGAGCACCTTCTTTCGCCGGGTCCAGCGCCTCGGCCTCGAACTGCCGGCGCGCGACGGCCGGGCGGCCCCCGCGCCCCGGTCCGCTCGCTGAGGCGGACGCAGCCTCGCGACCCTCGGCCCGGATGGCGTCGCAAATCTGCGACTCTCTGGACCCGACGCATCCGCTCCATTCGCAATAAGTTTCTTGAATATCCATTGGTTGTCTGTCCTCGCCAGCCTTGGCGCATCCCTTGCAAAGTCCTGCGGCGGGAGGCGCGGTTGCCATGAAGGCCGCCTTTGCCGTGTGGGAAGGTCGCATTTCGCCCGTCTTCGACGTGAGTCGCCGGGCCCTGCTCGTGACCTTCGAGGACGGGCAGGAACGCGAGCGGCGCGAAGCGTCCATCGACGGGCCGAGCGCAGCCGACAAGGTGACGCGCCTCCGGGATCTGGACGTGGACGTGGTGGTCTGCGGGGCCATCTCGGCGGCCCTGCAGCAGGCTCTCGTGGGCCACGGCGTTCAGGTCGTGCCGTTCGTGGCCGGCGACATCGAAGCCGTCGCGAGTGCATTTGGCGCCGGCACGTTGCCGGCCCCCCGCTTCACGATGCCCGGCTGCACGGGGCAACGCCGTCGCTGCCGCGGTGGCGCGGCACGGTGGCGGGGGGCCGGCAGCGGTCGTGGCGGCGGGCCTGGCGGCGGCAATGGCCTCCACGGTCGCAACTGCGGCCGGGGGCCCGCACCGCGGGGGCCGAACCCCTGAGGCAGGCGCGCGGGACGCGCCGAGAGGAGGCAGACATGCCCCGACGAGACAGAACCGGACCGAGGGGCGCAGGCCCACGCACCGGATGGGGCTTCGGGCCCTGTGGCGGCGGCACCCCGGGGCGCGGCTTCGGCGGGCGCTTCGGTGCCCGCGGCGGCCCGCCCCCGGCCGAAACCATGCCGTTTGCGCCGCCGGCCGCGGGCGGCG
>CAYRCM010000055.1:0-28160 GCA_964422715.1 uncultured Myxococcales bacterium | reverse complement strand
CATCCGTCTCCAACTTCTCGCATCGCTCTACGGCGGGCTCGCCGCCGCGGGCGTTGTGTCCGCCGGCGGGCTTCTCGTTCCGGCGTCCCGGGCGCGCCGGCTCGCGCAGCCGGTGCGCAGGGCGCGCGGGCGCTGGCCGACCGACCCGACACCGCGCGTCGAGGCCGCGGTCATCGTGCTCGGCCCCGCCGGCGGCGGCCCGACGGTCCTCGACCGCCGCTGCCCGCACCTCGGCTGCCTCGTCGAGCGGACGCCCGCCGGCGCGCCAACCGCCGGCTTCCACTGTCCGTGCCACGGCAGCCGCTTCGCGGCGGACGGCACGCGCATCGAAGGGCCGGCTCTGCGGGGCCTGCGCCGCCTCGTCGCCCACACCGAATCCGACGGGGCCTGGCGTGTCGACCTGCCGGAGGACGGGCCGTGACCGCCTTGCGCCGGCTGCTCGTGCGCCTTTCGGGGGTCGCCACCCTGCCCTGGGGCGGCTACTGCATGGCCGCGCTCTTCTGGTGCCTCGCGTCCGGCGTGCTTGCCGCCCTGTTCTACGACCCGGGCCTGGCGCTCGATAGCACGCGGGCGCTGCAGTTCGCCTGGCCGGGCGGTTTTCTGCTGCGCGGCGTGCACGCCTGGAGCGCGGACCTGCTCCTCGTCACGCTGGCGCTCCACACGATGACGCGCACGGCGGCCCGCAGCTACGAACGTATGCCCCGCAGCCGCTGGATGCTGCTCGGCACGCTGTTGCTGCTGCTCCCGCTCGCCAGCCTCACGGGCTTCATCGTGCGCGGCGACGCGGCCGGCGCAGCGGCTCTCCAGGTGCTCGTGGGCCTCGCCAACACCCTCCCGCTCGTCGGGGCCGATGTGGCCGCGCTGTTCGCCGGCACGGGGCCGGAACGCGCCCTGGCCGCTCCCTACGCCTGGCACGTGGGCCTGCTCTCGTTTGCGACGCTGCTCATCGCCGGCAGCCACGCGCGCCGGTTGCTGCCCCGCGCGCGCCCCGCGGCCGTCTCGCTGGCGCTCCTGGCGATGCTGGCGGCCCTGTTTCCGCGCGCGCTTGGGCCGGCACCCGGGACCCCGCTCGTGAGCCTCGACGGGCCGTGGTACTTCGCACCGTTGCAGCAGGCGCTGGCCGCCCTGCCGCCGGCGGTTGCCGGCCTGCTGCTGCCCGTGCTGTTCGGTGCGCTGCTCATGGCGCTGCCCTGGCTGCCGAGCCGCGCCGGACGCCTGGCCCGGATTGCGCTGGCCCTCGGC
The DNA here is from genome assembly GCA_964422715.1 of uncultured Myxococcales bacterium. Classification (GTDB taxonomy): domain Bacteria; phylum Myxococcota_A; class UBA9042; order PWKZ01; family CAYRCM01; genus CAYRCM01. The sequence goes on along the minus strand of CAYRCM010000055.1, from coordinate 26,918 downwards.
GCCTGGGCCTACGCCGTCTTCGGCCTCGTCGCGTCGCGCCTCGGCGGGTAGCGCGCCGCGCCCCTCCCGCCCGTGGCCCGTGGGCCACCGATTCCCCTTCCCAACCGCTGCCAAACGGCTTAGTCTCCGCGCCACGCCGTTGTTCGGCCGGCGGGAAAGGATCGCTCGTGTCCGCGTTCCTCTGGGTCGGTTTCGTCGCCCTGGTCCTCGGCCTCTTGGCCCTCGACCTTGGCGTGTTCCACCGCAAAGACCACGTGTTCACGACGGGCCAGGCGCTGCGCTGGACGGTCTTCTGGATCGCCCTCGCGCTCGTGTTCAACGTCGGCATCTACTTCATCTACGAGAACCACTGGCTCGGAATCGGACAGGGCGGCCCCGAAACCCTCGACGGCCGCCAGGCGGCCATCAAGTTCCTCACGGGCTACCTCATCGAGAAGTCGCTCTCGCTCGACAATATCGCGGTTATCGCCATTATTTTTAGTTACTTCCGCGTTCCTCTCATGTACCAGCACCGCGTCCTGTTCTGGGGCATCGTCGGGGCCCTGCTCATGCGCGGCGTCATGATCGGCGCGGGCGCGGCGCTCATCCAGCGTTTCGACTGGATGATCTATGTTTTCGGTGGGTTCCTGCTGCTCACCGCCTTCAAGATGCTCTTCGCGGGCAACGAGAGTCCCGACCTCGAAAAGAACCGACTCGTGCGCCTGGCCCGCCGCCTGTACCCCGTCACCGACACGATCGAAGGCCACCATTTCTTCACGCGGCTCAACGGCCGGCGCGCGGTCACCCCGCTGCTGCTGGTGCTGCTGCTCGTCGAGAGTTCCGATGTCATCTTCGCGGTCGACTCCATCCCGGCCATCTTCGCCGTCACGCTCGACCCGTTCATCGTGTTCACGTCCAACATCTTCGCGCTGCTCGGCCTGCGCTCGCTCTACTTCGTGCTGGCCAGCCTGCTCGACCGTTTCCGCTACCTCAAACTGAGTCTGGTCGTCATTCTGGCCTACGTCGGGGTCAAGATGCTCGTGAGCCACCACTACCCCATCCCCAGTTGGCTCTCGCTTTGCGTCATCGTCCTGTCCCTCACTCTCGGGGTCGTGGCTTCTGTCCTGCGGCCCCGACCGCCCGGCGAACGCCGTTGACATCCCCGATCGTGCCCCTAATCTAACTCGCGCGTCGCACGGGACGCTGAACCTGCGCATCCGAGGGCGTCGGCGACGGGAGCGGGTGCTCCGGCCGCCCATCGCTACAGACGCCGCTGCGTCACAGGCCAGAACATGCAAGACACCAAGAACATTGGCCTTCGCGGCGTGACGGTGGCCGACACGCGCATCAGTCTGGTCGACGGCGCGCAGGGCCAGCTGCTCTACCGCGGCTACGACATCCGCTCCCTCGCGCGAGACGCAACCTACGAAGAAGTCACGTTTCTGCTTCTCATGGGACGGCTGCCCTCGGCCGCCGAGCTCCAGGCGACGCGTGAGCGCCTGGCCTACTCGCGCGGGGTGCCGACCGGGCTGCTCAGCTACCTGCGCACGCGTTCGCCGCACGCCCAGCCCATGGACGTCCTGCAGGGGGCCATCCCGGTGCTTGCCGACTACGACCCGCACCTCGGTGCGAGCGACCGCGGCCGCCTCGTGCGCTCGTCCCTGCGGCTCATCGGCGCCACGGCCATGGCCGTGGCCGCCTGGCACCACGTCCGTCGCGGCCACGACCTCTTTCCGCTCGATGCCGACCTGTCCCATGCCGGGGCGTTTCTACAAGCGCTGCAGGGCCGTCGGCCTTCCCCCGACGAAGAACGGCTCGTCGACACGCTGCTCATCCTCCACGCCGAGCACGCCTTCAATGCCTCGACGTTCGCCGCCCGCGAGGTGGCCTCGACGCAGGCGCACCTGCACGCCTCCGTGTGCTCCGCCGTCGGCGCGCTCAGCGGGGCGCTGCACGGCGGCGCCAACGCGCGCGTCATGCAAATGCTGCTCGACATCGGCGCGCCCGAAAACGTCGACGCCTGGCTCGAACAGCGCCTGGCCGCCGGGCAGCGGGTCATGGGGCTTGGCCACGCCGTGTACAAGACCGAAGACCCGCGTGCCGCCATTCTGCGTGAAGTGGCCGAACGAGCGCTCGCAGGTCGCCCCGAAGAAGCGTATTTCCGCCTGGCGCTGCGCGTCGAGGAGCGCGCGCGCCAACTCCTGCGCGAACGCAAGGGGCTCGACCTCTTCCCGAACGTCGACTTCTATTCGAGCCCCATCCTCTATGCGCTCGGGCTCACGCCCGACGAGTTCCCGGCATTCTTCGCGGTGGCGCGCGTCGTCGGCTGGTGTGCGCACGTCATCGAGGAACGGCTCGCCGAGGCCCAACCGCGGGCGGCCCTCTACCGGCCCGATGCGCACTACGTCGGCCGGCATTGCGGGCCGCAGGGCTGCCGATTCGTCCCCATCGACGCGCGAGGCGCAGGCTGTCCCTGCGGGCGAGAATTCGACGGCTGTACCGAAGACGAGGCGCTGCGCGACTTGCAGTAGCCACCGGCCCGCATCGCGGGCACGGCGGCGCCCCCCTGGAAGCCGCCGTATGGCAAGGAGAATCCATGGCCTACCAGCACATCACGTTCCCGGCGCGGGGCGCCCGCATCACCTACACCGACGGCCACCTGCTCGTCCCCGACGAACCCTACATCGGCTTTGTCGAGGGCGACGGCATCGGGCCGGACATCATGCGCGCGTCGCTGCGCGTCTGGGATGCGGCGGTCGAGAAGGCCTACGCAGGGCGGCGGCGCATCCGCTGGGTCGAACTGCTGCTCGGCGAGAAGGCCGCGGCCCGCTACGAGGGCGACGCCTTCCCGGCCGAAACGCTGCAGGCCATGCGCGAGCTCGTGGTCGCCATCAAAGGCCCGCTCACGACGCCGGTCGGCGGCGGATTTCGTTCGCTGAACGTGGCGTTGCGCCAGGAACTCGACCTCTACGCGTGCGTGCGCCCGGTGCGCTACTACGCGGGCGTGCCCTCCCCGCTCAAGTCGCCCGAGCTCGTCGATGTCGTCATTTTTCGCGAGAACACCGAGGACCTCTACACGGGCATCGAATATCGCTCGGGCTCGCCCGAGATGCGCAAACTCGAACGCTTCCTCAAGGAGGAGCTGGGCGCGCGCTTCTTCGATGACTCCGGCCTCGGTGTCAAACCCATCAGCCCGTTCTGCACGCGCCGGCTCGTGCGCAAGGCCATCCAGTATGCCCTCGATCACGGACGCGAAAGCGTCACGCTGGTCCACAAGGGCAACATCATGAAGTACACCGAGGGCGCGTTCCGCAATTGGGGCTACGCGCTCGCGCACGAAGAATTCGGCGACCGCACGCTCACCGAAGAGGAGTTGTTCAGCCGCTACCAGGGCCGCCAGCCGGCGGGCACGGTGGTCATCAAGGACCGCATCGCCGACATCATGTTTCAACTCATGCAGTTGCGTCCTGGTGAGTTCGACGTCATCGCCACCCCCAACCTCAACGGCGACTACCTCTCCGACGCGGTCGCGGCCGAGGTCGGCGGGGTCGGCATCGCGCCTGGGGCCAACATCGGCGATGGGGTCGCCGTGTTCGAGGCCACGCACGGCACGGCCCCGAAATACGCCAATCTCGACAAGGTCAACCCGGGTTCGCTGCTGTTGAGCGGCGTCATGATGCTCGAATACTTGGGCTGGAACGAGGCGGCCGACCTGATCGTGGCCGCGTACCCGCGAGTCGTGAGCAACGGCATCGTCACCTACGACTTCGCGCGCCAGATGCAGGGTGCCACCGAGGTATCGACGAGCGCCTTCGCCGACGCGCTCATCGCCGAACTCGGCTCCGGGTCGGTGCGACCGAGTCCCGGCGAGCGCGCACGCCGCGCGGCCATCGCCGCCGAACGACTGGCGCGCAGCGAGCGGCGCATGTCCGCCCCGGTCGAAGAGATGATCGCGTCGGGCCGCACGCCTCACACGGTGTCCGAGATCATGAACCGTCGGCTCGTGTCCATTTCTGCCGCCGAGACGGTCGACCAGGCCATGCACCAGATGCACCTGCAGGGGGTCGGCAGCATCCTCGTCACCCCGGGGTCCGACGGGGAATGGGGCATCATGACCCAGACCGACGTCGTGCGCCGCATCGTGGGCCAGAATCGTTCGCCGCAGCGCACGCGGGTCGGCGACGTCGCGAGCCGGCCGTTGCGCACGGTGCCCGCCCACACCACCCTCGCCGAATGTGCCAGTTCCATGATGCAGTGGGGCGTACGCCGCGTCGTCGTCATGCACGAGGCCGTCCCCGTCGGGATCGTCAGTGATACCGATGTGTTCCGCACGGTCGAGGCGTTTGGCTGGGGTCCGGAGGACGAGTCGTAGGCGGAGGCTACTCGGCCGCGAAGCGCCGCAGCACCGTGTGCAGGATGCCGCCGTTGCGGAAGTAGTCGACTTCGACGGGGGTGTCGATGCGGCACAGCGTTTCGAAGGTGCGCGCGGTGCCGTCTTCGGCAACGGCGTGCACGGAGACGCCTTGGCCGGGCTTCAGCGCATCGTCGATATCGATGCCGAACGTCTCGCGGCCGCTCAGCCCGAGGCTCGCCGCGCTCTCGCCGGCGCGGAACTGCAACGGCAGCACCCCCATGCCCACCAGATTCGAGCGGTGGATGCGCTCGAACGATTCGGCCAGCACCGCGCGCACGCCGAGCAGGAACGTGCCCTTGGCGGCCCAATCGCGACTGCTGCCCATGCCGTAGTCTTTGCCGCCGAGCACGACCGTGGGCGTGTGGGCGGCCTTATAGCGGGTGGCCGCCTCGAAGATGGACACGACCTCCCCCGTGGGCCAGTGCGTGGTCCAGTTGCCCTCCGTGCCGGGCGCCGTCGCGTTCTTGAGGCGAATGTTGGCGAACGTGCCGCGCGTCATGACCCGGTCGTTGCCCCGTCGGGCGCCATACGAGTTGAAGTCTTTGGGCGCAACACCGCATTCCCGAAGGAAAATCCCAGCCGGACTCGTGGCGGCGATACTGCCGGCCGGGCTGATGTGGTCGGTCGTGACGCTGTCGCCGACGTACACGAGCACGCGCGCCCCGGTGATGGGCGCGATGGGGGACGGCGTGCGCGTCATGCCAACGAAAAACGGCGGCTCCTGGATGTAGGTGCTGTCGGCCTGCCAGTCGTAGAGTGCCCCGCCGGCGACGGGGATGCGGTTCCAGTCGGGGTTGGCGTTCTCGATGCCATCGTACTGGGCGCGGAACGTGGCCGGGTCGAGAGCGGCGGGCAGATGCTGCGCGATTTCCTCGGGGCTCGGCCAGATATCGGCGAGGTAGATGGGGCGGCCGTCGACCGCCTGCCCGATGGGCTCGCGGGAGAGGTCGCGGGCGACGCTGCCGGCAAGCGCGTAGGCCACGACGAGGGGCGGTGACGCGAGGTAGCTGGCCTTGACCTGCGGGTGGATGCGGCCCTCGAAGTTGCGGTTGCCGGACAACACGGCGGCGACGACGAGCCCCCCGGCGTCGATGGCCTGCGCAACGCTTTCCGGGAGCGGACCGCTGTTGCCGATGCAGGTCGTGCAACCATAGCCGACGACGTGGAAGCCCAGGGCCTCGAGCGCCGGTAGCAGCCCGGCGCGCTTGAGGTAGCGGGTCACCACCGTGGAGCCGGGCGCCAGACTCGTCTTGACCCACGGCTGCGTGTGCAGGCCAAGCGCGACCGCCTTCTTGGCGAGGATGCCGGCCGCCAGCATGACGGCCGGATTGCTGGTGTTGGTGCAACTCGTGATGGCCGCGATGACGACGGCCCCGTGGCCGAGTTCGGCGGTTTCGCCGCTGGCCGTCGTGAGCGGCACCCGCCGGTCAAGAACGGCCGGACTGAGCGCGAAGCCCCGCTCTTTGACCGGCGCCGTGAGCCCGACGGCCCAGCGCGCGCGCACTTCGTCGAGCGTCACGCGGTCTTGCGGGCGCTTCGGCCCGGCGAGACTCGTGCGCACCGTCCCGAGGTCGAGCGACAGGCTGTCCTCGAACTCCGGGTCGGGCGTGTCGGCGCGCCGGAATAGGCCCTGTTCCTTGTGGTAGCGCTCGACAAGGTCGACGAGGTCGGCCGGCCGGCCGCTCTGGCGCAGGTACGTAAGCGTCTGTTCGTCGACTGGGAAGTAGCCCATGGTGGCGCCATATTCGGGCGCCATGTTGGCGATGGTGGCCCGATCGGGCACGGTCATGCTGGCCAGCCCGGCCCCGTAGAACTCGACGAACTTGCCCACAACGCCGCGCCGCCGCAGCATTTCGGTGACCGTGAGGACGAGGTCGGTGGCGGTGGCTCCGGCCGGCAGCGTGCCGGTCAGTTTGAAGCCGATCACGGCCGGCGCCAGCATGTAGAGCGGCTGCCCGAGCATGACTGCCTCGGCCTCGATGCCCCCCACCCCCCAGCCGACGACGCCGAGGCCGTTGATCATGGGGGTGTGCGAGTCGGTGCCAACGACGCTGTCCGGAAACGCCACGAATTCCCCGCCGGCCGAGCGCCGACAGACCACCTCACCGAGGTATTCCAGGTTGACCTGGTGGCAGATGCCGCTTTGCGGCGGCACGACGCGGAAGTTGCGAAAGGCCTGCTGGCCCCAACGCAAGAAGGCGTAGCGCTCGGCGTTGCGCGCAAACTCGATCTGCGCGTTCTCGCCTTCGGCCGAGGGCCTGGCGAAGGCGTCGACCTGCACGCTGTGGTCGATGACGAGGTCGACGGGGATGATGGGGTTGATGCGCTGCGGGTCGCCGCCAAGCCGCGACATCGCGGACCGCATGGCCGCGAGGTCGACGACCGCCGGCACCCCGGTGAAGTCTTGCAGCAGCACCCGGGCCGGCTTGAAGGGCACTTCGACCGCGGGGGGCCGCTGCGGCAGGTAGCGCGCAAGATTCAGCACGTCGGCGTGCCGAACCTCGTGTCCGTCTTCCGAACGCAGCAGGGCTTCGAGCAGAACGCGAACGGAAACGGGCAGGCGTTCGAGCGGCACCGCCGCCTCGTTCGCGAGTGCCTGCAACCGGTAGATGGTCAACGCGCCTCCGGCCGTCGTGAGCCGACCGCGCGCCCCAAACGTGTCGTGCATCGATTTCGCTGGCATGGTGTCATCCCCTGGGCCCGTCTCGGACCGACAGATTCGCGAGAGCGGCGTGCACGCCTGTGCCGGGCCTACGAAGCCCAATTCCAGGCCAGACTGTCAAGCTGGCGGGCCGCCGCGCGCGTCACTCTCGCGTCGACGCGCCCGCGAGCTGCGACAGAGACGATGGGCGAGCCAGGCCCGCCGCCGGCTGCCCGCGCCCCACGGCTCGGCCCTCCGGCCGCCACGCGCTTGACAAGCGCCCCCGGTTACGAGAATTGGAGCACGCGGGGATGCGCCCCAGCGGGGAGGCTCTATATGAAGAGGTGGATTTGCTCGGTCTGCGACTACGTTCATCAAGGTTCCAAGCCGCCTGACCGCTGTCCGATCTGCGACGCGCCGGCCAGCGCGTTCCGGCCCTTGCCCGACGAAATCCAGGACGACGACGAAGTCGATTTCGACCGACCGCCCAAGAATCTCGAAGAAGTCCGAGAGCGTGCGCGCCAGCGCATGAGCGGCGCCTGCGGCGTGTACCCGGCCTGCGACGGGTTGCCCGACCGCCTCTGCAACCGCGAAGCCTACGGCCGCAGCATCGGTCTCGGCGGCGCAGGCTCGGGCAGCGCGTTTGCCGCCAACTACGCGAGCCTGGCCCGCCTGCGGCTGCGCACGCAACTTGTCGGCGCACACTTCGAGCCCGACACGCGTACGACTTTCCTCGGCCGCACGTTGAGCATGCCCATCATGGGCGCCTCGACGAGCGGGCTGAGTCGCTACATCAAGGGCCTCAACGAACGCGAGTTCTGCCAGGCCAATATCGAAGGTTGTCTCCAGGCCGGTTCGGTCTCGTGGCGTGGCGACACCTTCTTCTACACCCTCAAGGAAAACCCGGGGCTCGAAGCCATCGAAGCCGCCGAGGGGGCTGCCATTCCCATCTTCAAGCCGCGCGCCCAGGACGCGCTGAAGCGGCTCATCGCACGCGCCGAGAAGGCTGGCTGCCCGGCCATCGGCGTCGATCTCGACGGCTGTGGCTCGTCCAACATGGCCGCGGGGGGCCAGCCCGTCTTCCGCAAGACGGTCGCCGAACTGCGCGAAATCGTACGCGCCACGGCGCTGCCGGTCATCTTCAAGGGCATCATGGACCCCGACGACGCCGAACGCTGCGTCGAAGCCGGGGCCAAGATCGTGGCCGTATCGAACCACGGGGGCCGCGTGCTCGACAGCACGCCGGGCGTCGCCGACGTGCTCCCCGCCATCGTCGAGCGCATCGGCGCCCACGCCTACGTCACGGCCGACGGCGGTGTCCGCACGGGCTACGACGTGCTCAAGATGCTGGCGCTCGGCGCACGGGCCGTGCTCATCGGCCGCGACCTCGTGCGGGCGGCCATCGGCGGCGGCCCCGAGGGTGTTCGCATGCACCTCGAACACCTCCGCACGGTGCTCGCGCGCGCCATGGTCATGACCGGTTGCCGCAACGTGGCCGCCATCGACAAGTCGGTGTTCGCCTAGCGGCCGGCGCGCATCTCCAGGCTGCCGCGCGCCCCACGGCCCATGTCGCCCACCCTCGCCTTTCCGGTGCCCCCGGCCGACGACGGCATGCGGCTCGACGCATTCCTCGCACGCGCGGTACCGCATCTCTCGCGCCGCGAGGCGCAGGCGCTGCTCGCGACCCACAATCGGCTGGTGCCGACGCGCCCGCTCAAGGCAAGCCAACGCGTGCGGCGGGGCACCGTTGTGCACCTCGCCACGCCCGAACGCGCCGAGCCGGCCGTTGCGGGCGATGTCGTGGTGCGCTACGCCGACCCCCACGTTCTCGTGGTCGCCAAGGGGCCCGACCTGCCCATCCATCCGTGCGGCGGCTTCGTGAACAACACCGTGGTGGGCCGCTTGCAGGCGCAGGGCCTTGGCCCCGTGTACCCGGTGCACCGGCTCGACCGCGAAACCAGCGGTCTCGTGCTGCTCGCCCGCACCCCCGAATGCGCCGCAGCGCTCGGCAAAGCCTGGAACGAAAGCGCCGAGAAGGTCTATCTCGCCATCGTTCGGGGGCACCCGACCCCCGCGGCGGGACGGGTGGCGCTGGCCATTGGCCGCGACCGCCGCTCACCGGTGGCCGTCAAGCGCGCCGTCGTACCCGTCGCGGCCGGCGGGCAGGTTGCCGTCACGCACTACCGCGTGTTGCGTCGACTTCCCGGACGGGCGCTCGTCCGCCTGCGGCTCGATACCGGACGCGCGCACCAGATTCGCGTTCATCTCCAGGCCATTGGCCACCCGGTGCTGGGCGACAAACTCTATGGCCCCGACGAACGTCTCTACCTCGCCTTCGTCGCGGGCCGCCTCAGTCCCGCCGACATGGAACGGCTCGGCCACGAGCGCCAGGCCCTCCACGCGGCCGCGCTCACGGTGCGCCATCCCGTGAGCGGCCAGCGGCTTCGGTTCCGCGAGCCGCTGCCCCCCGACCTGCGGCACTTGCTCCGCGGCCCACCGTAGCCGGCCCCGAACCTCATGCCGACCGGTCGGGGCAACCGCCGGGCGGCGCGCGGCGCGGGCTACGGGCTCCCTTCAACGAGCAGGTGGCAAGGCACGGCGACCGGCCAGTCGCCGGCCGGCGCCTCGTCACTGCGAGCGCGCCGCCCGCGAACGACGAGAACGCAGTGCAGACCGCCCGGAGCGACGGCGGCCTGCACGATGCCCCGCAACGGGATGGGGCGCGCCGCTGCGGGCCCCTTCGCCGTACACGGGCCAACGAGGGTGAGCCACTCGCGGGCGGCCGGGGCACCGCTCTGCCGCACGGTCAGCACACCGTCTGGCCGCGAGGCGTTGAGTGTGATGGCGACGCCCCCGATGACGAGGCTGCACTCGGCCGGCACCGTCTGGCGCCCCGCTTGCGGGGCCAGGGGCACCGATACGTAGCCGGCGCGGCCGAGACGGTCGAGCGCCTCGCCGCGGGCGCGGTGCTGCAGGTAGCGCAGCAGTTCGTATTCGCCAGCGCGGTCCAGTTTGCGAAACGCCTCGTCGGCCACGAGCGGCGTGCGTTCGCGCTCCTCGAACCCCGGCAGGGCGAGCCGCAGCAGCGTCCGCCGGTGGAAGCCGCGCTCGGCGTCGACGCGGGTCGCGAGGAAGGCCGCCTCACTGCCGTCGGCCGCGAAGCCGAGCAGCCGGTAGCGCACGCCCGCCTCCCCGGCGAGTTGCTTCGCCGACGGTGCTGCCGGCGGCTCGGCGGCAGGGGGCTCCGGCGCATCGGGCAGCGGCTCCGGAGCGGCGGGGACGGACGCGTCTGCGGCATCGGCGGGCGCGGCCGCGGCGTCGGGGGCACCGGACGCCGGCGCGGCGCCGAACCACCATGGCCAGACCAGAACGAGACCCAGGATCGCCGGCATGAACGCACCCCCTCCGCTGCTCGGAGGGTGACGCGGCCGCCGAACGCCGTCAAGCGGGCCGCTCCGGGCGGCTTGACCGCCGCGGAGGGGCCGTCTACGCTGCCGCCATGATGACGTCAGCCCACGTTGCCGAACGCACGCTTCTCGACCTCCAGTGGGCGCGCATCGTCGAACGCGCCCAGGCCGCTTGCCAGTCCGAACTCGGCCGCCAGGCCATCGCCGCCCTGCCCTTTCTCGCCGACCCGGCCCCCATCGCCGACACCCTGGCGCAGGTCTGCGAGTTGCGCGTGCTCGTCGAAACGGTCGGCACGCCGCCCTGCGGCGGGCTGATGGCTGTCGAGCCGGTCGCCGACCGCGCGGTGCGCCAGGGCGTCCTCGAAGCCGACGAAATCCTGGCCGTCGCCGACACGTTGCGCGCGGGGTTCCAACTGCGCCGCTTCCTCGCGCGCCACGCCGAACGCGCGCCGCGGGTGGCGGGCCTGGCCGAGGGACTGCCCGACCGTGAAGACGTGTGCCGCTGGGTCTATAGCCGCTTCGAGCCCGACGGGCACATCCGCGACGAGGCATCGGCGGCACTCGCCGACGCGCGCGCGCGCGTCGCGCGCCTGCACGCCCGCATTCGGACCGACATCGAAAGCTACTTGCACGAACCGGCGGTCGAAAACGTGCTCCAGGACGACTTCTGGACGCAACGCCGCGAACGCTACGTGCTCCCCATCAAGGCCCAGTTCCGCAGCCAATTCCCGGGCATCGTGCACGGGGCCTCGCGCACGGGGCAAACGGTCTTCATCGAGCCCGAGTCGCTCACGCGCCTCAACAACGAGCTCCAGCTCGCCGAGCAAGACGTCGAGCACGAAGAGTACCTCGTCCGCCGCGAAGCCTCCGATGTCATCGCGCGGGCCGCCGCCGACGTTCCTCCCGCGGTGCGACTGCTCACCCAGTTCGATACGCTCGTCGCCCGCGCCATCCTGGCGCGCGACATGGACGGGGCCGCCCCCGTGCTCTCGACCGAGGGCCCGCTGCGCCTCGACGCCTGCCGCAATCCGCTCCTGCTCCTCAAAGGCAGCACGGTCGTCCCGAACGACATCCGCATTGGCGACGGGGCCCGGGTGCTGGTCGTAAGCGGTCCCAACGCCGGTGGCAAGACGGTCACGCTCCACTCCCTCGGGCTCTGCCAGCTCATGACCCAGGCGGGCTACCTCCCGCCCGTCGGCCCCGACTCGTGCCAGCCGGTGTTCACCGAGTTCTTCACGATCATGGGCGAGCAGCAAAGCATCGAGCGCGACCTCTCCACGTTTTCGGGCGCGCTGCAGCAGACGAACGCCATCCTGCGCCGCGCCGGCCCGCGCAGTCTCGTGCTCGTCGACGAGATCGTCGTCGGCACCGAGCCGGCGCAGGGGGCGGCACTCGCCCAGGCGGTGCTCGAAGCGCTGGCCGACCGCGACGTGACCACGGCCGTCACGACGCACTACGACGCCCTCAAGACGCTCGCGTACCAAGACCCGCGGTTCCGCAATGCTTCCGTTGGGCTCGACGCCCAGACGGGGCGCCCCAACTTCCGCCTCAGCACCGGAGCACCCGGCTCATCGAGTGCGATCGCCATCGCGCAGGCCCTCGGCCTGCCGGCGCCCATCATCGACCGCGCGCGGGAGATCGTTGGCGAACGGTCGCTGCAATTCGAACGCGTGCTTCAGTCGCTCGACGCCGAGCGTCAACGGCTGGCCAACGAGACGGCCGCCCTCGCAAACGAACGCCGTACCATTGAACGGCGCGCCGCCGAACACGCCGAGGCGACCGAGCGCATTCGGCGCAATGCCGAGGCGCTGGCCCGCCAGGCCTGTCAGCAGACCCTCGACTTGACCGACCGGCTGCGCAGTGAACTGGCAGAAATCCAAAAACAAATGAAAAAAGATGCGCTCACGACAGGCGACGTCCACTCCCATCGCAAGCGGGTTGCCGAAATCGAACGGCGGGCGCACGAGGCGGCCCCGGCCGACCCCCAGGCCGCGGCCGGGGCGCAGGGTCCGCCCGTCGCACTCAACGAGCTCCGCCCCGGACTCCCCGTGTGGATCGCGTCGCTTGGCCGGCGCGGCGAGGTGATTGAGGCCCCGGCCGACCCGCGCCGCGTTGCGGTACTCGTGGGTGCGCTGCGCACGGTGGTCGCTGCCGACGTCCTGCACCACCCCGCGGCGGGCGCTGCGCCGGGCGCTGCCCGCGGCTCCGGGCGCGTGGGCGCCGCGCCCGGCGGGTCATACGGCGCTCGCCCCGCCAGCAGCGGTGACCTTCCCCCGCGCACGGCCGACAACAGCTGCGACGTCCGCGGCCTGCGCCGCGACGAAGCCTTCGAGATCATCGAGAAGCGCCTCGATCAGGCCATGCTGAGCGGCCAGGAATGCCTCTTCGTCATTCACGGCCACGGCAGCGGCGCGCTCAAGGCCGGGGTGCGCGATTTCCTCAAGCACAACCGCTACGGCGCCACCTGGCAGCCCGCCCCACCGGCCGATGGCGGCGACGGCACCACCCTCGTGTGGCTGCACCTGTCGGATTGACGCTCGGTGACCCCCCCTGCCTCGTCCACACGTCGCCGACCGACTCGGGTGCGCCGTTGCCCGGGGGCGCAACCCCTGCGCCGGCCCATCGAGCCGGCCAGCCGCTGGCTCGGCGTCCTTCTTCTGTGCGCGGCCTGCGGCCTGCTGCTGCTCGGTTCTCGCAGCGCGGCCGCCCCTGCCGCGCCGCCCGGCGTGACGTGCCCGGGCGCTCCAGCCGAAATCGTCGAGCAGGCCGCCGCCCTCATCGAAGACGGTGCCTGCGCCGAGGGCCTGGCGCTCCTGCAATCCGTCGTCGACGGCCGCTCCGCCGCTCCGGCGCCGAGCCCCGGTGGCGCCAGCATGCCCACCGTGCCTGCCGATGGCGCCCCCGCGTCGCCCGCACCGCCCGCGCCGGCCGCAGCGAACCCGGAGCCAGGCCCGTGTCCGAGCGGCCCCGGTGCAGCGCAGCCTCCCCACGCCACGTTGCGTTCGCGCCTCGCGGTGCTGACCGGGCTTGCCTACGCCTGCCTCAACGACCCGGCCCGCGCCGTGGCGCACTTCGAGCGGGCCGCGAGGCCGCCGCTGCCCGATTGGCTGGCCTTGCAGCGCGGTCGCGCGCTCTTGCAGCTCGGCCGCCTGCGCCAGGCCACGGCCGCCTTCGATGCCGCCCGCAAGTCGCTGCGCAGTCCTTGGCGTACCGAGGCCGATGTCGAGCACGCGCTCGCCCTGGCCGCAGGCGGCCGTTTGGGCGCCGCCCGGGGCAGACTCACCGACGTGCTCGCGCGCTACCCGGAGTGGCCCGCCCGGGCGCGGGGCTGGCTTGCGCTCGGACAGCTCGCGGCGCGGGCGGGCAAGGCGCGCGTTGCCGCCCAGCATTTCCGCGCCGCGGGCGCAAGCCCGGGCGACCCGGCCGCCGTGGCCGAAGCGGCCGCCGCCTTGCAGTCCTTGCCACGCGCGGTGCAGCGCATCGGCGAACGTCCGCTCCCCTATTCCGAGGCCCTCGAACGCCTGCGCGGCCTCATTTTCGAGAAGCGCTGGACCACCGCCGAAGCCGCGCTCGACGCCCTCGAACGTCAGCACTGCCCGGATGCCGCGCGCTGTCGCGAGATCCGCACGCAGCGCGCCCGAATGCTCATGCGCCGCGGGCAGTTCGCCGAGGCGGCCGACGTCTTGGAGCCGCTCATTGCCGCCGCGCCGCGCAGCGACGCCGACCTCGCCCTGCTCCGCGCCGAGGCGCTCGAACGCGCCGGCCGCGCCGACGAGGCCGTGCTTGCACTGCGCCGGCTAGCCGGGCGCATCGGTGCCGCCACGCTCGAATCCCGGCTACTCGACGTCTACCTCTCGGCTGGCCGCCACGCCGACGCCGACGCGCTGCTTGCGCCGAGTCGCCCGCCGCCCCCGCGCAACCTCGCCCGCGGCTGGCAACTCGCGTGGCTCGACTTCCGGCTCGGGCGCCACGACGTCGCGGCCGCTGCGTTTCGGCGCATTGCCGAACGCTCGGCGACACGCCGCCCGCGGGCCCTCTACTGGGCCGCGCGCTGCGACCTGGAGGCCGGGCGGCGGGACGAAGCGCTGGACGCCTTTCGAGCCGTGGCCGCGGCGCATCCGGCCTCCTTCTATGGGGCGCTCGCCGAATCACGGCTCTACGACCTCGGCGCGCCCTCCCCGGCCTACGCCGCCGCGTCCGAGCGCATCGAGGTCGTGCGCACTCGGGCCGGGGGTGGCGTCTGCCGCCCGTCCCGCGAAATCGGGGCCCGCGATGCGCTCAGCGACCCGCGTCCCGCCCTGCCCGACGCGCTCGCGGCCTCTGTCACGGCCAGCGAGTGGCTCCCGAGCCTGCAGCGGGTGGCGGGCGCCCTGAGCCTCGGTCTGCGCAACCTCGCGCGGCAGGAACTGCGCTTCGCCCTCGCCGAGTGGTACGCCGCACGCCGCGAGCAGAACAACCTGAGCCGCCTCGTCGGCCGCCCGCTCTCGCCGTTTCTCGACCGCCGCGAAACCCCGCGCGGCGTCTGGGGCGAAGACCTCGAAGCCCATCGCCCGGCCCGCATGACGCGCGCCGAGCAGAACGCCGAACGCCTGCGGCTCCGCCGCCTGCTGCGGGCGCCACGTACGTTTTTCGAGGCGCTGCGCGTCGTTGCGCGCGCGGTCGACGACGCGCACACGCTGCGGGTCGTCACGTTCCGACTGGGAGGCTACGCCTCGGGCGTCCCCACGGCCGAAAATGCGGCCTATTGGCGCGCGGCGTACCCGCTCTCCTGGGCCACGCCCCTGCTCGCCGAGACCGCGCTCCAGGGGCTCTCGCCGTCGTACGTCTGGGGCCTCATGACGGTCGAGAGCGCCCACAACGAGACGGCTCACAGCACCGCCAACGCCCGCGGGCTCATGCAACTGCTCCCGCGCACCGCGCGCCTCATGGCCGAGCGCCTCGGCGATCCCGAGCCGCTGCCGGCGCAGTTGCTCGACCCTCGGCTCAACCTGCGCTACGGCGTGAACTACCTCGCGGCCCTGGTCGCGCACTTCGACGGGCAGCACGCGTTTGCGCTGGCCGCCTACAATGCCGGTCCGCAGCGCATGGACTGGCAGGTCAGGCTCAAGGCCGGCCAGCCCTTCGATGTCGTCCTCGAAGAGCTGCCCGACTGGGCCGGGCGCGAATACGCCAAAAAAGTCCTACAAAACGAAATGTTGTACCGGAGAATCTACGTCGCCGACCCCGTGCTCTACATCGCCCAAGGCGTCACGGCGCCGCGCACCGACGGCCTCGATTTCTGACCGGGTGCAGGTGTCGGCCAGCCACAGGACGGCCCCGGGGTGAGGCGACGACGGGAGCCGCCGAGCGCGGCGGGCTACCGCTCACTCGTACGGATGCGCTGGATGATGGGCTCCGGGTCGAGGAACACCGGGGACAGTTCTTCGGCCGGATAGAACTTGTCCATTTCGTACAGCCCGGCACAGATCGGGCTGAGCCGGCAGACCTGGCACGCCGCGGCCTTCTGGTGGTCGAAGTTCTGCTGGTGCACCATGCCCTTCGAATCGAGGAAGTGCACGATGCGTTCCTCGCTTTTGACGATCTTGCGAGTTTCGGTCGAGGCGTACGCGAAGTCGGCCATGTAGCAGAGCGGAATGCGTTCAGCGCGGAACGTCCGGCCCGCCCGGTCGAGGTACCGCATGGCGCGGAACAGCGACACCTCGATGTCGTGCAGGCGCGGAATGACGTCGGGGTTCTGTTCGCAGCGGTTGGCCGACGGATCGAGGTGGTTCCACACGAAGTGCTGCAGGAAGGGCCAGCGCTTCGTGAGCCACACCACGAGCCGGTCGAGCTGCCCGGCATTGTGCTTGCAAATCGTCATGTTGACGTTGCACGCCAGGCCCATCTGACCCACGTTGTCGAGCGTGCGGACGATGTGTTCGAGCGAGTCCTCTTTGTTGGTCAGGAAGGCCTGCAACTTGGGGTCGCTCGTGTGCACCGACACGTGCAGGTGCTGCAGCCCGGCGGCGACGAGCGACTCGAGATACGCCCGATCCGATGTCTTCTGGCCGTTCGTGATCATGCGGGCCGCGATGCCCCGCTCACGCGCGTAGCGCAGCGCGTCGTGCAGGTGCTCGTAGAGCGTCGGCTCGCCGCCCGTGAGGATGATGCCGTCGTAGCCGCGCGCGACGAAATCGTCGATGACGCGCTTGGTCTCGTCGAGGGGCAGACGCCCCTCGTTGTCGGGGTTCGAACAGAAACGGCAGCGCTGATTGCAGACGCGAATGACCTGGATGTAGCCCAGATTGGCCATCGGGCCGACCCCCCGCTAACCCGTTACCGGCGGCAACGGTCGCTGAACGGCGTATCCGAACGCCCGGATGTAGTTCACATGGTGGCCGCGACACGTTGCGTCGTGCGCGCACGCGCCGCAGCGCCGGCTCTTCGTGTAGTAGTGGTTGAGGATGTAGTGCTCGGCAAAGCCGAAGGGTTCGAGCCGCCCCTGCGCGTCGAGGACCCCCGGTTCGAGCAGGTCGACGTCGGCGCAACCGGGGCGCCCGCCCGCACAGGCCGGGATGTCGGTCGTGGCGAGCCCGCGTGCCCGGGCCTGGCGCAGCGCGTCCCGGAGCCACGCCGGGTCGAGCTCGCGTTCGAGCACCTGCGAGCGCAGCGCGCGCGGCGCAAGATGCGCAGTCGCCCGTTCGAGCGGCAGGTCGTCACCCGAAAGAAGCGCCGCCGTGTCCTTGCAGGCCGGGAAACAGAACGTGACTCCGGGCCAGCGGCGCAGGACGGCCGCGTCGGCCGGTCCGAGCACGTCGACGGCGCAGACCGCCGCGAAGGCCGCTCCCGCGGTGGCCGGCGGAGCGTCGGCCGGGTCGTCGAGCCGGAGCCGCACCGGCCCGGGCAGCGCCCCGCCGAAGGGCGCGAGCCCCGCCGCGTATTGGGCGACGTCCGCGGCCCGCACCTGCAGCTCGTCGAGCGCCTTCTGCTCGCCGAGCAACCGGCGGTAGTCGGCCGCGGCGATGTGCCCCGGTTCGTCTGCTCGCGTCAGGTCGAAGCGCGCGCAACGAAACCCGCCCGCGAGGAGTCGCTTGCGGTAGCGCGCGAAGACTTGGCAGAACGGGTCCATGAAGCAGTACGGGCAGCGCTGCGGATCCTCGCAGTCGAGGGTGCCGCCGTCCTGCGCCGCGTAGGCGGCGAACATGGCGTGCCGCCCGCGCACCTCGTCAAGGATCTTCTTGGGCTCCTGGATGAGGTCTTCGGCGCCCTCCAAGTACCTGATCGGAAATCGGTTTGTCCAGAGATAGAGCCCGAGACTCTTGCGCAGTTCGAACGCCTCGGCGAGCGCTGGGGCGGCCTCGTCGATGTCGAGGAACAGTTCGTCGCGATGGGTGTCGAATGCGCGCCCGAACGGCACGAGGTGCAGCAGGTCGAACTCGTGGATGCCGCGGGCATGGAAGAAGAGGACAATTTCGCGCAAGTGCTTGTAATTGATTCGGTTAAGAACGATGTCGACGTTGGCGACGAGCCCCTCGCGCCGGACGTTGTCGAGCCCCTGGAGCGCCTGCGCGAAGCCGCCGCGCACCCCCGTCAGGCGGTCGTGCAATTCGGGCGTGTGCCCGTGGATGGAAAACGTCACCTCGTTCAGACCGGCGCCCGCAGCCCGCTTCACGAAGCCGGCGTAGGAGAACACGCGCCCGTTCGTGATGGTCTGGATCCACGAGTAGCCGAGTTCGCGGCCGTACCGCACGAACTCGATGAAGCGCGGGTGGATGCTCGCCTCGCCGCCCGACAGGATGAGCCGCTGCTCACCGGGTTGGCGGCCCGCGGCGATCTCGGCCTTGACGGTCGCTTCGTCGAGCACCACGCCGTCAAGCGCCCCCGAGTCGAGACAGAACATGCAGTGGTTGTTGCAGGCGCGAATGATGCGGACCCAGTGCCGTTTCTCGGTCGCGGCGGCCTCCTTCTGCAGGTCGGAGCCGCTCATTCCGCGTCCTCGGCCGGGCCGGCGGCAGCGTGATGGCGCTTGCGCGGGCGGAATTCGTCCCAGCCGTAGTGTTCGGGGTACTCGCGCCAGGGCCCTTCGCATTCGGCGTCGTAGACGCACTGGGGACAGGGGGGCCCCTTCAGTTTGCCCTCGTTGAGCCGGTGTTCGGTGTAGTCTTCGATGACCATCTCGGCATCGAAGATCTTGGTGCGCGGAATGATGCGTTCGGCCACGTAGGGCTCGAAATCGCGCATGAAGCAGTACGGAATGGCCTCGGTCATGACCACGCGACCGGCCCGGATGCCGAGTTGCAGGCCCCGCTTCACGTACGGCTCGATGAGCGCGAACCGCGGCGTCGTGCTGTAGAAATCCTGCCCCGCGGTGCCCACGGGGTGCACGAACGCGAACTGGTACTGATCGACGCCGAGTTGGATGAGTAGCGCGGCGAGCTCGGGCAGGTGCCGATAGTTGGAGCGCGTGATGACGCTGTTCGTGATGACCAATTGCCCCAGACTTTTCAAGACGCGGATGGCCTTCGACGTCTGGTCGTAGCTGCCGGGGCACCGCGTAAGGTAGTCGTGGATCTCGGCCGTGGGGCCGTGCAGCGCAGGCGAGAACTCGGTGGCCCCGGCCTTGATGAGCGCTTCGGCCAGCCGCTGGTAGGCCAGCATGCGACCGTTGGTTTGGATCTGGATGACGCGGAAGCCGAGCGACCGCGCGTAGGCCACGAGTTCGACGAGGTCCTTGCGGATGGTGACTTCACCGCCCGTGAACACGATGGAGTCGGAATCGCGGCGCGCCTGGTCGAGCGCCGCCATGACCTCCTTCGTGTCCTTGTTGCCGTATTCGTAGCGCTTGTCGCCCTGGACGCAGAAGCGACAACGGTTGTTGCAGCAGAAGCCGGTCTTGACGTCGACGCGCTCGGTGCGCTTCGCGACGCCCGCCGGCGCGCTGCCCTGCGTGCCCAATTCGGTCGTCTTCACCCGGGATGCTCCATCGGGCCGCGCGCACGGGCCCGCCTTTTCGGCGCGCATGATAGCAGCAGGGCTTCCGGCATGACAATCGCGAAGCCCGGGCACGAACCTTCGCCGGGCGCCGCGCGCCGCAGCGCTCGCCAGTGCTGGGCGCCCGGTCTGGCCCGGTCCCTCCGCCGCTCGGGGCTCGGCACACGCAGGCGCTCCCCACTGCAGCGTCCCCGGCGCTGCCGGGGTCCGCGCCCAAACTCTCCGCGAGACGCGCGATCCTCGCTGTGATTCCGTAAGGTTGGACGAACCGATCCGAGCCCCGACGCAAGGGTACCCGACCCGTCCCTTTCCGACAGGTCCGTTGACGTGACCGAACACGGTGTCTAGAATGCCGCTCGGTTTTCTGGAAGGAGGATCGCGTGGTGGAGAAGAAGCAGAGCATCACTTGGGATATCGAGGCGGGCAGCGTCTTCGTGTCGGTCAACCAGCGGGTCTATCCGCTGGAGGTGGTCATGGGCGCCGCGTTCGTTTTCATCGACCGGGCCTATGTGTTGCTCGACCGTGAGAGTGGGCAGGCGGGTCGCATTTTCGTCACGCTGCGGCCGCAGACCAGCGGCGCGGGCCAAGCCGACCTCGAACGCCTGGGGGGGCTCTTCGCCAACGAGTTGCTGACGCAGGCTTTGCGCTACAAGATCGCGCAGCGCACGCTCCGCATGCGCGAGCTCATCGTCAATCGGGCGCTCTACGCCACGATGGATACGACGACCTCCCAGGAGGTCCCGTTCGAAGAAGAGGACGACCTCGAATTCCTCGACGATCCGCTGGGCATCGCCGTACCTTGGGAAGAGAAATACGCCGCGGATGAGGGCAAGAAGGACGCCGCAGCCCAGCCGGCGCAGGAGGCCGAGCCGAACGACACGCCAGCGAAGGAGGTCAGCGAGTGAACGCCCTGCGGTTTCACAAAGACTTCTACAGCAAGCGCGCGCTCACGGACGCCGTCGATGCGTTCGCCGAGGTGGCCCGGTTCACTGTCTCGCAGGAGGGTGAGTACTGGGTGCTCTCGCTCGAGACGGTTGTCGACGGCGACGACTCGGCCGACACGCTCGCGGCGATCGTGGGCAGCCTCCAGAACCACGCCCTCGCCAACATCGTACGAGGAAAGCAGTCATGACCTCTGCGGCAAAACCGCTAAAACTCAAAGAAGATTTTTCGGCATTCTTTCGTTTTCGGCGCATCGATGACGACTACTTGGTCGTGAGCGAAACAGGGCAGTGGCTGTTCCTGAAGCCCGAGCAGTTCGAAGCCTTCGTCGAGGGCACCATCCCCTCCGACGACCCGCTTCACGCCGAGTTGTCGGCCCGCAATCTCCTGCGCGCGACGCTCGACGAGGCGCGTGAGGTTCAGTCGTACCGCGAGAAGAACCGCTTCGTGCTCGCGGGACCCAACCTCCACATCGTCATCGTCACGCTGCGCTGCAACGAACGGTGCGTCTACTGTCATGCCAGCCGCAAGGGCATGGACACCGCGGGCTTCGACATGACGCCCGAGATCGCCGACCGCACCGTCGACCTCATCTTCGAGACCACGTCGCCCGAAATCGTCATCGAGTTCCAGGGCGGCGAACCGCTCGCCAACTTCCCGATCGTCCAGCGCATCATCGAACGCGCCATCACGCTCAATGCGGCGAAGCGCAAGACGATGAGTTTCTCGCTCGTCTCCAATTTGAGTCTCATGGACGAGGAAAAACTCACGTACCTGCTCGACCATCACGTCCAGGTGTGCACGTCCATCGACGGCCCCGAAGACCTGCACGACGAAAACCGCAAACTCACCGGCGGCAGCGCCTTCGCTGAGACCGTCCGCTGGATCAAGCGCCTCAACGATGGCTACATCCAGCGAGGGCTCGACCCCAGTCTGTACCACGTCGAGGCGCTGCTCACCGTCACGCGGGCCTCGCTTGCGCGCTCCCGCGACATCGTTGACACCTATCTCAGCCTGGGGTGCCGCGCCATCTTCCTGCGGCCGCTCAACCCGTTCGGTTTCGCTCGGTCGACGTGGGAGCGTATCGGGTACACGCCCGACGAGTTTCTCAAGTTCTACCGCGAAACCCTTCAATACATCATCGAAATCAACCGCGGCTCCGGGGACCTGCTCGAACGCTTTGCGGCCATCTTCCTCACCAAGATCCTGACGCCAGGCGACCCCAATTTCCTCGACATCCGTTCGCCGTGCGGCGCGGGCGTGGGACAGGTGGCCTACAACTTCGACGGGGCCATCTTCACCTGCGACGAGGGGCGCATGATTGCCCAGATGGGCGATGACGGCTTCCAGATCGGCAACGTCTTGACGTCGTCCTTCCGCGATGCCATGGACCACGACGTCGTCAAGGCCTTGGCCGTGGCGTCGTGCCTCGACGGCATCCCGGGCTGCATCGATTGCGCGTTCAAGCCTTTCTGCGGCACCTGTCCTGTGTATAATTACACGGAGCAGGGCAACATCGTCGGACAGATGCCGACGAACTCCAAATGTCGCCTGCACATGGCGATCATGGATGACCTGTTCCGGATGCTCCGTTCTGGCGACGACACGCTGAGAGACATCTTGGCGCGTTGGACGCGAGTCCGCGACCGACAGCTGTTCTATCAGCCAGCGTAGGGAGGCGCAGCACACGCCATGACTCACGAGAAACTGCCCAAGATGAGGCGACGCATCGCCGACTTCCTGTCCAGCGAAGAAGGCAAGATCACCCGCCGACAGGCGGCCAAGGTGTCCACGTTCCTGCTCATCGCCGGGACCGCGTCGGGTCAGGCCTTGGCGGGTGAGGGCGCCAGCGCGCAGTCGGGCGAGCTCGAGGCGGCGGCCTCACACTGCTCTCACGCGTCGCACGGCTCGCACGGGTCACACGGGTCGCATGGCTCGCATGGCTCGCATGGCTCGCACGGCTCGCACGGCTCGCACGGGTCACACGGCTCGCACGGCTCGCACGGCTCGCACGGCTCGCACGGCTCGCACGGCTCGCACGGCTCCTGGTAGCCGAACGGCAGCGCTTCTTCGCTGCCGGCCCAACGACGCGTCACGCCACCGACTCTTGCCGCCCCGCCCGAGCGGCAGATGACCGTATCTCCCGGTCGCCGGACGGGTCTATTCCTGTCCCGCTGTGGCCACTCCGCGGTCTGAGTCGCACTCGTCACCCGCACGCGCCGCCACGATGAGCCACTGGTTGGCCCGGCCCGGCATCACGGGCACGTGCTGCCGCACGGCGAGCCCATGAGGAGCAAGCAGCCCCAGCACTTCGTGCGAGGCGGAGTTGCGGAAATGCTCAAAGCGCTGGTCGTCCCACACCGGGCGCGGTTGCGGCCCCGCGGCCGCGTCGACGAGCAGACCGAACGCCACGTTCTCCGCGATGACGAGGATGCCGCCGGGCGCGAGCGCCCCGACGAGTCGTTCGAGGGCACGTTCGGGGGACACGAGGTGGTTGTAGCTGCGGAGCAGGAGAATCGCGTCGTAGGTCCGCCCGTCGAGCGGCGGCGACTCCGCCCGCCCGATGCGCGTATCGAGCAGCGGAAACCGCTGTCGCGCCTCGGCCACCGCACGCGGATCGGGCTCGACGCCGACGTACTCGATGAGCCCGGCGGCGACCGCTCGGCTCAGGGCCTCGCCGTGACGGATGCTGCCACACCCGAGTTCCAGCACCCTGCCCCGGGCCGCGGCGATCGCGGCGCATACGGCCTCCTCGGCGGCGCCAAACGGATCGGCGGCCGCGGCTCGCGCGAACGCACCAGGGCAGCGGCCGCGCACCGGACAGGCCGCGCAGGCGGCCTGGCGTTCGAGTAGCGCCAAATCGCAACGGAAGTCGGCCACGGTGGGCTGGGTGGCGTCGCGCCGGACGTATACCTGCCCGAGCGCGTCGCGCACGTAGGCGACGGTCGCATCGTCGAAGTTGTTGGCCCGGGTGACACACAGGGTGGCCCCCGGACGCCCCGCGTCCGGGAGCACGAGCAGCGCCCGCTCGGGGCCAACGCGCTCTTCGGCGGTACCGCCGGATGCGTGGAGCGCCGCGTCGAGGACGGCTGGGTCGCGCTGCACGGGGCACGCGTCGAGTTCGAAATCGGGCCAGCGCTCGATGGCCTCGTAGTTGAACGAATTGCCGACGGCCACCGGCAGCGGTTCGAGAGCGTCGTCGAGCCCAAGGCGCACGTACGCCGCGAAGATGCCGGCGCAGGTCTCGCAGAGAGCGCACGTCGCGCAGGCGATACCTTGGGCTTTGTTGCGTTCGTCGACCGGGTAGAGGCGGTCCTCGAAGGCCTCGCTCATGAAGAGGATGCCGTTCGCGCGCAGGTCATCGTGGTAGCGTGAGTGGGCTGCCGCCAGGCACGGCGGCAACCCGTCGTGGCCAAACTGCACGTCGCTACGGCCGGCCACGAGTTGCTCGCCAAAGGCCAACGCCTCGTAGATGCGTTGAGCCACGACGCCGAGCGGCACGGAGAGCGTGCGGAAGGCGTCCATGGCCGCGCCCTTGCCTTCGAGCACCGAGAACTTGATGCGCAGGTTGCCGATGCCGGCCAGCAAACGCACGATGGCCTCAAGCTGGCCGAGGTTTTCACGGCAAACGACCGTGTTGACGGTGAGCGCCACGTTGCCGAGCGCCGCGACGTGCGCGATGCCCGCGAGGACCTGGTCGTAGGCGGCCGCCCCGACGAGCGTGTTGTGGGTTTCGGCGCAGGCACCGTGGAGGGAGACGTACGCGTACCGCAGACCGCGCCGATGGCAGGCATCGACGAACGGTCGCTGCGAGAAACGTCGTCCATTCGAGACGAATCCCAGGTCGAGACCGAGAGCGCGCGGCAGTTCGATGAGTTGTGCGATATCGGGGCGGATGGTCGGCTCCCCGCCCGAATACACGATCATGCGCAACCCGCGCCGCCGCGCCTCGCCGATGCGTTCCGCCAGCGCAGCTGTGGACGCAGGAGCTGTGTCCCGTTCGCGGTGGCTGTGACAGAAGAGACAACGATTGTTGCAGGCGTAGCCGACCTTGAGCAGCGCCTTGGGCGCGGGGGGCACATCGCTGGGGCGGCGTGGATTCATGGCGCGAGTGTCTCAGAAAGGCAGGAGTCGCTCAAGCGGCGCGGTCCGGCGAACGCTCGGAGCGCGGTTACCGGGCACGCCCGGCGTTTCCCGCCACGGCATCGTTCACGCGCCGGGCGGGAACACGTTGCCGGGCGCGAGCAGCCCCTCAGGGTCGAGTGTGTGCTTGAGACCCCGCATGGCCCGGAGAATGGCGGGCGGATACATCAGAGACAGCAGGTGGCGCTTGGTCTTGCCGATGCCGTGTTCGGCGGCCACGGTTCCCCCCAGTGCCACGGCCAGCGCGGCCAGCTCGTGCGTGAGCCGGTCGAGGCGCTGCACCTCGTTGGCGTCGCGCCCGCGCGTGTAGATGTGGGGATGCCCGTTGCCCACGTGACCATAGCGCACGACGAGGTCGACGCCAGCGGCGCGCGCCGCCTCATCGACGGCCGCGATGAGCCTGGCGAGCGACTCGGGCGGCACAGCGAAGTCCATGGTCACCTTGCGTCCGCCGGCCGGGCGATGCGCCCGCGCCCACTCGTTGAGCGTGGCGGGGATGAGGTGGCGCATTTCGCGCAGGCCCTGCTGCCGGTCGGGGGTGTCGGCGACCAAGGTCGCGTCGGTGAGCGCCCGGTGGCGCTCGAGCAGGTCGGACCACAAGCGCAAACTGCGCATCTCGTCGGCGGTTTCCTGTTCGAAGAAGATGGCCGCCTCGGCTCGCTGGGGGATGCCGGAGGCACCCCGGCCGCGCCCGCGCAGGATGGATAGTGCCGTCGAATCGAAGAGTTCCAGGCAACGCGGCGCCACCCGGCGGCTGCGCCGCGCGGCCATCACGAAGGCAAGCGCATCGGCAAGCGTGGGGAAGAAGGCGAACGCCCCGAAGAACGGAAGAGGAGCCGGCAGCAGCGCCACCTCGATCGCCGTTACGACCCCCAACGTGCCCTCGGACCCGACAAAAACGTCTGCGGGGCTGTGGAAAGGCCAGTATCCGGCCGTGTTTTTCGCGAGTTCGCGCTGCACGGCCGTGAGCCGCTCGCCGTTCGCCAGCACGACCCGCAGCGACCGCACGTACCTGCGCGTGGGCCCGTACTTGAGGGTGCGGGCGCCCGACGCGTTGGTGGCGATGGTGCCACCGAGGGAGCATTCTTCCTCGCTCGTGGGGTCCGGGGGGTAGAAGAGCCCTTCGGCCGCGACGGCACGCTTGAAATCGGCGAGCAGGATACCCGGCTCCGCCACCGCAACGCGCCGCTTGCGGTCGATGGCTAGAAGCCCCGCCATGCACTCGGTCGAGAGCACCGCCCCGCCGTCGACGATGGCGGAGGCGACGGTGTTGGTGCGCCGACCGACCGGTGTGACGGCCCACCGCCGCGCCCGCGCCTCTCGCAGGCAGTCGACGACGTCCACTTCGCTCGCGGGGCGAAAGACGGCTTGCGGCGTACCTTCTAGCCCGGACTCATCGCCCCGATAGGCGGCGACGATGTCCGGGTCGATCTGAAGCGTTCGGCACTGGCGCGGCTCGGCCACGGACTTGCCTCCCCGAAATGACGGTGCATTATACCGAAACTGGGCCGCCATCCGCCGGCCCCGCTGGGCTCCCGCTGCGCGCTTCGGCCCGGTTCTGCCGCGTCTCGGGTGGGAACGTGCCTGGCGCGCGCCGACGGATGAATATGCCGCCAGGGGCTGCGTCAAACCGAACGATTTGCCGTTTGCGCCGCTCCCCCGTTCACTTGGCGTGCGGCCGAAGTCGAAAGGAGACGATCATGCGACGTACCGGATTCGCGCTCATCGCGGCCTTGGCGCTGGCATTCGCGACCGGCGTGGCGGAACGCTCCGCGGCGGCCCAAACCTACGTCTACTACGAGGGCGGTCACCCCATCCCCGAAGCATTCGGCGGCGGCTTCTGCTACGAAGAAGGCCCTCACTACCACGCATACGCGCCCGCCGACCTCGACTTCTACGTGGTCTACGACGGGTACTACCACTTCGTCGGCGACCCTTGGTTCTACGGCTACTCGGGGGCGCTCTACTGGTACTACGACCCCCACCCGATTTGGGTCGGAGGCTACGCCGACGCCTGCTACATCGCAGGCCCGCATCGGCACTGGTATCGCCCCTACGTCGGCTTCGCCGCGGGCTACTACCACGACCATGGCTACTACTACTACCGGGGGGACTGGCCGCGGGGAGTCCGCTACATGCCCGCGCGGCGCATTGCGCTCGAACGCCGCTTCCCGCATCGCTACGCCGAACACCGGCGCATGGCGCCGCGCACACCGCCGCCTGTCACGCGCCCACCGGCGGCAGGGGCCCGCTACGACGGCACGGGAGCGGCGGGGTCGCGAAGCAGCATGGCCGCTCGCGGCGGTGGCGCGCCGCCACCCGCCAACAATCGCGCTCCGGCGGGCCGCGGGCCGCAATACGGCGGTTCTGGCGGTCGGCCCGCGCCCGCCACCGACGCCCCGCGCTACGGCAACACCGGCGG
>CAYRCM010000054.1:0-28627 GCA_964422715.1 uncultured Myxococcales bacterium | reverse complement strand
GACGTCTATCGCGCCGTGCTCGGCGCGCGGGGGGCGGCCCGCGGCCGGTGAGTGCGAAAAACGACCTGCACAACGCCGCCGCGCAGCCCGTCTGGAGCGCCGGCGGCAGCGGAGCGTGACCATGGCAACCAAGTGGCGCAAATCGCCCGAAACCCTCGTTGCGACGTTCGGCGAGGTCGTGCCGGACGACCCGCGGGTCGAGCGACGGCAGATGTTCGGCTACCCCTGTGCCTTCGTGAACGGCAACATGTTCATGGGGTTGCACCAGGAGAACTTGCTGGTGCGGCTGCCCGACGCCGAACGCGCGGCGCTCCTCGACGAAGGTGGCGCGGTCTTCGAGCCGCTGCCCGGTCGTCCCATGCGGGAATACGTGACATTGCCGGCCGGCCTGCTCGCGGTACCCGCCGCCATTCGGCCGTGGGCTGAGCGGGCGCTCGACTACGCCGCCGCGCTGCCGCCGAAGGCCGCCAAGGGCGCTGCCAAGGCCCGCAAGTCGGCGAAGTAGCTGGCCCGCCGGCGGTGCGGGCGGGCGGTCTCGGGTGAGCCGCTGGCGGTCGTTTCTGCATTTCGTGGGGTCACAACGTCCCGAACAGACGCTGCACAGCGCGTTTCGCGGGGTCGCAACGTCCCGGACAGACGCTGCACTGCGCGTTTCGCGGCGTCGCCACGTCGCGGACAGCCGCTGCACGGCGTGCTTCGCGGGGTCGCCACGTCGCGGACAGACGCTGCCCGGCGCGTTTCGCGGCGTCGCCACGTCGCGGGCAGACGCTGCCCGGCGCATTTCGCGCGGGCGAAGGCCCGTTTGCAGCGCCAGCGCCGGGCGTTTCGCGGGGCGGCATCGGTTCGTCGCGAGATTCAGGGCCCGGGCGGGGGGGCCGGCGGCGCTCCGGCTGCCGCGTGCGCCCCGGCCGGTTTGGCCGCGGCCGGGCCCTTCTTGCGGCTCAGCCGCCGCGCGAGCCCGTCGAGCAACGAGTACACGACCGGCACGACGAGCAACGTCAGCAAGGTCGACGTGATGAGGCCGCCGATGACCGCCACGGCCATCGGGGCGCGCATCTCGCCGCCCTCGGACAGCGCCAAGGCCACGGGAATCATGCCGAAGATCATGGCGGCCGTGGTCATGAGAATGGGCCGCAGCCGCACCGGCCCGGCTTCGAGCAGCGCCTCGTGCGTCGACAGACCGCGGCTGCGCAGCGTGTTCGCGTAGTCGACGAGCAAGATGGCGTTCTTCGTGACGAGCCCCATCAGCATGATGATGCCGATCATCGTCATGATGTTCATGGTCATGCCGGTCACCGCCAGCGCCCCGAGCGCCCCGACCACGGCCAGCGGCAACGACAGCATGATGGTGAAGGGGTGCACGAAACTCTCGAACTGTGCGGCCAGGATGAGGTAGATGATGATGATGGCCAAGAGCAGGGCTTCGAGCAGGTAGCCGACCGATTCCTGCATGACGTCGCCCATGCCGGTCCAACTCGTTTGCAGCGAGGCCGGCAGCTTTTGGCTCGCGAGGGCGTCGATTTCGGTCATGGCGTCGCCGAGCGTCTTGCCCTCGAGGTTGGCGAGAATTGTCACCTGCCGTTGGCGCGCCTGGCGCTCGATCTTGGCCGGGCCTTGGCCCGGGGTCACCGAGACGATGTTCCAGAGCGGCACGAGCGCACCGGTTTGCGCCCGCACGTTGAGGTTGAGGATGTCGGCCACCTGCCGGCGGTAGCGTTCGTCCATGCGCAGGCGCACGTCGAAGCGGTCGCCGTCGGTGACGAGTTCGCTCGCCTTGTCGCCGGCAAACAGCGTGCGGATGGTCATGGCGATGGTGACGATGGGCACGTTGAGGTCGGCCGCGCGGTCGCGGTCGATGGTGACCGACACCTCGGGCTTGCCGCCGCGGTACGTGGTGTCGAGGTCGACGTAGCCGCCCTTCGTGCGCAGCGCGGCGATGAGTTCCTGGGCGGCGCGGTTGAGCTGCTCGTAGTCGCGGCCCTGGATGATGAACTGCACGGCCGCCTCGCGGAAGCCGGCGCTGCCGCCGATCATGCCGACCGGCTCGACCGCGAACGTCGCCTCGCTGCGCCCGGAGAACAGCGAGCGGATGTAGGCCATGGCCTCGGTCTGCGTGAAGGCGCGCTCGGCCCGCGGCACGAGGTTGACCTTGACCTGGGCCCGTTGCACCTCGCCCTGCGCGCCGCCCCCGATGGTCGTGAGCGCCGAGGCCACGCCCGGCACGGCGCGCACGCTCTGGCTCACCGCCTCGACGTAGCGCTTCATCTCATCGAGCTGCGTGCCGGCCGTGCGCTCGACGTTGACGACGAACTCGCCGCGGTCGTCGGGCGGGAGGAACTCGAACGAGACGAATCGCGCCACGTACACGCTCGCCGCGAGCGTCATGACGGCCACGATCAGGGTCAGCACCCGCTGACGCAGCGCCAGGCCGAGCAGGGCCCGGTAGACGCGGTCGAGTTTGCCGAGCAACCAGTCGATGCCGCGCGCGATGGGGTTCTTGCGCCGGCCGTGGTTCGTTTTCAGCAGGCGTGCCGAGAGCGTCGGCGTGAGCGTGAAGGCCACGAACAGCGAGACCGAGACCGCGAAAGCCACGGTGAGGCCGAACTGCAAGAACATGCGCCCGATGATGCCCTTCATCGTGGCCACCGGCACGAACACGGCGACGATGGACGCCGTCGTGGCGAGTACGGCCAGGCCGATTTCGGCGGTGGCCTCGGAGGCGGCCTGCTTCGGGCTCTTGCCCATTTCGAGGTGGCGGTGGATGGACTCGATGACCACGATGGCGTCGTCGATGAGGATGCCGATGGCCAGCGACAACGCGAGCATCGTCATCGTGTTGAACGTGAAATCCATAGCCTGTACAAACGCGAACGTGGCGATGACCGAGGTGGGCAGCGCGAGCGCACTGATGAACGTGGCGCGCCAGTCGTGCAGGAAAAACAGAATGATGATGATGGCCAGGATGGCCCCGATGACGAGGTCGATCTGCACGTCGTGGATAGAATTGCTGATGAACGTGGAGTTGTCGTCGGGAATGCTGAGCGTCATGCCCTTCGGCAGCTCGGGGCGCAGCATGGCGACCGCCGTCCGCACCGCCTGGGCCACCTGCACCGTGTTGGCTCCGGACTGCTTCCGCACGATGAGCGCGACGGCGGCCTGCCCGTTGAGCGACGAGTACGAACGTGCTTCTTCCTCGCCGTCTTCGACCCGCGCCACGTCGCGGATGCGCACGGGCGCGCCGGCCGCGGCCGTGATCACGATGTCGTTCAGTTCCGCGGCACTGTGCACCTGCCCCTTGGTCTTGACGGCGAATTCGAGGCGGCCGACGTCGATCCGGCCGCCCGGGATCTCGACGTTCTGGGCCATGAGCGCCTGCGCCACATCGCTGACGGCGAGCCCGAACGAGGCGAGTCGCAACGGGTCGAGCCACACGTGAAATTCGCGTTGCTGCCCGCCCACGATGTCGATGCCGCCCACCCCGTCGAGCGTCTGGATGCGCTCCTTGATGACGTCGTCGGCGACGCGCGTGAGTTCGCGGACACTCTGGGGGCCGGCCAGCGCCAGCGCCATGATGGGGGCGGCGCCGATGTCGAATTTCGCGACCACCGGCGGTTCGAGGTCGGGCGGCAGGTCGCGCTGCACGCCGGACACCTTGTCGCGCACGTCCTGCACGCACTGGTCGACGTCGCGTTCGAGTTCGAACTGCACGACGACGAGGCCGACGTTTTCGGTGCTCGTCGAACGCAACATCTTGATGCCGTTGATGGTGTTGATGGCCTCTTCGAGCTTGTCGACCACCTTCGATTCGATCGATTCGGGGTCGGCGCCCGGATAGACGGCGGTCACCGTGACGAACGGGAAGTCGACGTTCGGAAAGAGGTCGACGCCGATTTTCGGATAGGCCACCAGGCCGAACACGAGCAACGTGCCGACCATGACCGTGGCCAACACCGGGCGGCGAATGGAGACGTCGGCCAGCTTCATGGGCGCGCCTCCCCCGGCGCGGCGGCGGGCGGCGCGGCGTTGGGCGCCGGGGCCGCCGGCGGCTCGGCAAGCGGGCGCACCTCGGCGAAGAGGCCCGGCCGCAGCGCGTGGTCGGCGTTCGCGATTTCGAGCACCGCGGCGAAACTGCGGGTCATGGGGTTGAGCGACGGAATGATGCGTGTGACCGCGTACTCGCCGCGCTTGTCGATGGCCGGGAAGGCGACGGCCATGCGGTCACCGGCCTGCACCTTCGCCATTTCGGTGGCCGGGATCTGGATGCGCAAATCGAGGGTCTCGATGTCTTCGATGGTCAGCAGCGGCTTCGGCGGCATCATGGCCGCGTACTCGCCCTTCGACACGTGCCGGGCCGTGACCACGGCGTCGTAGGGCGCTCGCACGACCGTGTCCTGGATGGCCTTGCGCGCCATCGCGACGCCCACCTCGGCCTGCGCGACGCCCGCCTTGGCGCCCTTCAGGTGGGCGTCGGCCATGTCGAACTGGCTCTTCGGCAGGGCCGCGTCGTCGACGAGCGCGCGGGCGCGGTTCCACTCGATCTGGGTCGCGTCGACCTGCACCTTGGCCGCCTGGTAGGCGGCATCGGCGGCCCGCATGCGCAGATCGATGTCGGCGCGGTCGAACTGCACGAGCGCGTCGCCCGTCTTCACGAACTGCCCTTCCGTGACGAGGATGTCGGCGACGATGCCCGAGATGGCCGGCGTCAGCGTGCTGCGCTGGTGCGGTTCGGTGGTGCCGTAGAACACCGCCACCGCCGCGTCGGCTGCCGGGGCCGTGCCCGCCGCCCCCCCGCCGTCGGCCGGCCCGTTCGCCGCGGCAGCCGCCGGGGCGGCCGCCTTCGTCGGCAACGTGTGGCGCGCCTTCTGTTCCTCTTTGCAGGCGGTTGCGACACTCGCGAACCCGGCCGCCAAGGCCAGAACGGCCAGCAGCGCCCGACCCGGCTTCGTGGAACTGCGCTCAGTGTGTAGCATTGGTTTCTCCCGCGGCCATCCAGGCGCCGTCGAGTTGCGCGCCGATCGCCGTGCGATAGGTCGCATAGGCAATGAGAACCTCGTAGGATGCGGTGGTCTGGCTGTTCCGCGCACGGGTCAGCGCCGCCTCGGCATCGAGGAGGTCGGTGGCCGTGCTGGCCCCTTCTTCGTAGCGTTTGCTTTCGACCCGGAAGGCTTCCTCGGCTTGGGCGAGCGCCGCGTTGGCGACGCTCTGGGCGGCGATGGCCGTCTGCACGTCGATGAACGCCTTTTTGACTTCGAGGAACACGTAGCGTGCGGCGCTCTCGCGCGCCAGTTCGACCTGGCGCTGCTGCGCCTCGGCTTCCCGGATGCCGTAGTACGAGGCGCCCCACTCCCAGACGTTCCAACTCAGAAACAGCCCGCCGAAGACCGAGTCGGGGTCGGAGAGCCCCGAGCCCTCGCTGTGCTGGTAGGTGGCCACGGCGGCGACCGCTGGGACCATGTTGGCGACGGCCACCCGTCGGCCGATGTCGGCCTGCTCGATGCGCAGGCGCAACTCCTGCAACTCGGGGCGGCTCGCGAGCGCCTGCGCGTAGGCCTGGTCGAGCGACAGTTCGACGGCGGGCGGTGCGGCCGGAGCCGTGCTGACCGGTTCGACCGTGTCGCCCGTGGGCAGGCCGAGGCCCACGGCGAGCGCGGTGCGCGCAAGTTCGACCCCGGCGCGGGCGCGAATGGCC
Organism: uncultured Myxococcales bacterium; assembly: GCA_964422715.1. Classification (GTDB taxonomy): domain Bacteria; phylum Myxococcota_A; class UBA9042; order PWKZ01; family CAYRCM01; genus CAYRCM01. Next base: position 22,938 of record CAYRCM010000054.1, on the reverse strand, counting down.
CCCTGTTCGGCCGTGGCCAGCGCCACCTGGAGCCGCTGCAAGTCGGCCTTGAGCACGACCTCCCGCTTCTGGAGCGCTTCGAGCCGGCGCACCTGCGCTTGCAGTTGCGCGATGGAACTCTCGACGTTCGCCACGATCGCCGTGGCATGCAGCACTTGCAGGTAGCCGAGAGCGGCTTCGAGCGCCACCTTGCGCCGCGTGCGCTGGAGTTGGCTTTCGGCCACTTGCTCGCCGAGTTTTTGGGCCTGGTGGCCGAGATGGATCTGCCAGAGCGGGGTGAGCGGCTGGCTGAGCGACAGCGTGAGCTGCCCCGTGACCTGATCGCGCAGATCGGGCATGTTGGCAAACGACTTCAGCATTTCGGCAAACGCGAACTCGTAGGGCGTCTGGGGCGCGGGCAGCGCGCCGAGCGCTGCCGTGTCGCCACTGCCGAGATCCAACTTGAGGGTCGAGTCCCAGACCATGACGTTGCCTTCGAACTTGAGGACCGGCCCGTAGTGACCCCGCGCGCGCTTGCGCGCCGCCGTGGCCTGCGCCACACCCGCCTGGCCGGCCGCAACGTCGACGTTGCGCGACAAGGCGAGGGCAATGACCTCGGAGAAGCGAAGGCGGTGCGTGTCGCCCGCGTGCGCGGGAGCCGCGGCGAGGCACGCGCCGATCCACAGGAGAGCCAGCGCTTTTTTCACCGTTCAGTCCTTTCTGGCGGCGGCGCCGTGCATGAAGAGGGAGAGCATGGTGTTGACCTCGTCTTCGAACGGGCGGGAGGCCCCCTCCAGGATCCAGCGCCCCAAAAACGCGTGGGCCATGCCGATGAAGGCCAGGGCGTAGGTCACCGGATTGGCGGGCGCAAGCGCCCCTTCGGCGAGTCCGCGCTCCATGATGGCGGCGATCTGGGCCAAGTGTTCGCGCCGCGCACAATCGACGGCCTGGCCGATGTCGGTGCGCAGATCCCACTCGATGTAGCCGCGCTGGGCGATGAAGGCGATGAAGAAATCGCGGTTGGCCTGGGCGAGCGCCACCATGCGCAAGAACATCCAGCGCAGCCGCTCGACGAAGGGCAGCGAGACGGGCGGCACCTCGCGCACCAGCGCCGAGAACTGCTCGGTGACGGTCTCCAGGGCGGCCCGGAAAATGTCGTCCTTGCTGTGGAAATAGCGATAGACGGCCGCCGGCGAGTAGCCCGCGGTGCGGGCGATCTCATCCATCGTGGCGCCGTGGTAGCCCTTCTGCGTGAACACGGCGAGCGCCGACTGGATGATGAGCGACCGCGCCAGTTCCGCCTCCCTCTCCTTTCGTACCGTCCTCATGACAACATCCTTCGTTCACTGGAAGCATCGTTCCGTCCAGTGAAGGTTGCTTCACCTAGATGAAGTCGTCTTCTCTGTCAAGCAGAGACCGGCGTCGTGGGAGGGGCGGGCAGACGAGGCTTCGGGGGCTGCCGGACGGCGCCCGAGCGGCCGGCGGAGGTCACGGCTCGCCGGTCAGCGGCGCGTCCAGTAGGGCAGGCAGAACGGATTGGCGCACTTCGCGACTTTCAGGTCCAGGTTCGTGACGTCGTAGTAGGAGATGACGGGCAGGCCGTCCGGGGCGATGGTCACGGAGGGGTTCTGGCCCACGTCGCCCGCGGCGTCGACGGTGACGATGGTGTTGCCGGCCGAACAGGCCGCGTTGCCGCACTTGGCCACCTTCAGGTCCAGTGCCGTGTCCTCGTACGCGATGAGCGGCAGGCCGTCCGGGCCGACGGTGATGGACGTGCGATGACTGATCACATTCGCCAGCGCAGGGTCGACGGTGGTGAGCGTGTTGCCGGCGGAGCAGGCTGAGTTGCCGCACTTGGCCACCTTCAGGGCGCTGTTGCCCTGATCGAGGTAGGAAACGATCGGCAGACCGTCGGCACCGATCGTGATCGACGTGTAGAACCCCACCCAGCCCGTTGTGTCGACGGTGGTGAGCGTGTTGCCGGCCGAGCAGGCGGCATTGCCGCACTTGGCCACTTTCAGGTCCTGGTTCGTGCGGTCCATATACGCGATGACCGGCAAGCCGTCCACGCCCATGGCGATGGAGGAGTAGTTTCCCACCATTCCCGTGGAATCGACGGTGGTGAGCGTGTTGCCTTCCGAGCAGGCGGCGTTGCCGCACTTGGCCACCCGCAAGTCGTTGTTCGTGTAATCGAGGTACGAGACGACGGGCAGGCCGTCGGTGCCGATGACGATGGAGGCTTGGTGGCCGGTGATGCCGGCGGTGTCGACGGCCGTGACGGTGTTGCCGGCCGAACAGGCGGCGTTGCCGCACTTGGCCACGCTCAGGTCGCCGTTTGAAGCCTCCAAATACGCGATGACCGGCAGGCCGTCGGCCCCGATGGCGATGGCGTTGTAGAAGCCGGCCCACGGAAACCCGGCATCCAGTGCGCCAAACGTGTTGCCTGCCGAACAGGCGGCGTTGCCACACCTGACCACCTTCGTGTCGTGCGTCGTGTCGTCGTAGTACGCGATGACGGGCAGGCCGTCGGCCCCGATCGTGAGGGAACTCGCGACCCCCACGCTCCCCGTGGAGACGACGGTGGTCAGCGTGTTGGCCCGCGGCACCTGCGACGGGGTGCCAAGCCCCCATTCCTCGGCCCGCTTGCCCCCCAGGAACTCGGCGTTCAGGTTGGTGACGAGGGTCGCGCTGTCGACGGCAAACGGCGCCGTACTGCCGGTGGTGCCGCCGTTGAAGGCCGGGACGCCGGTGAAGGTGGGCGTGCCCGTCACCGTCTCGTCGTCGCTCAGCCGGAAGTAGGCCGCCTCGGTCAGGCCGGCGAGCCGCTCGGAATCGTAGACCTGGCTCGTACAGGCCCAGTTCGTGCCGTCCGACTGCAGCAACTCGCCGCTCAGGCAACTCACGAGCGTCAGCGTCAGGTCGCCCGAGTCGCCGCCGCCGGAAAGGCCGCTGCCCGCGCTGACCCCCGTGACGTCACCGATGACCCCGGCGATTTTGCTCTGCGCGATGGCCGCCGTCGGGGAGATGTCGTCGTCGGTGAGGCTGCCGTTGGCCACGTGCGCGCTCTCGACACTGTCGGCCGCGAGCTTCGGGCCGGTCACGGCCCCGTCGGCCAGCAGGAGCTCGCTCACGCCGCCCAGACAGATTCCGAGCGATACGTCGCCAGAATCACCGCCCCCGCAAAGGCCCGCGTCCACGGCGATTCCGGTGACGTCGCCCTGGGCGAGCGGCGTGCACGCCCACGCGCTGCCGTCGAAGGCCAGGCCGTAGCCGAGCGCGCAGGACAGGCTGCCGAGCGGGTTCTGCGCCAGCGCGTCGAGTTCGTCCTGCGTGGCCGGGTCGAAGTCGAGTTGCTCCGTCGCCACGCAGCCCTCGCAGTCGAGCGCCGCGGCTGCGTCGGCCAACACCGCATGCTGCGCCTCGAACGCGTACGCCGCGCTGACCAGGCGCTGGCGTGGCAAGGGCAGCTCGGCGCCGACCTGCACCTCGACCCACACCTCGGCCGCCGTGGCAAACGCCTGGACCGGCAGCGGGTTCTCGGGCGCGGCGCCGAGCAGCGCCGAGAACACCCCCACACCGACCGGCACGTCGGCCTGGGTCTCGAGCCACAGTTCGTTGCCGTCGCTTGGCGCGTCGTAGAGGGCGAAGGTGAGGCTGAACGTCCCGTCGACCGGGTCGCCGATGGGGTCGCGCAGCACCCCCTGCACGTTGAGCACGGCCGGCACCGCCGCCGCCGCCGGCGTGGGTGCGACGAGCAGTGTCGTCAGCGAAAGCAGCCCCAGCGCCGTGTTGACCAATGCCCGATTCCTCATTCCCGCCCTCCCCGCTGCCGTTCGTACCGTGTGGTCGCTTCCCCGCCGCGGATGCGCGCTCGGGTTCCGCCCGCGAAGCGTGACGCCCTCGGCGCCAAGCCGGCAGCCGACGACGGACACGCAGCCCCGGGCCGCAGGCGACGTCTCCTCGTCGGGAAGACGCCAGCGTTGCTGCCGGTGGGGCCCCGTGTGGCGTGAGGCGAACGTAGCACCGTCGGGCGGGGGCTACAAGCGCGGCGTGGGTCGAGAATCGGACGCGGAGGGCCGGCGGCGGCGCCGCGCGAGCGCGCCACAGCCGAGAATCAGCCCGGCCCAGAGATTTCGAGCTGCCGGCGCGGCGCTCGCACAGCCGCCGCGGCCAAACAGATTCCAGTCGCCGTCGGGCAGGGCGTCGCCCGCGGGCGCGTCGGCGGCGCCGGGCGTGTCGGCGGCGTCGGCGGGCGCGGGCCCGGCGACATCGCCCGGGCCGGGGCCATCGGCCAGGGGTTCGAGCGGCGGTTCGTCCGCGCAGCGCTCGGCCGGCAGGCCTTTCGGGCCGTCCTGCTCGACCCAGAAACTCTCGGGCTGACTTTCGGGGCCGGCGTAGGGGTCGATCCATTGGCCTGCGGGCGTCTCGACCTGGAAGTGCACGTGTGGCATCGACGAGTAGCCCGACGAGCCGATGAGCCCCAGCGGTTCGCCGCAGCGCACGCGCTCGCCGACCGCCACTACGATGGAGTCACGGCGGAAATGCGCGTAGATCGAGCGGTAGCCGTCCGGGTGTTCGAGGATGACCTGGTTTGCCTGCATCGGGTAGCCGTCGCAGGTGACGTCGCCCGTGTCCATGCTGCCGTGGCAGTGGTCGTAGTTGCCGTCTTCGACGGAGACGACGACGCCGTCGGCGGCGGCCACGACGGTGGCGCTTTCGGCCTCCATGGCCGAGACGCCGCCCTCCAAGATGAAATCGGTGCCCAGGTGGTCGTTGTAGCAGTAAGGGAAGTTCTGGCGCCCGGCGAAGTCGAGGCAGGCGGTGCGTTCGCCGTCGGTCAGCGTGTCGTGGTCGCAGTGGATGACCCAGTTCGCGTAGATGGGGTCGTCGGCGTTGTCGACCGGGAAGCGAAACTGCACGGCACGGGCCGGCAGGGCCGGGACGAGCAGCGCGAGCGCGAGCCAGGCGCACGAGCGGCCGAGGCGCGCGCTGCGCCGGGGTTGCGGACAGCACGCATATCGCAATCGGGATGGCATCGCTCGCTCCCGCGGGCACCGGCCCGGCCTTGGGGAGCATAGAGGCTCAGGCGGACGGCGTCCATGGGGCCGCGGGCCGGGCGGCGCGCTGGGCGGTCTCGGCACCGCCGCTCAGCGGCGCAGGCGGTAGCGCTCGATGAGCTCGTCGCGTTCGGCCTCGGGCAGGCCTTTCAGGTAGGCCTTGAAGCCCGGGCACCAACCCGCGTGCCAGCGCCAGATACGGCCCAAGAGCGAGCGCGGGTTGCGGTCGTAGCGCGCGCGGAACTTGCAGTTCGCACAGGCCGATTCAGCCATGGTCGCCTTCCTTCCTCTGCACTAACTCGACACGCAGTGGCCCGCCCCGTCGCACACCATGAAGAGCCCGCAGCGCAGCCCGGCGATGGGGTAGCGGCAGCCGCCGCTGCCGTTGCAGACGCCGCCGCACGTGGGGTGGGTGCCTTCGCACTCGTCGTAGGGGTCTTCGCCGTTCGCCACGGGCGTGCAGGCGCTCGAGCCGTTGCAAACATCGCAGACGCCGCAGTCGTTGATGGGGTCGAGGCCCGCGTCGACCGGCCAGCACAGCCCGGAAACGCCGCAGGTTTCGCAGGTGGGGCAGTCGTTGAAGGGGTCGACGTCGGCAAACCCCGTCTGGACGCAGTCGCCGGTACTCGTGCAGGCCTCGCACGAGCCGCAGCGCACGAGCGCCATCATGCGCGTGCGGAAGCGCAGGTCCCAGCCCGGATTGCCGCCTTGCGAGTCGTTTTCGTAGTGGCCGCCGGCGTACACGTCCGAGGTGGCGACGTGAAACTGCCCGCACAGGTCGATGTCGCCGCCAAAGACCCTGAGGGTCACGACCTGTCCGGCCTCCAGGTAGGGCCCGGCCCCGAGCGAGAGCAGCCGCGGCGAGACGACGAGCGGGCTGCCGGTGAGCTCGACGAAGACCTGGCCGCTCGGGAGGACATCGCCGTCGCGGCCGTCGCCGTTGAGGATCGCCACCCAGAAGGAGCAGGCCGGGCCCTGGTACCAGATGGTGACGCCTTCGAGCCGGCCCTCGACGCCCGCGGTGAACGACTGCCAGAAGCCGTCGCCGAAACCGACGAGCGTGCGGCCCGAATCGCTCTGCTGGTCGATGGCGTTCGTGTAGTTGGCGAGGCAGGCCGGGTCGGTCTGGTTGAGGCAAGTGGCCGGGTCGGGGGTGGCGCAGGTGCTGTCGCAGCGCAGGGCCGTGAAGATGCTTTGGCCTTGCCCCGGGCACAAGGCGGCGGCCGTCGGGCAATGGCCCGCGCCGTCGCAGGTGGTGTCCGTGGCATGGACGTCGTCGCGGTAGTGGCAGGCGCCAGCCTGCCAACCCCAGTAGTAGTCGCTGCAGTCGATGCCGCCACAGTCTTCGAGCGGGTCGTTGCCCGCGGCCCAATAGGCGCAGGCCCCCGAGCCGTTGCACGTCTGGCAGGTGCCGCAGTGCTCGAAGGGATCGGTGCCCGTGGCCACGGGCTCGCACACCCCGCTCGGGCTGCAACGGTCGCACGTGCCGCAATCGCCCGGGATGCGCACGGCGGTCTCGAAGACGATGTCCATGTCGCCGCCGAAATACGAGCCGATGGTGCCGCCGGCGTAGTCGCCGAGCAGCGTGCACTCGAGTGCCGCCATGCTGCCGGAGAGACCGGTCAGGTCGAGGGTCACGAGCTGGCCGGCCGAGACGGCCACCGGCGGGTCGAAGTCGATGGACTCGGCGGTCAGGCTCCCGGAGGCCGCCCAATTGACCGCTACGCTGGCGAGAATGGGCCCGCCGTCGCCCTCGCCGTTGCGCAGGTAGACCGTGCCCGAGACCCCGAGCCCCGTGTAGTACACCAGGATGGAGGTGAGTTCGCCGTCGAGCTCCATCGTCATCGACTGCCACTCGATGGTGGAGAGATAGAGCGAGCCGTCGCCCGGCGGGCGGTTGGCCGGCCACTGCACTTCGGACATGGCGAGTTCGCACGACCCGGCGAGCGTGCCGGTGCACGTGTCGGTGTCGGGGGCGTCGCAGCTCGCAGGGTCGCAGGAACTGACGGCCGCACCCTGGTCGGCGCCCGGACAGAGCGTCGGCGCCGTCATGCAGGCGCCGGCCCCATCGCAGCGCGCGGCCGCCCCGGTGACGTTGCCGCGGCCGTAGCAGGTTGCGCCGTCCCAGCCCCAGTAGTAGCCGGGGCAGCCAAACGAGCGGCATTCGTCGAGCGGGTCGTTGCCGCTCGGCACCGTGGCGCAGGCCCCGGCTCCGTCGCAGAACGTGCAGAGCGCGCAGTCGTTGAAGGGATCGTGCGCCGCCGCCACGGGGGCGCAGCTGCCGGCCGCGTTGCACTGCTGGCAGCTCCCGCACGCGGGCCGCGTCTGGAAGCCCACCCGGAAGAACAGATCGGCACTCGGGTCGCAGCCACCGCCGCCGCGGTAGAGGCAGCCGTGGGCGTAGTCGTCGTAGCCGGAGGCCCCGAGGCTGCCCGTGCAGGTGAGGCCCAGGGCATCGACCGTGAGCGCACGGCCTGCGGCCACGGCCGGCTGCGGCACGAAGGCCGCGGTGCGCCACGTGCGGGACGACGTCAGCGGCCAGGAGACCGTGGCCACCGCGAGCACCGTGCCCCCGGAGCCGTCGCCGTCGCGCAACAGCACGCTGCCGCTGCACGCAAGGCCCTGGTAGTGCAGCGCCACACCGCTGAGGGTGCCCGCATCGGTCGTTTTGAACGACTGCAGCAGGCCCTCCGAGAGTTCGTACGCGGTCGTTGCGTGCGCCTCGTTCTTCGGGGAGATGACCTCGACCGTCGGAAACGCGGTGCAACTGCCCGGCACCGTGCCGCCGCACGTTTCGTCGTCGGGGGTGGTGCAGGCCGTGTCGCAGGTCAGGCTGACGGCCCCGGCCGAGGCCGACGGGCAAACGTCGGCGCGCCCCTGGCAGGCGCCGGCGCCGTTGCAGAACACGGCCGCCGCCGGCACGTTGGCCGCCGTGAGGCAGTCGGCCCCGTCCCAGCCCCAGTAGTAGCCCGAACACGAGACGCCGCCGCATTCGCTGTCCGGGTCGAGGCCGAGGTCGATGGGCCCGCACGTGCCGAGGGCGGCCGGGCGGTTGCAGCGCTGGCAGGTGGCGGTGCACGCCGTGTCGCAGCACACGCCGTCGACGCACTGGCCCGAGGCGCAATCGAGCGGGCTCAGGCAGTCGGCGCCGAGCGGCAGGTTGTAGGGGCAGCGGCCGGAGCCGAGCGCCGCGAGGAAGATGGCCTGCGCATCGCCCGACGACACGACGCCGTCGCCGTTGCAGTCGGCGGCGCAGGCCTGGTCGGTCGTCGGGGTGACGACGCCAAGCGCGATGAGGAAGGCCGTCTGCGCATCGCCCGATGAGATGACGCCGTCGGCGTTGACGTCGCCGTCGTGGATGCACGGGTCGCGCTGACCGCCGAGCACGGCCGCGGGGCTCGCGCAGACCAGCAGCAAGCCGAGGCCGGGGCCGAGAACCGACCATGCACGCATTGACTTCATCGTGCCCTCCCGCTCGGGGCAAGCGCGCAGGCGGGAGAACCGAACCCCCGCCCTGGGCGCCACGTCACCCCCGAGCCGGCAACGGGAACGGTGCGGGCCCGAGCCGTCGCTGGTCGGTCTCGTGAGCCTCGCCTTGCCGCTCCGACTCCACGCCGCCAGTATCGGCGGCCGGGCCCGGGGGAGTCAATGCGGCCCCGTCACCAGAATCCGTCACCGCACCGAGGTCCGAGCGAGTGGAGGCGAGGTCGAGCGCGAGGAGGCAAGCCGATTTGGGCGCAGTCGTAGCAGCGCTCCGGCGAGCACCAAAGCGGCGCGGCCGACACAGCGATTGGCCCCGGATCCGCTCGCGAATCCCGGTGTGGGTGACGGATTCTGGGTCAAGAGCGGCCTCGCGAGCGGCTGGAACCGTGGGCCCAGGGGAGGCCCGGGCCAGCCGAGCGATACGGCACGGGCGCGCTGCGGCACCAAGGCGGGGCCTCCGTTGCCTCGGTACAAGCCCGTTTCTGCCCCATCACCATCCCGTTACAACTCCGTAAAAAGACAGGGCTGTAACGCATCTGTTATGGATCTATAACGGAGTTGTAACGCCGTTGTGCCGAGCGAACCCCGAACCGAGCGCAGGCCCCCCTGGGCCGCCGCGGCTAGCGCATTTCCCAGGTGAAGACGTTGAGGCCGTAGATCAGGGTGGCGCCGGAGGAATCGCTGCAGGCGAGGATGTTCTGGGCCAGGCCCACGTTCGGGAAGATCTCTACCTGGCTGCCGTTGACGGGCACGACCGCGCTGCCGCTGGGCGTTTCGAGGGTGCAGGTGACCATGTCGAAGGTTTCCCACGAGAGGGTGCTCGCGGGGCTGCCCTCGTCGAGGAACAGTTGCGGCGGATCGGCCGCAAACGTGAGGACGTTCGGGCCGACGGGCAGCCGAATGAGCCCCTGGCGCTCGCCGACGGCGTTGCCGCAGAACACGTAGAATTCGTCGTTGCCGTCGACTGTGACGTCCTGGCAGGCCATGGCCGGCACGTCCGGGAAGGTCTGCCCCATGAGGGTCATGGCGCGGCACTGCTCCGCCCCGCTGAACTCCCAGCAGACCTGGAAACTCGTCGGCGCCGTCGGCTGCACCGGCGGTGTCGCGCTGAGCGACACGAGGTGGGGCGGCAGCGCCGCCGGGCCGGGCACCCCGATCGTCTGGCGCAGCACCGTGCCGCCGGCGTGACAGAAGACCGTGGCCGTGAGCGGGCCAAAGACGTCGAAGTCCCAGTACCAGGTGGCCGTCGCGGCCTCGGGGTAGAAGCCCCCGACCACGACATCGAACTGGCTGTAGCGCCAACCGTCGGCGCGGTCGAAGAAGAGCTGGCAGTCGTCGACGAAGGGCGTCGTTTTCACCGAGACGGCCGCGGCAAACGGGTCGACCGCATAGCCCGTCAGGAGCAAGACGGCCGGGCCGACGCCGACGCGCAGCGTCCGTTCGAGCGGGGTGCCTTCGAGACCCACGCACGCGAGGGTGAAGTCGGTGGTGGCCACGATGGCGACCGGCGTGCCGGCGCTCGTGAGCCCGCTCGCGCGGGGCCCGCTCGCGTCGCGCAGTTCGCATGCGGCCATGCCCACGGTGTCCCAGGACATGGTCACCGTGCCGGGGGTTTGAAGCGCGTCGGTGTCGGCCGCAAACGCGCGGATGGTGGGCCCGACTGCGATGCTGCGCACTGCGTAGAGCCCGTCGAAGGCCCCGAAGCATTCGAGCCGGGCCTCGCTCGGCACGGTGATGGGCAATTCGGCTCCGTTCAGGCCGGGGTCGCTCAGGCACGCGGTGCCGCGCCCACTGAAATTCAACTGCGAATCGGGCCGTGTGGGGTCGAGCACGTAGAGGTAGCAGCCGGTCGCATGGGCCACCTCCCAGCAGACGTCGACCGGACCGCCACCCGGCGGCAACGCATCGGGGATGACCTCGAAGCGGTCGAGCCGGACGGGGCCGGGCTCGGCGATGACGAGCGTCGTGGGCGCGCTCGGCCCGCTCGGGCCGGTGCAGGAAAACGTCAAGGTGGTCTCTCCGGCGCCGGCGAGCGGTCCGTGCACGGAGAAAAACTGGCCGAGCTCGGCAAAGGTTGGCGACGAGGCCACGAAGGGGGCGAGGTTGTCGAGCAGGAGCTGGATGTTCGCATTCTCGACGGCGAGCGTGCAGCGCTCGTACCCGCTGGCCTTCCAGTAGAGGGGGATGCGGTCGAGTTCCGGCGGGATGCCCATCGTCTGAAAGGCTTCGACCCGGGCCCCGACCTGAACGTTGAGCGTGTACGAGAGCGGCTGGCCGTCGGCGCTCGTGCAAGTCAGCAGGAACGTCTCGTCGGCCGCGACGGCCACGGTCGCTGCGCCCGCGGCGGCGCGCGACAATTCGGTGCCCGCCCCGTCTTGCAGCACGCAGTCGCCCGCGGCCACCGCCGTCCAGGTCAGGGTCACGTCGCCGGGTGCGGCGAGGAAGCGGCGGTCGGCGTGCAGTTCGACGCACTGCCCGCTCCAGGACCCGAACGCGTCGCTGAGGGCGCTTTCGCCCCCCGTGCAGTTCAAGATTCCGTCGATACCGCCGCCGGCCGGGACGACCAGGGTGTAGCAGCCCGTGGCCGCGGCTGGCACGTTGCCTTCGGGGAAGAACAGTTCGCAACGCTCGGCGTTTTGGACCTCCCAGCAGAAGTCGACGGCGCCGCCCTCGGCCGGCGCGCAGGCCGGCGTCGTCCAGCGGTTGACGAGTTCGACCGGGATGTGGTCGTCGAGTTGCGCCGTGGCGCGGCCCCAACCGGTCGGACCGGTGCAGGTGAGTTCGAGGTCGACGCGGTCGACGCCGGGCTCGGAGCCGAAATTGAGGCGCACGGTCTGCGCGTCGCTGCCGGCCGGCAGCCCGGCGCGTTCGAGCGTGCGGCTGCCGGACGTGAGGCGCAGCGTGCACTGCTCGGCCTCTGTAGCGGTGTAGCCTACCCACGGCTCGCCGGGGTTCACCTGGTGCACCTCGAAGCGCTCGATGGCGAAGGTGGGCGCTCCGACGTCGCCGGCGTCCCCGCCGGGCGTGTCGGACGGGGGCGCCGCGTCGGGCGGCGGCGCGCCGTCGTTTGCTGCCACGTCCGCCGGGGCGCTGTCGGGCGGGGGCAAGGTGTCGGAGGGCGGCAGGCCGTCGAACGGGGCCGCCGTGTCGCCGGCGGCGGTGTCCTGGGGCGCGGGGCCGTCGCCGAGGCCCGTGTCGTGGGCCGTGGCGTCGGGCGCGGGCGGGGTGCTGTCGCCCGCGAGGAGGTCCGCGACATCGCGCGGCGGCTCGGCCCCCGAAGGAGACGCGTCCCCACAGGCGGAAAGGGCCCACACTGCGATGGCGACGAAACACGTGAACCGAGCCATGATTTCTCCTGGTTGGGGTAGGGCGCGCCGGACAGCGGGCCGGGGAGGGTACCCCGAGCGGGTGCCGGCGTGGAGTATGGAGAGAACCGCGCGGAGCGTCAACTGCCCCCGGGCGCCGCTACTCTTCGCGCAGGGCCGTGAAGCGCCATTCGTAGTGCGACGTGCCGCTCGAGGTCGTCCCCTCGATCTCGTCGAAGAAGGCGTCGTCGTTCTGGCCTTCGAGGAGCGTGCCGTCGGCGGAAGCGTGCTGGCGGTCCTCGGCATCGACCGACCACCACTTCGTGCCGAGCAGCATGCCCGTCTCCCCGCTGCACGTGCTCACGGCCGGCCCGTAGTGGGTCTGGCTCGACCAGCCCGAGTAGTGCCCGAGCAGCCCGCCTGCGCTCGTGAGCCGCAGGTGGAAATGGCCGGCCTCGATGGGAATGTCGGCCCACGCGGCGGTGGTCGTGCACACCTGATCGGTCGTGGACACCTGGGTCACTTGGAGCGCCAGCGTGCCCTCGATGAGGCGGAAGAGGGCCCCCTCGTCTTCGCCCGGCGGAGGCGCCATGGGCGGCTCGAAGTACTCGAAGGTGGCCTCGGCCTGCACCGTGGTGTCCTTCTCCAGGTAGATCTCCGAGAGCGGATCGGCGGTTTCGAGGTGGTGGACGGACGTGACGGTGCCCTGCCAGCGCCAGCAGCCGACGTCCGAGAAGGCGATTTCGAGCGGCTGCTGCGGATAGGCCATGTCGTCCGGCTGGCGGCCCTGCCAGTCGTGGTTTTCGACGAAGAGGTCCAACTCCGTGAACCGGTCGGCGCGCCGGTCGCGGCACAGGTGCCACTCGGCCTTGTCGGTCCACTCGCGCACCTCGGGCTCGCCGGCGGCGAAGTGCAGGATGGCGTAGACGCCGACGTTCGGGATGCCGTAGTACGGGTTCTTGAACGTCACGGCGCGCACGCTGTCGTCGTGGAGCGCGATGTGGTAGCGCCGGCCGGTCAGGTCGAAGAGCCCGAGGTCGACCCAGTCGACCACGATCTGGGACTCGGGGTGGCCCGCGCCGACCGCGATGCCCGCCTCGTAGGCCGAGGCCGAGGCCGTGAGGCCGTCGCCGCGGTAGCAGGGAAACGGGTCCTTGTTCATGCTGCAGACGATGAACTGCGGCCAGACCTCGGCAAACCCATTGGGCAGCGCGGCATTCAAGGCCGCGAAGAGGTCCGGCTGGTTTTCGGCCCCCTCGTAGGCCCGGCGGACGAAACCGCGATCTTCGTACATGACGTGAATCATCGCGGGGAAGAGATAGGTGCCGTAGTAGAAGCCGGGGTGCATGGCCGTGTCGTAGAACGGCCGCGAGATCGATTGGAGATACTCGGCGGCGTCCTGGTGTTCGAGATCGAGGTCCGGGTAGAGCAGATCGGCCGGCGCCCACATGGCGGTGCCCTCGGCGAGCCAGAACCAGTCCGCGTCCGGGTGACAGCCGAGCCCCGCCGCGTAGGCCACCTGAATGACGTGGAACAACTCGTGTGCGGCCGTGAAGTACCCCACCTCGGGGTCGTCGAGCCCGATGCTGGCCACGTCGAGCATCATGAAGGCCGGTCGCGGGTGGCACGTGAGGTCGGGCACGTCGGCGGGCAGAAGGTAGCTCACCGTCAGGCCGAGGCAGTCGATGTCCTCGACGAGGTAGATGTCGAGGCGTTCGTCGGGGCCGGAGCACTCGGTGGCCCCCGTGTCGGGCAGTGGGGCCCGCATCCCGAGGCCGTCGACCCATTCGGGCCAGATGCGCGATTCGAGCTCTTCCGCCACCCGGGCGGCCATCTCGGCGTGTTCGGGAAACTGGTCGTCGAACCACCAGACGCGGAAATGGGCGCAGTCGACGCTCTGCCAGCCGAGCTCGCGGCCCTCGCCGCAGAGCGGCAGCAGATCGAGTTCGGTCAAGGGGTCGTCGTCGGCCTTCTCGCCCGGGACGGGCGGGGGCGCGGCCCTGCCGCTGCGTCGCTCGGTGTGCCAACTGCGGCTGTAGCTCGGCGGAATGAGAAACGGGGCCAAGGTCGCCCGGCCCGCGGCCGAGAGCCGGCCGTAGCGCGCGGCCACGGCGGCCATGACCGGGTCGGCGGGGTGGCGCTCCGGCGCGCCGCGGTAGGCGGCGGGCAGCCGCGGGTCGCCAAACACGGCGAAAACCTCGTAGATGAGGGCGGTTTCGGGGTCGATGCGGCCGGCGTCGCGGGCTTCGGCGATGCGTTCCAGGCTGGTTTGGCCCGTGGGATCGGGGCCTGCGCCATCCGCATCGGCCGGCACCGCGTCGCGCGCGCCACCGTCCAGCGGCGCCGGCGCGTCGCCGGGCCCGGGCCCGGGACCGGCATCCACGGCCACGTCGACCCGGGTGTCGTGCTCCGGCGTGTCCGGCAACGCGGCGTCGGGCGGTGTCGCGTCGCTTTGTACCGCGTCTGGCCAGGTGTCGTGCCCGGCCGTGTCAGGCGTCGCGGTCTCGGGCGTCGCGGTCTCGGGGGCCGCGCCGTCCGGTCGCCCGCTATCGGCGGCCACGGCATCGGGTGAAGCCCCGTCGGCCCGCCCAGTGTCGTCTTTGCCGGGGCAGCCGGCCGCGAGGGTCACGAAACAAGCCAAGAACCCGCAGCAAAGAATCGTGCGCACGGAGGAAACTCCTGGCCGACCGCGCGGGGTCGGGCGGCGGGGCCAAACGGCGCTGGAGCCGCGCCTCTTTGGGGCACCGGAGCCGGCGGCCGCCGGTCTCGTCGGCGGCCCCGCCGGCCGGAGCCTCGGGGATGACGCGAGGGTGCGCGCGAAACGGTACCCACACAAGGACCGGCGCGGGAGCGCCGGCGTTCAGGCGGGCCGGCGTGGCGCAACCCGGACGGGGGCCGCGTGCGAAGGCGGGAAGGGCGGGCGGGTCAGACGCCGGTGACGTGGCACCAGTCGATGGCGTCGCCATCGATGACGATGCTGCCGCTGCCGCTGCCGAGGTCGACGTCGCCCTGCCACACGTCGTACGGGCCGCCCTCTTCTTCATAGACGGCACGTTTGACGAGCAGCGACATGACCCCCGCGGGCACGCCGACGAGCGTGATGGAGTAGTCGAAGACGCACATGCAGCGGCAGCGGCCCTGCTCGCCGTCCGGCTGGTCGGTCTCGGTGACGACGTAGACGCCGGCCTGCCATTCGGCCGTCATGTCATGGGCGCCACAGCAGTTGAGCGACACGCGCGCGTTCGTCAGCACGAGGGTCTGGCTCGCGGCATCGTAGGTCCAATCGAGCGTTTCGGCGGCACAGTAGTCGTCGCCCTCGGCCTTGTCGCCGGCCGGCGCGGCAAAGCCGCCGCAGCCGCTCACGAGGGCCGTCTGCGTGAACTCGACCGGCAACTCGGCGACGTCGCCCGTGCCGCCGCCCGTGTCGGGGGTGGCCGCCACGTCGCCGCCGGTCTCGTCGCCGCCTGGCGTGGTGTCGCCGGCACCCTGCCCGTCGCCCTCGCCCGGGCCGCCGCCGTCGTCGCTCGAATCACAGGCCGTGCCGCCTACGAGCGCGAAACAGAACAAGGCCACTGTGGTCCACCGTACGCGTCTCATCGAAACTCTCCTCGTGCGTTGTGTCGGGTCGGCCGCCGCGGCCCAAATGACCCCCCACTCGGGTGGCGGCGGCCCGTTCTCCCGGGCGCGTCGCCCGCAAAGTGT
Organism: uncultured Myxococcales bacterium; assembly: GCA_964422715.1. Lineage (GTDB taxonomy): Bacteria > Myxococcota_A > UBA9042 > PWKZ01 > CAYRCM01 > CAYRCM01. The sequence continues at coordinate 7,412 of CAYRCM010000054.1, read as the reverse complement.
GCGCATTTCGCGGGCGGGTTGCAAACGGCGGACGGGAGCCGGCGGCCTTGGCGGCGGCTCAGCGCAGGACCGCGCGCGGAGCGCGGGCGGGTCGGGGGGCGCCCGCGGGAGCAATGGCTCGGAACGGTGATTTTCATCGGGGGCCACTGCGGCCTGCGGCGCTTCAGTCATGCGCGGCGACGCGGCTATTCCTGCATGAGCCCACGGGCGGCCGCGCCTTCGGCCTTGTTGCCCCCGTGAAAATCTACCGTTCCTGCGCGTGAGTCGCCCCTCGCGGGCGCCCCCGCGACCCGCCTTGGCCGGCCGGCGAGGCGAGGGTGGCGGCGTTTCTGCTGGCCCGCACGGCGGGCAGCGGCATCGACCTGCAGCCCGTCGGCCTGACGCCCGAAGACCTCGGCGATCCCCACAACGCGTTGGCCGCCGCCATCCGCCGCGAGGGCCTGGCGCTCGTCTGAAGGCCGCGCACCGCGGCGCCGCCGGACCGCTGCCTGAATCCGCGGCCGCGGTCGAGTCCCGTGGTGGCCGGCTGACCCGCTCCGCACTTCCCGCGGCGAACCGGTTGCCGCCCCGGAGCCCGGGGCGGATTGGGGCTGGCGGCCGCTCAGGCCCCGCGCCTTGCGATGACATTGCGCGGCGACTACACTGCGGGCAGGTCCGGGGAGGGCAGCATGGTCCGAACGCAGATCCAGTTGACGGCGGAACAGGCCCGGCGCGTACGCCAGCGCGCGCGCCAGCAGGGCATCTCCATGGCCGACTACATTCGTCGCTGCATCGACCGTTCGGCCGACGAAGGCGTGAGCTCCGCCGACCGCTATGCCCGCGCGGCCACACTGGTCGGCGCGTTCCGCGACGTCGAGGGGCGCGCCGACCTCTCCCAGGCGCACGACGATCTCCTCGACGGCCAGTAGGGACATGGAACGGGTCCTGGTCGACACATCGGCCATCCTGGCGTTGCTCGTGGCCGATGACGTGGCGCACGCCGATGCCGTGAGCGCCTTCGAACGGCTTCGGCGCGAGCGCTGCCGGCTCATCATCACCTCGTCCACCCTCCACGAGACGTACGCGCTCGTTGGGCGCCGCCTTGGGCCGGAGGCCGCAAGGCGCGTCCGGGAGGATTTCGAGCCGCTGCTCGACGTCGTGTGGGTCGACCGGGCGTTGCACGAAGCCGCCATGGATCTTTGGTTGAGCCGCCCGTCGCGCCGCGCGAGCCTCACCGACGCGACTTCGTTCGCGTTGGCGAGGCAGCGCCGGATCGCAAGGGCTTTCGCGTTCGACGCGCACTTCGACGACGAAGGTCTCGCCCGGGTCGGCGCCGACCGCGACGGCGGGTAGCCGGCTTGTCCGCGGCCGCGGGCAGTACGTGGCGGCCCGGCGCGGTGGGGTGGGCCGCCGCACGAAACCTGCTCGCCGAGCCGACTCGCCGTCCCTCGGCACCTCCCGTCCCGATGTGCCGACTCCCCGCCGCCCGATGGGGCAGGTTGGTTCAGCGCGCCAGGGCGGCGGGCGCGCGCCCCCTCTTGGGGCCCGCCGATACTCATCGCAGGGTGGGGATTTCCGAAGTCGCGACCGCGCGCACGGTCAGAATTCGACAGGACAAACGTCCACAAGCGGTGCCGCCGTCGACTCGGGTGAATCCAGCGGCCCTGTCTCCTCGTCCCCAATCCCCAATGCCACGAACGAAACGTTGGCGTTCCAGATTCCAAACGGGCATGATTCCGACACCACTGATGTTGTCACTCCGAGCGACAAGAGTTCGCTCAAGGAAAGACGCAAGAGCAAGGCATCGCTGCCCAACGCGCCGAACGACGCCGTGCGCCCGAAGAATAAGTAGTCGCCGTCTGCCGATTGCACGACACCCCGCAACTCGTCGTCTCCCGGGCCTCCGATGGCAACCTGCAGCAGAACGTCGCCCGCTTCCGAGACGAGCAGGACCCAGCCATCTTGTCCACCTGCACCGTAGGAGTTCGTGGCGCCGACAACGAGCATGCTACCGTCAGCGTCTGCAGTAAGTGCACTGAAGGACTCATCGAGCGAACCGCCGTAGCGTTTGGCCCAGAGAGGCCCGTCCATGTCAGCACGCAGCCGGACCAGAAACCCATCCGTGCCGCCACCGAACGAGCGTGTCTTTCCCGCCACCATGATGGTGCCGTCGACCATCTCGCGCACCAAAGAGGTATGCTCGTGATCGCTTCCCCCCAATCCAACGCTGTCGACCCATGCACCACCGGCGGACACATGAAGGACAAAGATGTCACTGCCACCGAACCCCATATCTGCGTGTCCGGCGGCGAGAATGGCCCCGTCGTGCATTTCGGCCAGGGCCGTTATGTTCCCAGTGGGACCCGATTGCGTATCGACTCTCCTTGTCCACCGATGGCTTCCCTCGCCTGAGAACATGTTCACGGTGGGATATCCGTCCAGTTGATCCCCTCCCGTCGCGAAGCCCCCGCCGCTGAGAGGCAGCAGCACTCGCTGGGAGTCAAAGACAGGCGTTTGCCACAAGACCTCCCCTGTGTCGTCGACTGCCACAATCCAGTTGTGGCGCGGATTCAATCGGCTCCCCGCAACGAGGACGATCTCTCCGGCCGGGCCGACACCGGCGTCGCGTGGCTCTATGTGGAAAGTGGGGGGCAAGGCGACCTGCCAGATCACATTGCCTGTTGGGTCCGTACGGACGATCCAGGGCTGCACCGCCGACGTGCCAGAGGATGACGTACTGCCGAGCAAGGTGAAACCGCCGTCGGCCGCGGGGAATGCTTTCAGGAAGGCGTCGTCGCCTTCCCCGCCGTAGCGCCGCGCCCAGTTCCCACCGACGACACACCCGCCCAAGCCTTCGTCGCATACGTCCCAGCAAGCGCACTCGCCGCACGAGCCGCCACAGCCGTCATCGCCGCACGCGCGGCCGGCACAGTCGGCGACGCACACGCAGGCGCCCGATTGGCACTGGTCGTTGTCAGTCACCGGGTCGCCATCCTCACACGGCGTGCCGTCGGGACTCGGCGTCTCGCCGCACAGGCCCGTCTCCGGCACGCAGCCCGCCCAGGCCAGGCAGGCGCAGAGCCAGGGGTTGTCACAGCCGCATGCGACCGAGTCGAAAGTGTCGACGTCGGCGCAAACGAGACTCAGGTCCCCCACGCACACCGCCCCGCCGATGCCGAGCCCGCCACCCGCCGCGGCGGCGCACGCGGCCTCCGCGGGGGCGCAGCGGGCCTCGTTGTCGGGGGCCAGCCGGCAGTTGCCGCTGGCGCACGCCTCGTCGCCCGGGCAGAGCTCCCCGTCGGGCAGCGGCGAGCTGTCCGGCGCATCGGCTCCGTCGGTCGGCACATCGGCGGCGTCGCTCGTGTCGCCGAGCTCGGCCAGGTCGGCGGCGGCGTCCGCGTCGCCGTCGCCAAGGTCGCCGAGGTCGAGCCACCAGGGCATGTCGAGGCTGTCCGGCACGTCCAGGCTGGCATCGCTCGGGCCCCCTTCGTCCGCCACCTCGGCAGCATCGGGCGCGAGGGGGATGTCGCCGGTGTCGCCGGCACCCTGGTCGATGGCGGCGTCGCCCCCATCCGGGCCGAGCGGCCCATCGGGAACCCCCGCCGCGTCGTCGCCCGAGGCCGCGTCGCGCGTGTCGGGCACGTCCGGCCCGGCGGCCGCGTCCGGTGCATCGGGCCCGACCGGCACATCGGCGGCGTCCGCGCTGTCCGCGTCGCGCAGCGCGTCGACGGGCACATCGGCCGCCCCGTCCGCCGTGTCGGGTGCGGTGTTGTCGCCGGTGGTTGCGTCGGCCAGGTCGGCGCCCGGGCCGTCGTCCGTCGGCGTATCGCCGGCGCGGGTGTCGGAGCCGCCTCCGTCCGCCGGGCCGCTATCCGCCGGGCCGTCGCCCGCGCGCGCGGCGTCGGCGTCGGCGTCGGCTGCCGGCCCGCCGTCGGCGTCGGCCTGGGGGAGGCTGTCCGCCCCGCCGTCGGCCCCGTTCATGCCTACCGGCACACAGACCCCGGTCTGCGGCACCGTGGAATCGGCGGCCGCGCCAACCGGGTTCGCGCTGCACACAAAGCCCTTGCCGCAATCGGCGTCGCTCGTGCAAATCCAGGTGTTGCCGGCGATGTCGAGTTTGGTACAAGCGGCGCCAAGGGCCATGCCGCAGACGAGGCACGCGAGGGCCCAGCGCCGGGTCTTGGGCCGGGCCGATGAGGACGCGACTCGCGGTCTGCCGACCTGCGGGAAGGCGGTTGTTGCGGTCATGGCTCAAAACCTCCCCTGCAGCGAGAACACGCTGCCGCCGGGCAGGGGCGCGAGCCCCACGAGCGGCGTTTCCTTCGGCGCCGACAGCGCTTCAGCCACGAACAGCGCGATGGACGTGCCGAGCGCGGCGCCGCCGAGCGCCCAGAGCGCGTAGCCGGTGTTCTTCTTCGTGGTGCCGTTCTCTTGCAGTTCGAGGGCGCGGGTGCGGGTCATCTGGGTGGGCTCGGCGCTGCCGTAGCCCGCGGTGTCGGCGACCTTGCGCAGGTCGGCCTCGCCCAACCCGAAGGCGACCGCCCCGCCGACGACGAGCGCCACGCCCGTGCCGAGCGTCACCCAGGTCCAGGGCGAGTACGACTTGCGGGCCGGTACGGCGGCCACCTGCACCGGCTGAGCTGCTGGGGATGGCGGCGCGACCGGCGCCACCAGCGGCGGCGCGGGTTCGCCGGCCCGCGGCGTGCCGGGCTCGCGGGTGAGGTCGTCGACCGCGGCCTGCGCGAGCCGCTTGGGCTCGGCCGGCGCATCAGTTTCGAGAAACGCGCGAAACGCCGCGAGCGCCTCGGCGCGGTGGCCCAGCTGCCGGTGGCAGACGCCGATGGCGTAGAGCAGCTGCCTCTCGTCCGAGCGGCGGAACGCCTCCTCGTAGCTGGCGAGCGCTTGGGCCGGCTGCCCGGCTTCGAGTTGCCGGGTGGCGGAGTCGATGAGTTTCTGCACGGCCGGGTCGGGCGGCGCGGCCTGCGCCGCGGGTCGTGCGAGGCCCAGGCCGACACAGAAAACAACGAGGTAGCGAGCCCCCATGGTCAGTTTCCTCCCGGGAAAGGCACCCGGTAGCCGCCGTTTGCCGCGGGCGCCGGCGTCGGTGCCGTGGGAAACGGGATTTGGTAGTCCGACGGCTCCGCGGCGGGTCCGGCGGTCGGGGTCTGCCGCGGTTCGGCGACCTTCGGCTTGCGGGCGGTCGCAGGCGCCTCGGCCTGCAGCCGCACCACGATCTGCGGCCCGTCCGCCGGCGACACGACACGGCTCTCAGGCAGATAGCCCTTCAGATACAGGATCACCGTGCGCCGCCGCCCCGCCTGGACGCTGAGCGCAAGCGGCGTGCGACCGAGCTCAGTGCGGCCTTCCGAGACCATCGCCCCGGCCGGCCGGCTCACCACAGACACGGGAAACGACGCCGGCGCGCTGGGCACGACGAGGGGATTCGGCGCCGATGCGTGCGCCTCGGCCGGCGCCACGGCCGCGGAGGCGGCCGCGGGCGGGGCTTCCTGCCGAGCAGCCGAATCCTGCGGCGCTGCGGGCGCCGTGGCCGGAGCGACCGCCACGGCTGCTTGCTGTGCATCGATCGCCGCCGCTGTGGACGCGCCGGTAGCGCCATACGGGCTCGGCGCAACGTCCGACGAGCCCGTTTCTGGAGCGCGTTGGGCGTGCGGCGCCGAGGCGACCGGGGCCGCGTCCACGGACGGGGCCGTGGGGCCTTCCGACGGGCCGGTGCCGGCCAGCAGGACGACCAGCGCGAGCAGCCCGAGCGTGAGAACGCCGAGGGCCACGAGGACTGCCGCGCGCCGTCGCGCCGGTGCCCAGCCGGGCCGCGGGGGCGCACTGGCGCCTGCTGGAATGTCCCGTGGCGGCAGGGCCGCCGTACGTGGCGCCGCCGCGGCCCGGGCGGCCTCCCCGAGGGGCAGGGTGGGGCTCGCCGCGGGTGCCGCGGGCACGTCGGCCGGCGCCGTTGTGCGCGCGCTGCCAGGCGCCGCCGGGTGCAGCGCCCCGGCCGGCGCCTCGCTGCCCGGACTCGGCCCGACGTCCGCCGGCCGGTCGTTTGCGGGAATGCGCGCCACCCGGGGCGTCGCCTCGGCCGTGGCGCCAGGCGCGGCCACCGTTGCGTCCGGTGGAACGGGGCCGATCGGCTGCGGCCAGGCCCCCATGACCGAGAGGAGGCGCGCTTCGACCTCGGCCGCGCTGGCCGGTCGGGCGGCCGGCTGCTTCTCGAGCAATTGCGCCACGAGCGTGCGCAGCGCCGGCGGGATGGGCCGACCGGCCACCACCTCCGGGAGCGGCGGCGGTGCCTCGTGCAGGTGCAGGGCCGCGAGCGAGCCTGCCGAGGCTGCGTTGAACGGGGCCTTGCCCGTCAGCATCTCAAACAGAATGACGCCCAGCGCGTAGAGGTCGGAACGCCGGTCGAGCGGCTGAGCCGCGGCTTGTTCGGGCGAGAAGTACTTGGGCGTGCCAAGCACCAGGCCCGACCGGGTGAGCGTTTCCGACTCTTCGTCGCCGGCCACGAACTTGGCGATGCCGAAGTCGAGCACCTTGACCCAGTCTTTGAGCCGGTGCAGCTCGCACACGAAGATGTTGGCCGGTTTCAAGTCGCGATGAACGAGCCCGAGGTCGTGCGCTTCGTCGAGCGACTGGCAGATGCCCGCGGCGAGGTGACACGCCCGGGCTGGCGGCAAGGGACCGTCCCGGGCGATGACTTTGTTCAGCGGCTCGCCTTGCAGGTACTCCATGGCCAGGTACAGGTGGCCGTCCTCGGCCGTGCCGAAGTCGTGCACCTTGATGGTGTGCGGATGCGACAGTTTCGAGCACGCGCGCGCTTCCTGGTAGAAGCGTTTGATGGCGTTCAGATCCTCGGCGAGTTCGCGGCGCATCACCTTCAGCGCCACGAGATGCTGCATGGCCAGATGCCGCGCCTTGAACACCCAGCCCATGCCGCCGCTGCCGAGCAGCGACAACACTTCGTAGCGGTTGTCGAACACCTTGCCAACGAGATCGGCCTCGGCGTTGGGTCGGCGCACGCGGGCCTCGTCGACCATGGGGAAGCCGTCGCGTGGGCACAGCCGTTCGGCGCCGCGATACTGACAGTTGGGGCAAATGTTCATGCGTTGCGACCCGTGCGCGTCGTGACCATGCGATGGAGCGTACGGCCAACCCGCGGCCGCGGTCAACGCCCACGCGGACGTCGGACGACCTGCGCCCGCGCCGCCCGACGGCCAGCGCCGCTCAACCCACAGCCGGCGTGCAGCGCGCGCCCCGGCGCCGGCGGCCCTGGCGCAGGCGGGGCAGCGAGCTGGCGCGGCCCAGACCCGCTCATGGGGTCTGGCCGGCTGGACGGCGCGGGCCCCCGATGACCGCACCCCCGCGACCCGCCCCCCGCGGTTGCCACGCCGGGCCCGCTGCGCTAGGCTCTGGCGCGGGTA
>CAYRCM010000053.1:21076-28760 GCA_964422715.1 uncultured Myxococcales bacterium | reverse complement strand
CCGGCCCCGGACGGCGATGACGACGGGGTCCCGGACGCCGACGACAACTGCCCCGACGTCCCGAACGCCGACCAGGGCGACGCCGACGAGGACGGGCAGGGCGACGCCTGCGACCCGGACGACGACGACGACACCCTTGCCGACGGTGACGACAACTGCCCGCTCGTGGCGAATCTCGACCAGGCCGACCAGGACGACGACGGCCTCGGCGATGCGTGCGACGACGAGGGTTACACGCTGACGGGTGGCTCGTGCGCGGCCGGCGGGGCCGGCAGCCAAGGTGTCGGCTGGGCCTTGCTCGTCACTCTCGGGCTGCTCGGCGCCTTCGCGTGGCGCAGGCGGCTTGGCCGGCGCGCGGTCGAGACCGGGGCCTTGCTCGTGCTGCTCGGCGCTGCGCTGCCCGCCAACGCCCGCGGCGAGGTGGCCACTCAGGCGTTTCACCCCTCGCCGTTCATGCTCGACCTCTTCGCGGTCGAGAAGGGCGACACGCTGGGCCCCTATCGCTGGAACGTCGGCCTCATGCTGAATTACCAGAACGACCCGTTGGTCCTGCGGCGCAAGGGTCAGGACGAGGGCGAGGCGCGCAAAGTCATCGCCCACCAGGTCACGGGCAACGTGCTCGGCTCCTTTCGCATCCTCGACTGGCTCGCCGTCGGTCTCGACGTGCCGGTCGTGCTCTTTCAGGGCGGCGACGGCATCTCGGGCCAGGCGGCGCCGAAGGTGGCGGGGGTCGGCGACATTCGCGTCTACCCGCGCTTTCGGCTGTACCGCACCCCCAAGGGGTTGTTCTCCATTGCCGTTTCGCCCACGTTTACGGCGCCGACCGGGCAGCTGATCGACCCCTACTTCGGCCGGCCGACCTTCGCCTTCGAGCCGCAGCTCAACCTCGGCTTCGATTTCGGCCGCGGCGGTCTGGCGTTCGACGTGGCCTACGTGCTCACGGGGGACAGCCGCCCGGTCGATCTCGACATGGAAGACGAGTTGGTCCTCAAACTCGGCGCCTGGGGCGTGCTCGTGCCCGACCGGCTCGACCTCATCGCCGAGGCCCGCAGCGCGACGGCGGCCGCGGCGCCCTTCGACGACGCGCGCCAGTCGCCGATCGAGGTGCTGGGCGGGCTCAAGTGGCACGTCATTCGCGGCATCGACGTGAGCGTCGGCGGCGGCGCGGGGCTCACCGAGGGCTACGCCGCGCCCGATTTCCGCGTGTTCGCGGGCGTCATGGCCACCGTGCCGCCGGCTGCGCATTGCGACGGCGACGGCATTGCCGACCCGGAGGACGCCTGCAAGTGCGAGCCCGAAGACCCGGACGGCTTTGCCGACGGCGACGGCTGCCCCGACCCCGACAACGACCAGGACGCGGTCTGCGACCCCTGGGTGGCGGCCGGCACGCCCGAACAGGCGGCGCGCTACGCCGGGGCCTGCCAGGGTAGTGACAACTGCCCCGTCGACCCCGAGGACAAGGACGGCTTCGAAGACGGCGACGGCTGCCCCGACCCCGACAACGACCGCGACGGCGTGCTCGACCCGTGGGTGGCCACCGCGGGCCAGCCGGAGGTCTATCGCAGCGTCGGAGCCGGCAGCGACGCGTGTCCCGAGGCGCCGGAGGACAAGGACGGCTTCGCCGACGACGACGGCTGCGCCGACCCCGACAACGACGGCGACGGCATCTGCGACCCGTGGGTGGCCGAAAACGGGGCCGCGCCGGCCTACGCTGCGGTCTGTCGCGGCAGCGACCGTTGCCCGGCCGAGCCCGAAGTCGTCAACGGAGTCGAAGACGAAGACGGCTGCCCCGACCAGCTCGCCCGCCTCGAAGGCAAGCGCATCCTGCCGTTGCAGAACGTCATGTTCGTCTTCAACGAGACGACGCTCATGCCCGAGAGCAGCCAGGTCCTCGACGAGGTGCTGCAGATCCTGAAAGACCACCCGGAATTCAAGAAAGTCCGCATCGAAGGCCACACCGACACGCGCGGCAACAAGGCCTTCAACCGCAGACTGTCGCACGGCCGGGCGCGCGCCGTGTACACCTACCTGGTCGAGCACGGCATCGCCGCGAACCGGCTCACCTACAAGGGCTTTGGCGCCGACCGGCCGCTCGTCGTGCCCGAACGCAGCGAGGCCGACTACCTCACGAACCGGCGCGTCGAGTTCATCATCACCGAGGGGGCGCCGACCGCCCCGCCGGCCCCCGCCACGCCTTAGTTCCGCGCCGCATCCATCCCCAAGAAATGCAACGGCCCAGGCGGGGTTGCCGCCCGGGCCGCAGTCGCTTCGTGAGCGGCTACAGGTTGTTGATGTTGTCGCAGATGGTTTTCGCGGTTTCGAACTGGCCCGCGTAGTAGGCGTCGTAGGCGGCATCGAAGGCCTGCCAGAAGAACGCGTCGGGCTGGCCGTCGCGGTTCGTGTCAACGAGCGAGTACCAGTCGAGTTCGCCGTAGGCGTAGTTGAGCAGCGTCGCGAGGCACTGCTGCTCGGCACGCACCTGCATCGGCGCCGGCTCGGAGATCCAGAGCGCGGCGTAAAGGTCGGGGATGGTCTCGACGGTCAGGTCGAAGATGCCGAGCGGCAGGAAACTCGTGAGCGTGCTGGCAGGCACCTGCGCCCGGCCGCGGCCGGTCACGGCCACGCTGGCCTGATGCTTCCAGAAACCGATGGTGCGGGGGTCGCCGAGGCCGCGGCCGATGAACGAGCCCGAGCCGTCGATGAGGCAGGGGTCGCCGAAGTTGAACGACTGCAGCACCTGGTAGGCCGGCAGCGGGTCGAGGATGAAGATGGAGCGGCCCGTGGCTTCGGCCGCGACCGTGACCGGCGGCGCGGCGCCCTGGAGGTCGATGAGGATTTCCACCGTGCCCTCGTCGCCCGTCGTGCCCTGGCCGAACAGCGGCGACACGAAGGCACCCTTGTCGGTCGAGAGCGTCAACGCCTGGCCGATGACGGGCCGGCCGTCCTGGGTGAGGGTGGCGATGCCGTGGATGAGCCCGTCGCGTTCGGCCCAGACGTCGATGGTGAGCTGCGCCTCGGATTCGCACGTAAGCGGGCACTGACCGAGGGCTTCGGCAACGAGTTCATCGGCCTGCGCTTCGACCGCCGCCTGCGAGACCGTCACGGCATCGAAGTTGGGCGTGCCGGGCAGCCCGGAGTCGACCAGTTTCCAGATGGCCAGTTGGATGGCCGCACCCCAGAAGTTGTCGACGGCGTCGTAGTGCTGGCTCAGATAGGCGATCTCGCACCAGGGCGACTCGGTCGGGGCGGCGTACATTTCGGCCTGGAACGACGTGGCCACGCGATGGTCGAGGTCGACGCAGTAGGCGCTCGCCGGCAACCCGTCGATCGAAATGTTGAACTCACCGGCCGGCGCCGAAACATAGAAGGTGCCGTTGCGGTAGATGTTGAGGCCGTAGCTCGTGGCCAGCCCGTTCCAGCGGACGTTGACGATCTGCTGGGCGAATGCCGAACCGGACACCGTCAAGATGGCGAATGCCAGAGCGAAAATGGTTTTGCCCTTCATCGTGCTACCCTCCCGCCGGCCCCACCCCGGGAAGCCGGCCGTCCTGGGCATCATCACGGATGCCCGCATGCGCAGTCGCCCGCTCTGCTGGAACGGAGACCGCTGAAGTCCACTTTCTCGGGAGGCGCGGCTGCGACCCCTGTCGCAACCACAGCGTGATTGGAACTTCGACTTGATACGTTCCGTGCCCCCGAACGAAGCGTAGTCTAATTCGTTAGGCCTCTCTGTCAAGGACTTTTTTTGTCCTATTTTGCGCATTCCGCCGCGGCTGTCGCGGGACCCGCGAGGCTCGGCGCGTCCGCCGCGCCGCGGCGCTTCCCGTCCTGCGCGCCGCGGCGCCGCCTTGACGAGTCGCGCCGAGCGTGCGAGACAGGCTCGGGACGGGCGCTGACGCGCGCCCGTGACGGCTTGTGAGGGGGAGCGGCTTGCAGGGCGACGGTCTCTGGCGGACAGTGGTCGAACTCGGTATGCCGGGGTCCCCGTTTCGGCGGTGGGCCCGCCGGGACCCCGGCCCGGCCGCCGCCTCGGCCCACGCGCTGCGCTGCGACGCCGACTGGCAGGCCTGGCGGGACCGGCTGCAAGCCCTCGAAGCCGTGAGCCCACCCGACCCCTATGCCACCTGGGCCTACCAGAAAGCGGTCGCCGAACTGCGGCACCGCGGGGCCCGCGTCTGGCTCGTCGCCGTGCCGGCGGCGGGTGAGGCGGCGGGCCCGCTCGATGGTGCGGCCTGCTTCGTCGAGGGTGAGCGCCCGTTCGGCTTCGGGCGTGTGCGGGTGCTGCGCTCGCTCGACTTCAATGTCATGCGCATGGCGCCGGTTCTTGCGCGGCCCGGCGCCGAAGCGCGGGTCGCCGCGGCCCTCGCCGCCGCCGGCCCGACCCTCGCGCGCCAGAGCGGCGCCGCGCTCGCGACCCTGTTCAAACTCGACGCGCCGCGGGTCGTGCCGCTTGCGGCCGCGCTGGCGGCCGCGGGCTTGCCGCACCGCCTGGCGGCCTTCAACCGAAGCCCACGCCTCGCGCTGCCCGACGACCTCCAGGACTACCTCCAGGGCAAGGGCCGAAAGAGCCGCTACAACTTGCGCCGTTCCGAACGCCTGCTCGGTGACGCCACGGGCGGGCGGCTGCGCTTCGCGCGCTACGAGGGCGAGGCGCTCTCGGGCCCCGAGTTCGCCGCGCGCTGGCACGAGTTCGAGGCGCTGCTCGCCGCCACCTGGCGCGCGGCCGACCCGCCCCAGCCCTATCCCGAGGCCGAGTTGCTCGCCTTCCACCGCCAGGCGCTCGCCGACTGGCAGGCGAAGGGCACGGCGCTGTTCACGGCGCTCGAAGCCGGCGACACGCTGCTCGCGGGCCAGTTGAACGTGCGGCACGGCACCCGACTCTGGGTTGTGCTGATGGCCTATGCGCGAGCGTTCACTGCCCACAGCCCCGGCAAGATCCTCTTCTTTCGCACTCTGGAGGCACTGCACGCGAACGGCGTGCGGCAATTCGAACTCGGCGGCGAGGGCCTGCACTGGAAATCCGAGTGGGCCAACGACGAACTCCAGACCGTCACCCTCGAATGGCCGCTCGGCGGCTGGCAAGGGCTCGTCTGGGGCGTTGCCGAACGTCTGCGACCGCTCGTCCGGGCGGCCCGACGCCTGCCCGAACGGCTCGTCGGGGCCGGCACGCGAGGCACGCCATGAAATTCTCCTGGCCGCTTCTCGGCGCCCCCGCCGAGCGTTGCGTGCGCATCACGCGCCTCGACCGCGAGGCGGCCTGGCAGGGGTGCCGCGCCCGCGTCGAAGCCCTCGAAGCCCAGGCCGCGCCGAACGCCTGGTCGTCTTGGGACTACTTCCACGACATGTGGCGCCTCTTCCTGCCGGGCCGGCGCTGCCACCTCATCGAACTCCCCGATCCGCAGGCGCATCCGCGGGCCGCCCAGGCCCCGCTGGCCGCCGCGATCTGGCTCGAAGAGACGAGCACCCGCAAGCGCATCCCGTTTCGCACGCTGCGCACGCTCGACCCCATGGCGCTCCGGCTGCCCCCGTTTCTCATGCCGCGCGGCCGCGAGGCCGAGGCCAGCCGGGCCCTGGTGCTGGCGCTGCCGACCGTTGCGCGCGCGACCGGGGCCGACCTCGTCTCGCTCTATCGGCTCGACCGGGCGGCCACCGAACCCTTCGAAGCCGCCTTGCGCGCGGCCGGCATCCCCGTGCGCCGCCGGGTGTTCACGACGAGCCCGCAGCTGCCGCTGCCGGACGATCTCGACGCTTACCTGAAGACGCGCGGCCGCAGCGAAATCCACGACATCCAGCGGCGCGCGCGCAAGTTGCAGCGCACCCTGGGGGTGGCCCCGGCGTTCCGGCGCTTCCGCGGCGACGTGGCCGGCGACCCCGGCTTCCAGGCCGCCTGGGCGGCGTTCGAGCGCATCCGCGCGGGCTCCTGGCAGGCCGAGTGGGCCCGCACGAGCGGGGCGGTCGACCCGGGCCGGGTCACCGCGTTCTACCGGTCGGCCGTGGCCGCCTGGAGCCGCCGCGGCTGGCTCGACTTGTCGCTGCTCGACGTCGGCGGTGAGCCGGCCGCGGGCATGCTCTGCCTCGTCATCGAGGGCCGCGTCTGGGGGCTGCTGCGCGCCTACGACCCGCGCTTTCGCGAGTACGGGGTGGGCAACCTGCTGTTCTATGAGGCGCTCGTCGACGGGCACCGGCGCGGCGACCGCTTCCTCGACTTCGGCGGCGAAGCACTCGATTGGAAACGCCGCTGGGCACTCCAGGAAGACGCCGTGCTCGAACTCGAATGGCCGACGGGCACGCTCAAGTCACAGCTCTGGCGGCTCCAGCAGTGGCTCAGCCCCCCGGCGGCGGCGGGAGCGGTGCGCGACGCGGAGCCGGCCGACCCGGCCGCACCCTGACGCGGGCGGGCCGGCCGGGCCGGGGCCCCGCGACTGCGCTCGGGCAAGGTGGCAGCCATGGTCTTCTCCGAGAGCGTGCGCGCCGCGCTGACGGCCGTCGTCGAGGTCGCCATCCCGGGTGGCAGGCCGTTGCCGGACCCGCGGCAGCGGCCCGCCCCCGGCTGCGGACCGCCGGCGGTCTACGGCATCCCTTCCGGATCGTTCAGATAGCGGGTCTCGGGCGTCAGGCGCACGACGCTCAGCACGTCGCTGTAGCGTTCCTCGGACGGGTTGTTGCAGGAGCCCTCGTCGAACCCCACTTCGACCCCGATGTGGCCGACGTACTGGCCGGAATCGTTGAGCACCTGGACCAGCGCGAAGTCGTGCGAGCCCCCGTGGCGGTCGCTGTTGTCGCAGCCGTAGCACTCATTCCAGGGGGTTCCGGGCCCGGCCTTGCAGCTGTGCCAGAACCACCAGGCGTCGCGCCGGCCCGTGCCGCTCGGCCGCATCATGTAGAACTGGATGCTCGTGTCGGTGGCCCCCGAGCAATCGCCGCTCGACTCGGGGTCGTAGTGGGTCATGACCCACGACAGGCCGTCGCCGCAGACCGTCCATTGCTGGAAGTGGTTTGACGGATTGAGAGAACGCGTCACCTCGGCGCTCTGGCAATCGGAGCAGGCCTGCTTGCGCGCCCATTTCTCGTAGTACAGGCCCGTCTTCTGCACGATCGTCGAGTAGGCCCGCCGCTCGCTCAGCGGTGCCTGGCTGCCATAGGCAAAACCGACCGTCGAGGCCGAGCCCTGCTTGTAGCGCAGCACCACGTAGCCCTCGGCGTCGGACGTCGGCAGCCACCATTCCTCGTACCAGTTGGCGTTCCAGGCGATGCGGACGTAGGGCGCCCCGCTGGCGGCATCGTAGCGCACCTCGTAGCTGCCGGTGCGGTTGTCGTTCGGCGCATCGCGGTAGCCGGCCGGAATGAGAATGTCGCAGGCCCGGACTTCACCCGCGCCCTCCGAGCAGGTCGCGTTGGGCGTCACGCCCGAGTGTTCCCGGTTCGTCGGCGCCGACTGGCGCCAGGCCCACAGGGCCGTGGTCACCGTGTGGCTCTGCGGGTCGAAGGTGTAGGAGCCGACGCGCACCCAGTCCTCGTTCACGGTTCCTGACCGCAGTTTGCCGATGGCCACGACGAACGTCGTGCGGCCGCCGGGCGGGTCGGTCGGCAACGGGCACAGCCCGCAGTCGTCGGGGCAGGAGTCGCAGTCTTCGTCGAGGTCGCAGTTTCCGTCGCCGCAGGCGGGCGGGCAGGCGCCGCAGTC
>CAYRCM010000053.1:0-20976 GCA_964422715.1 uncultured Myxococcales bacterium | reverse complement strand
CTTCGTCGAGGTCGCAGTTTCCGTCGCCGCAGGCGGGCGGGCAGGCGCCGCAGTCGTCGGGGCAGGAGTCGCAGTCTTCGTCGAGGTCGCAGTTTCCGTCGCCGCAGGCGGGCGGGCAGGCGCCGCAGTCATCGGGGCAGGAGTCGCAGTCTTCGTCGAGGTCGCAGTTTCCGTCGCCGCAAAACGGGGTGCAACCCCCGCAGTCGGGCGTTGCAGGCACGTCGGCAGCGGCGTCCGGCGTGGCCACGGCATCTGCGCGGGCTTGGTCCGGGACGGCGTCGCGACCGGGCGCCTGGTCGGCTGGGGCGTCGGCGGGGATGGCGGTGTCGGTGCGGCCCGCGTCATGGGCGGCATCGGACGGGTCGGCGTCGCTGCGCCCCCCGTCGATGCGGGTGTCAGGCCGTTCCAGGCCGTCGGCGCGGCCGAGGTCGGCGCCGGCGTCGGGCGTCGCGGAAGCGTCGGCGACGCCTTGGTCTGCCCCACCGTCGGGCCGGCCGGCCAGGTCGGAGGGGGCGAGGTCACGCGCGGCGTCGGGCCGCCCGGTCAGGTCGGTGGGGGCGAGGTCGCCCGGGCTGTCGGCGGCGCCGCCGAAGTCGCCGGGGCCGAGTTCCCCGGGCGCGTCGGGTGTTCGGTCCGCGGCGTCACCGCCGTCGTGGTGCCAGCCCGAGAGACCCGACCCGCCGCAGCCGGCGACGAACAGACTTGCCACGATTGCCCAACCGGACAGACGTGCCCGAGCCATGATTCCCTCCGCGAGCGGATGACCCGCCCCGGATTGATTCCATGGCTTCGCCGGGCTGTCAATCGACGCCGTGGCTCAGCGAAGCGAGACCTTGGGCCGCGCTGCAAAACCGCCCGCCCGAACCGCCGGCGCCCCTCAGCGGCCACGCCCGAACAGCCGCCCGGCCTGGCGCAAGGCCTGGCCGAGGCGCGCGAGGCTGAAGCGCAGGCGGGCCGCGAAGAACCGCGGGGCGTCGGGCGCGACGCCGTAGCGCGCGGCCACCTCACCGGGCGGCGGCCAGAGGTAGCGCAGGAGCGAACGCGAACGCCAGCCGCCGGGCCGGCCTCGCCAGAGCGCCCCGAGCACGTCGGCGCGCGTGAGTGCGTAGACCCCTTGGCGGCGCGCCTTCAGGAGCACCTGGCGTTCGGGGCGCGTGAGCCGGTCGGCGAGCAGCCGGTCGGCATCGGCCCCCCACGGATGGGCGCAGAGCTCCGCGAGCCCGAGGCCGGCAATGGCGAGCGGCAGGAGATCGTTCCAGGCCGCGGCCCGGGCGATGAGCGTCGGAAACGGCCCGACGAGCGGCGTCAGGCGTTCGAGGTCGAGCCACCAGCGCAAGAGCGGCATTTCGCCGCCGAACATCGTGACGAGATGGTGGGCCGATACGAGGAACTGGTCGGCGTCCTGCGGCACGGGGACGGCGACGCCGGCGCAGCGTCCCGGCCGGGCGGCGGCGAGCAGCGCGCGCGCAGCCTCGGCATGCTGCTCGGGGTAGAGCCGCCAGTGCAATTCGACGAGGGTCTGGCCGCGCGGCGGCAGGCCGAGCGCCACCTCGTGGCCGGCTTGGCGCTGCCACGCGCGCACGGCCGCGGGGCGCGCGCCGTAACTCGCGCCGCGCCGAACGAGGGCCGCCGCGGCCCGGTCGACGTCGTCGACGAGCACGTCGATGTCGCTGAGCACGCGCACCGCCGGCTCGGGGTAGCAGCGCTCGGCCACGAAGATGCCCTTGATGGGGACGACCCGCACCCCGGCGGCCTGCAACGTCTCGAAAACAAAGGCCGCCTCGCGGCGAAAGAGCGCGTGGCCGGCGTGTGCCCGGTGGTAGGCCGCGGTGAGCGCGGCGCGCTCGGCCTGCCAGCGCTCGGCCACCGCCGGCTCAGTGCGCGCCGCGCCGAGCACGACGCTCGCGAGGTGGCCGTCGAGGAATTCGGCGGCGGCCGTGCGCACGAGCGCCGCGGGCGCGACCTCTTCGGTGAGGATGGCCAGGCGTTCGGCGGCCGACGCGTGCGCTCCGAGCAACCGCAGCAACGGCCGGGTAGCGGCCGCGGGCGGTGGCGGCGGCGGCGGGACCACGCGCTAGCCCCAGACGGTCGCGAGCCAGCGGGCCAGCGTCGGGTGCAGCTCGGCCGGGTGCTCGGTCGTGAGCCGCACGGCCGGCAGCGGCGCCACGTGGCGGGCCAGGGCCTGGAGCGGGGCGAGGCTCGGCGCGTCTTGCCGCGCGATGCGCGCGGCCCAGCGTTCGGTCCGCAGCGCGCCGGCCGTGCGCGCGGCAGCCCCTGCCGCCCCGCGCGCGAGCACCGCCACGGCCCGGAGCGCCACCGGGCCCTCGTGCGTGCGCGCCGGCGGCGGCCGCACGGAGGTGAGCACGCGGTAGGCCTCGGCGGTGAAGAAGTAGCGCTCCTCGTCGACCGTGTAGCCCCACGCGACGAGCGGCGGCGGAGCCGTTGCCGGCGCCGCGAGCCGCTGCAGGCAGGGCGCCGGGCGTTCCTTGAACCGGATGGCCCAGGTCAGGCCGCGCACCGTGGGCGGCTCGGGCACGAGCAGCACGCGGTCTTCGGCGAGGTAGCGCCAACCGGCGAGCGTGAGGGCCAGGGCGGCCGTGCTCTTCCCTTGCCCCGAGTTGCCGAGCAGCAGCAGCCCGCGGGCCGCGGCGTCGCAGACGAGGGCGGCGTGCAGCCAGAGTCCTGTCGGAACCAGCGGTTCGAGGTGCCGCGGGAGGTCGTTCTGGAGCAGCACCGCGAGGTTTTGCGGAAATGCCGTCTCGGCGACGGGCTGGCCGGCGCAGCGGAGCACGTAGCGCTCGGGCCCGGCCTGCTCGACGAGGTAGTCGAGCGCGGGCTGGCCCGGGCGCGGCGGGTGGATGGTGAGCCGCGCGAAGTCGGCCAGCCCGATGCCATCCGGCGCGTGGCAGCAGACGTTCAGTCCGCCGACGGAGGCGCAGTGGGACGCGACGGCCACAGCAGGTTCTCCCGTTCGAAATCGGCCACGGCCGCGGCAACGTCGGCTGCGAGTTGGGCGGGCGCCGGGGCCTTGGTCCCGAGCTCGGCGGCGATGACTGCGCAGATGTCGGCCGGCTCGCGCTGCCCGTCGCACAGCAGCCAGACCGCCGTCGCCAACGGATTGAGCACAACGGCCACGTCGCGCTGCGGGTCGACGAGCAGCGCCTCGTCGGTGGCCTCGATGGGCTGAACGAGCAGGTCATCACGCCGTCGGGGCCGCATGGGCCACCTCCGAGAGAAAGCGCGCCGTGGCGCGGCAGTCGGGGCAGGTGAGTCGTTCGGCCGCAAACGCCTCGGCCTCGGCGTTGGCCGGGATGCGCCAGGCGGCGCACGGTGTCGGCCGGGCCAGAATGTCGCCGAGCCCCCCGGTCGCGCCGAGGCGCCCAAGCGGCAGCCAGCGCGCGTAGATGCAAGGGTACACCGTGCCATCGGCCGCGACACAGGCCTTGCCGAGCCGCGGCAAGTCGAGCGGCGCGTCGCACGTTTCGGCGGCCGCGCCGTCCGCGTGCGGCTCGGCGGACGGCACGACCACGTCCGCGGAGAAGCCGCCGCGCCCGACGGCGCGCTGCACGTCGACGCGCACGCGCCGCAGGTCGCCGACGAGTGTCGCCGCAAACGCCCGTGTGGCCGCCGCCCGCGCGACGTTCTGCGGCATGAGGATGATGGCGACGCGGGCCGCGGCCCCGGCCGCCCGCACGCGCCGGATGGCCGCCACCGTCGCGGCATGGCTCCCGGCGACCTGGGTGATGGCCTCGTGCTCGGCGGGCCGGTCGCTGTAGAGGCTGAACGCGAAGCTCACCCCGCGGGCGACGAGCGCCTCGCTGAGCTTTGGGGTGAGCGCCAAGCCGTTCGTGAACACCTCGACATCGAGGCCGTGCGAGCGCGCCTCGGCCACCGCGTCGAGCAGGGTGGGGGCCAGCAGCGGATCGCCGCCCGTGAACTGCACGCGGCGGAAGTCGAGCGCCACGGCCTCGGCCAGCACGCGCCCCACCGTGGCCAGCGGCAGCTCGGCGTGTCGGCCGCTGTGGCTCTCGGCGTAGCAGTGCAGGCAGTGCAGCTGACAGCGGGCCGTGAGTTCGATCCAGAGCTGACCGAAGCCGTCCCGGCGCAGGAAGTCGAGCGGGGTCGCCGCGTGAAAGCGCCCCGTGGCCGCCGCATCGACCACACGCCGCAGCGGCGGCGGCAGCCAGGCCCCGGCGGCGCGAAGCCGGGCGCGGCTTTGCGCGCCGAACGTGCCCGCGGCGAGGTCGGCCGCGAAATCGGCAAGCCACGGGCCTTGGAGGGTGAGGACCGGGTCGTGTTGCCAGGTGGCGACGTGCAGCGCGGTGTCGGTGCGCGTCAGCCTGACGGCCCCCGTGGCGTCGACGTATTCGCTGCCGGCGTGGCCGGCCCGGTTCGGGGCGGCTGCGGCTTGCGGGCTTGGCGTAGCGGGCACGGCGTGCACCGGGGTGTTTTCGGACATCGGGCACCGCGGGCGGGGCGGGGGACTACTGCATGGGGGTGCAGCCCGGCGGCCCGCAGAGAACGGGGTTGCACTCAGCCGGCCCGCACGGCGCGCAGGTGGCGGCCTGGGCTTTCCTGGCGGCGAGCGTGCCCACGATGAGCGGTGCCGCGTAGGCGCCGAGTTTCAGCAGTTTGCGGCGCGCGAGCCGCGTTGCGGCCGCGTCGTCGAGCACCCCGCTCGGCTCCGCGCCGGCCGCGGTCGCTTCGTCTGGGGTCAACGGTTTGTGTTCCATCGGGTCCCTCTCGGGTGCGGCGTCGCCGTATGCGACATGGCGCGGCGTCCGCCGAAGACGAACGGCGCCAGTATACGGGGCGGCGCGGGCGGGCGCAACGACCCCGCGGCCCGAAGCCGCGCGCCGGGCGGCGCCGAGCCCCCCGCGGCCCGCCCGGAGACCTGCCGCCTCGAAGCGGCGCGCGGCCGCCTTGTTGCCCTCGCTGCCGCCGGCTATGCTGCGGGCAGCGCCCGGGCAAGCCGAAGCGTCCGGCCAGGCCACGGCCGCGACACGGGCGGAGCAGACGCGCGGTCCCCGGCCCGCCAACGGCAGGCCGCCGCGCGAAGCGGAGGTGCGAGATGCGTCGGTTCGCTGCGTTCGCCGGCTACCCGCTCGTCGCGCTTGTGGCGTTCACGGCCACTTGGGCCGCAAGCCTGCCCGCGGCGCGCGCCGTCACCCTCACGCTGCGCGAAGAAACGACGCCCTACGCCGGCGTCACCATCCGTCGCTACCGGACGGCCTCGCCGGCCACGAACACCTGGGTCGCGCGCATCGACCTGTGCCAGAACCGCGTCCACGTCGATGCCACCGAGACCCCGTCGGCGCTCGAGACGCCGCGTTCCTGGGGCCTCGCCCGCGGGGTGCAGCTCGCCACGAACGGCGACTTCTACCGCACCGGGCCCGTGCGCGTGTACGGCAACGCCGTCGGCACGGGCGTGCCCTGGCCGATTGCGCAGACCGGCCTCGACCCCGCCTACGCCGACGAGTGGTACTACAAGGACTTCGGCTGGATCGCGTTCGGCTTCGACTGGGTCGACTTCACGCACACGAAGTGGGTCAAACGCAACTGGGACGGGCTGCAGGCGGGCTACGCGCCCGGCGAGGTCGTCACCACCATCCCCGCGGGCACGCTCGGGCTCGTCAGCGGGTTCCCCGAACTCGTCATCGAGGGCACGCAGTACACGTGTTCGAGCCCCACGGCCGACGACTGCTTCCCCGACCGCAGCGACATGCGGGACCGCCATCCGCGCACGGCCATGGGGCTCACGGCCGACCGCCAGACCCTGCTGCTCGTCGTCGTCGACGGGCGCACGAGCGACTCCGCCGGCATGTACGGCGCCGAACTGGCCGAACTGCTGTTCAAACTGGACGCCTGGCAAGCCTTCAACCTCGACGGCGGCGGTTCGAGCCAGATGTGGCTGCGCGGCGAGGGCGTTCTGAACGATGCCGACGGCAACAACACCGGCGGCGGCGAACGTTCGGTCGCGAACCATTGGGGCATCTTCGCCGGCAGCGGCACGGGCATGCCCGTGCGGCCGGGCCACTGCGTCGCGTCGGCCCCTTGCGGCGTCATCCCGCCCGAAGGCGGCATCGTCGAGGAAACGGGTCCCTGCTTCCAGAAGTTCGGCGACCCCGACTACTGGCGCAGCGAAACGGTCGGCCACGGCGGGGGGCTGTTCTGGACCAACGCCTTTCAGAGCAGTGCCCCCGACAACTGGGCCTGGTGGAACTTCCACTTCGCCGAGGCCGGCCGCTACGAACTCGAAATCTATGGCCATCCCGATTTTGCCGTCTTCAACCGCGTGCGCTACGACGTGCAGGCCGCCGGCGCGACCACGACGCTCACCGTCGACCAGTCGCAGGCCGACGGCTGGTACAGTCTCGGCACGTTCGACTTCGCGGCGGGCGGCCGCCAGTTCCTGCGCGTATTCGACAACTTGACGACGAGTGTGCCGACGAACCAGCACATCGCCGTCGACGCCGTGCGGCTCACGCGGGAGGGGCCGCGCTGCGGCGACCTCGCCTGCGAAGCCCCCGAAGACTGTGCCACCTGCCCCGCCGACTGCGACTGCGGCTGCGGACACGTCTGCGAGGCCGGCCAGTGCGCGTTCACGGCCTGCGCGGGGCTCGAATGCGGGCCCGACGGCTGCGGCGGCGACTGCGGCACCTGTCCGCCCTGGACCGCCTGCGAGGCCGGGCACTGCGAGCCGACCCCCGTCTGCGGCGACGGGCACTGCGAGGGCCCAGAGGACGCGGACACGTGCCCGGCCGACTGCGCCCCCGGGCCCGAATGCGGCGACGGGCTGTGCGAGGCGGGCGAAGACGCGGAGACGTGTCCGGCCGACTGCGCCGCGAGCCCCGAGTGCGGCGACGGGCACTGCGAGGCGGGCGAAGACGCGGAGACGTGTCCGGCCGACTGCTTCGCGCCGCCGGTGTGCGGCGACGGGTACTGCGAGGCGGGCGAAGACGCGGAGACGTGTCCGGCCGACTGCTTCGCGCCGCCGGTGTGCGGCGACGGGTACTGCGAGGCGGGCGAAGACGCGGAGACGTGTCCGGGCGACTGCGACCCCGGTCCCGAGTGCGGCGACGGTATCTGCTACGGTATAGAGACCCCCGAGAGCTGCCCGGCCGACTGCGTCGCACCGCGCGCGTGCGGCGATGGCCGCTGCGACGGGGGCGAAGACGCCGCCACGTGCCCGGCAGACTGCGGGGCACCACCCGTCGATGCCGGCGGCGACGCCGCGGGCGATGCTGGAAACGCCACCCCCGATGCCGACCCGCCGCCCGACGCCGGGGGCTTCCAGGACGACGCGGCGTCCGACGGCCCCGCCGCCCCCGACGCGGCGACGACGCCCGACGCGGCGACCGCGCCCGACAACGGCCTCACGCCGGACGCGGGTGGCGGCGACGGGTGGGGCGATGCCGGCGCCGGGATCCCCGACGCGTCGGGCCTTATCGAACTCGGGCCCATCGGGCCGCCTCTGGCCGACGCCCCCGGCGCCGATGGGGCCGACCTGCCGCCCATCCCCCATGCCGGCAGCGGGTGTCGGGCTGCTCAGGCGGGTCCGGGGGGCGGCGGGGGCCTTGCCGGCTTGGCACTCGTCCTGCTCGCCGGCTGCGGTCTTTGGCGGCGTCGCCGGGGGGCGCCGACCGCGGCTACAGCAGCCGCAAATGCCCCACGTAGGGCGCCACTTCGGCGCGCGGGCGCGGTTGCACGCCGATGGCCGTGAGCGAGCCGGCCGGGATGCTGGTGCGGCCTTCGTCGACGACCCGCGCATGCAGGATGCCGGCCGCGGTCAGCCGTTCGCTGAGCGCCAGGAGCGCTTCTTCGCTGTCGATGCGCAGGGCGATCTTGACGTAGCTGCCCGCCTCCCACGCCGCCAGCTGTTCGCGGGCCGCCGCGCTCCCCCAACGCTCCACGGCGCGGATGACCAGCTGCACGGCGTGGCCCGCCTGTGCGGCGATCTTGCCGGGCGGCATCTTCAGATCGCTGCGTACCACCAGATACATGACCGGCTCTTCCATACCCGCAAGTCTCCGCCATTCGCCCCGCGGCGCACCGGCCGCGGCGGCGGCGTCAGGGGGCCGTGTGCCCGCGAGGGGCGTCTGCCCGGCCGGCGAGTTCCTCGGCCACGGCGACGAGCGCCGCGATGCGCGCCCAGACCACCCGTTCTTCCCGGTCGCCGTGCTGGAAGTCGCTCAACGCGCCGAGGTGACGCCGCAGCCGCGGCAGCTCGACGTCGGCGTAGTAGCGCGGGAACCGGTCGTCGGCAAAGACGTAGCCCTGGCCGTCGAAGCGGCACACCGAGGTCCAGTTGGCGATGACGTTGGCGTTGGCGACGGAAAACGTCGCGCCCGGCGCATTCTCGTCGGGGCAGGGCCCCGTGCCGGCGGCGCAGGCCTCGAGCCCGGGGGGCGCTGGGGCGAAGGGGTCGTGCGCCGACGCCCAGAAATGTCCGATGTTGTTGCGGATGAGCAGTTCGGCGGTGCCATCGCCGTCGAGGTCGCGCGACATCCCCCAGGGCTCGCTGCCCTTGACGCTGCCCCAGAACGACCACACGTCGTAGCCCGTCGCCCGCTCGTGGATGGCGTGAAGGCGCAGGCCCTCGCCCGAGCCCGTGAGCCAGACGACGACCAGCATGCGGCGGCGCGGGGGCATGGCCGCGTTCAGCCGGTGCACGTCGACGGTCAGGCTCTCTTCGACGGGGTCGGCAACGTCCCCGTCGATGTGCGCGGCGAGCCGGGCGCGTGTCGTTTCGGCGCTGAGGCCCGTGTTCAGACTCCAGGCCAGTTCGAAGGCGGCCCGCAGGCCGCGGGGCCCCTCGGCCGGAAACGTGCGGAAGCTCGCCTCGGCCGCCTTGCGCAGGAGCGGCAACACGTCCGCGGGCGGCGGCACGCGCACCGTCGGAGGCTGCGGCTCCGCCGGCGGTGCGGCCCGGGCCGGCAGCGGCGCGGCGGCGCAGAGCGCCAGCACGAGGGCCCCGAGACGGTGCGGCGCCCGTAGAAGGCGCCCGCCGACGACGCGAGCACGCAACCCCTTCGCCGTGTTCAGCCGCATGCACTCCTCCTCGGCGCCTCGTAGGCGCGGCCGGCGCGCCTCAACCGAGCGGGCTGCATTCTACGCAAAAAACGGTGCCGCTGCGCGGGCCGCATGCGCGCGGCGCACCGCCGCCGCGCCCGAAAGCCGGCGACGTGTCCGGTTCCGGGCGGCGCCGTGGTATCTTGGGCGGCCGGGTGGCCGGAGGGCCGGGCGTGGGAGGTCGGGCGATGCGATGGGCATGGGTTGGGGGCGTGGCCTTGCTGTGCGGGCTCTCAGCCTGCGGCGCCACAACCGGGGCGGCCGCGCGCGGCGCCGACGCCGACACGGGCGCGGCCGGAGCCGTGGCCGCGGCCCGCGAAACCGCCCCGCCCGACCGCGGTGGCGACGGCCTGGGCGGGGGCATCCCCGGCGACGGCGCGGAGGTGGCCGCCGACGGCCGCCTGCCCGACTGGCCGAGCGACAAGTACGTCAGCCCGGCCTTCGTCCACGCGCGCGTCGTTGCCGCCGATCCCGACCTCCAACTGCTGAACGTCTCCGATGCCGAGTTCTGGCCGCTCGGCCACCTTGCGGGCTCGCTCGTCATCCCCTGGACCTTGCTCGCAGGCCGACTTGCCGAAGTCGACCGGGCGAGCCACACGCTCGTCTACTGCCGGCGCGGCGTGCGCAGCGAGGCCGCCTACGAAACCCTTGCGAACGCCGGCTTCGCCAACGTTTTCGTGATGTCCGGGGGCCTCGAAGCTTGGATCGCGGCGGGCTACCCTGTCGTGTTCTGCGGCGACCCGACGGTCCGTTGCGAGTGAGGCGCGCCCGCGCCGGCCCGCGCGTTGCGTGTCCGGCCCCGCGCGCACGTCCGCTGTCCCAAGACGCTGCGAAAGGATTGGCCACCCCGATGAACCGTCCCCGCGAACATGCCGCAGCCAGTGTCCGGCGCTGCCGGGCAGCCTCTTCATGCCGGCTCGCGTTGGCGGGCGTCGTCCTGTCCGGACTGCTCGCCGCCTGCGGTCCGGCGCACTTCGATCCGCGCACGCCCGCGGCCAAGCCCGCGGGTGAGCCTGCGCCGCCGCCGGCCGGCTCGGTCGAGGCGTCCGCCGACGGCCCAGCCTGCACCGACGAGGTGACGCTTGCCGGTGCCTTCACCGGCCCCGGGCAAAGCGAGACGGCCGTCTTGCGGCTCTGTACGCTCGGTGCCGAATACCCGCACGGCGAGGAGGCCGCCGCCGAGGGCTTCGTGGCCGAGCGGCGCTCCGCCAGCCTGCAACTGCGCGGGGCCCAGGGCGAAACCATCCTCGACGAAATGCTCGACGAATGGACCGACGGCTGGGAATGGGGCACCCGTTGGCAAGTCTGCGGCCTCTTCCCCCTCGGCAGCACGGGCGCGAGTGCCCTCGTGCTCGTGCGGTCGGCCTACACCGAGGGCGCCGGCCTCGAGCCGCGCTCGGCGCGACTCACCCTCTACGGTGCCACGGCCGAGGCATTCCAGTCTCTCTGGGAGACGAGTGCCAATGACATCGACTGTGCGGTGGCGCCGCCCGTCATCCGGGTGACCCGCCGCGAGCACGTGCGCTGGGCCCGGGACGACGAGCCCGACGCCGAGCTCGGCCCCGCCGAAGAAAGCGGTGCGTCCGGCGAAATCACGCGCAGCGAGACCCTCGAACTGCACTACGTCGACGGGCTGTTCGAGGAGCGCCCGCCAGCGGCAGCCCGGCCGTAGGCCGGGCCGGCTGCAGCGTGCCGGCCGCAGACCCTCGCGCCCCAGACCCGTGGCGTCGAAGACGCTCTGTCGAGGACGAGCCGCCGGTCCGTGGGGGTGTTGCGGAACCGGCAGCCTGGCCGCGGCATCCGCTGGGGCAGCGGTCCGCAAGCGGCCGGCTACCTGCCGCAGCGGGTTCGTGCGGGATTTCGCCACCCGGCCTGCTGCGCGTCCGGCGGCCGGGCGCGACGGGCTCGTCGGGAGGCCCTCCCGGCCGTCGCCGCCGAACGGGCCGCGGGCGTCAGGGGCAAGACGGCCGGTCGAGGATGCGTAGGGCCTGCTGATGCAGGACGTACAGGCGATCGGCGGTCACGACCAGGTCCTCGACATTGCGAAGCCCGACCGTGACGCCCACCAGGACCGGGTTTGCCGGGTTGGCGACGTCGAGGGCGTACAGGCCGACCGATGGGTTGGTCAGGAACGCCTGGTCGCCGGCCAACTCTACGTCATTGGCCGGCCCGAGGGCGAACTCGCTCAGCCGGGCGGGGTGGGCGAGGTTGGCGACATCGACGACCTCCAGGCCATTGCGCACCGCCAGGAAAGCGAGCGTGCCGGACACGGCCACGTCGAAGACCCCCCCGTTGTGCCCGAAGTCGCCCCACAGGACCTCGGGCGGCGGGTTCTGGGGGTCTTGGACGTCGAGCATCCAGAGTTGGGAAGTGCGCAATGCGACGAAGACGACCCCATCCTGAAGGGCCACGCCGTGCGCGCCCTCGGGTAGCGCGCGACTCAAGAGCGGCTGCAGCGCGAAGGTTGGCTCCGGCCCCGTGGCCGTGAGGCGAAACAGGAGGAGCGTGCCGCTGCGGCCGCCGAGCCCTTCCGCGCTCACGATGGCCACGGTCTCGCCTTCGACCGCCAGTCGCCGTTGGCCGGTTTGGCCGGGCAGGGCGTAGCTGAAGCGCACCATGGGCGGGGCGGCCGGGTCGAGGGCTATGACGTACAGAGTGGGCCCATCGCCGGGGGACTCGACACTCGCCACGAACCGCCCGTCCCGGATCGGCACGGACCGGCTCGGCGGGACGGGTACGGGGCAGGGCGCCTCGGCCACGACGCGGGGCAGTCGGGGGTCGCTCGGATCGACGGCCAGTGCGCGCGCCCCGTCGAACAGCACGACCCCGCCGCCCGCCGCAAACACCGACTGGAACCCGCGCGGCCATTCGGCCGATCCGCGCTCGACGGGGCCATCCGGGGCCTCGGGGTCCCACACGGCGAGCCGACCGCGGGTGTTGAGCTCGATCGCGTAGACGAGCCCGCCGGCGGCAGCAAGCGCGAGGCCCTCGCCCTCGACGCGCGCGAGCAGGGTGGGCGCCGTCGGCGTACTGATGTCGAAGGTGGCCGGGGCGGCGGCACGGCCAATCGCATGCAAGCGCGCGTCGGCCAGCGCCAGGCGCGTGATTCCACCGAGCTCCTCCGGCGCAACCGTCGCAAGGAGCGTCCACTGCCCGGGGTCCTGGACGTCGAACACCTGGAGCCCGCCCGCCAGGCCGTCGGCCACATAGGCCAGGCCGTCCGCCACGATGACATCGAGGGCCTCGCCCGGCGTGTCGTAGCGCACGCCCTCGACCGGGGCCGTGGGGTCGCTGACATCGACGACCACGACCCCCGCCCAGCCGTCGGCCACGTAGGCGCGGCCGGCGGCCACGTCCACACCCTCCGCCAGGCCTACCGTGTCGATGCCGCCGAGCCACACGGGCGTGTCCGGGTCGCTGACGTCGAGGATTTGCAGGCCGGCTTCGCGGGCAGCTACGTAGCCAATGCCGGCGGCAAGCCGCAGGTCCGCAACGGAGGCCGGCACCGGCAGCGAGCCGCGCACGACGGGTTCGGCCGGGTCGGACAGGTCGCAAACGACGACGGCATATCGCGTGTCGCTCGTCTCGATCCCGACAAGGGCCAGCGCACCGGTTGACGTGAGCACCACACCCAGACCCGGCAGCGGCACGATCCGAACGAGTTCGGGGGCTTCGGGCCGTGCCAGGGTGAACACGTAGAGGCCCCAACCGACGAGCGCGTAGGCGTAGTCGCCCCGAACGAGCACGTCCAGGCCGTCGCCGCCGAACGCGCCCAGCGTCTCGAACGGACAGCCGGTCACGGTCGTGCACTGGCCGTCCACGCAGGCCAGTTCGCCGTCGCAGGTGCCGCACTCGCCGCCGCAGCCGTCGTCGCCGCATGCACGCCCCGTGCAGTTGGCCACCGGGTCGCAGCAGCGGCCCCCGTAGCACCGACTGTTCACGCCGCACTCGGTGCCGTCCGGCTTCGGGCTCCAGGCCGCGGGTGCCTCGTTGGCCACACACTGCTCGCAGGGCTCGGCCGGATTGTCGAACCCATCGGGCACGCACCGGTCTCCGACCGCGCAGAAGTACGGTTCGATGGTGTGCGTACAGGTCCCGGCGCCGCACGAGTCGCGCGTGCAGAACAGTCCGTCGTCGCAAGCGCCACACGAACCGCCGCAACCATCGTCACCACAGAGCCGCCCGGCACAGTCCGGCACGCAGACCGGCACGAGGCACAGGCCCCGGTCGCAGGCGAAGCCCGCCGGGCACTCGCCGCAGGAACCGCCACACCCATCATCGCCGCAACGCCGGCCGAAACAGTCGGCTCGACACGGGCAACTGCCGCAGCCGAGGCCTGCGACCTCGCCAGCGCACAGGCCGTCCCAGCGCCAGGCGCAGCAGAATGGATCGACGGCACAGACGCAGCGCGCAAGCGCCTCGTCCTCGCAGCCGCCCCCCGGATGCGCCTCGCAGCAGGCTCCGGTGCAGGGCCCGCAGTCGTCCGGGCAGTCGAGGCAGTCTTCGACGAACGGAACGCACGTCCCGTCGCCGCAGGCCGGGGCGGCAACATCGCAGAGCCCCGCCGGATTGCAGGTCGTGTAGATCGGACAGGTGCCGCACTCGCCGCCGCAGCCGTCGGGGCCGCACTGGCGCCCGCCGCAGGCCCGCTGACAGGCGTCGTCCAGGCCCGCCTCGGCGCGGCCCGGGTCGGGCGCGCCGGCGTCGCGTCCTGTCCAATCCGGGGGCCCATCCAGCGGCGCGTCGGTCCCGTTGCCGGAATCCGGCGCGGGAGCGCCGTCCGCGTGGGCGGCGTCCTGCGCCCCGGCCTCAGGGCGCCGGAGGACCCCGTCGCCTGTTCCAGAGTCGTCGGTTTCGGGCCTTGGCCCGTCGGTCCTGGCGGCGTCCGCCTCGCCCTGCCGGCCGTCTGCCTCTGCGCCGTCGCCCGTGCCCGCCCGAACCTCGGCCTCCGGTGCAACGGCGGCATCGCCGTCGGGGCACGCGCACCCCACCTGGTCGGAGCCGCCGCCGGGCTCGCACCCGACCGGCGCGAAGCCGAGCAGGCTGGCGAGAACCACAAGCGCTGTTCCACGCCCACGCCACTTCCCGTCTTGCATCGTCGCCTCCTTTTGGGACCCCGAAACGCCGGTGCAGCGTGGGGTTCCGCCATGGCTCGGCACCCCGCGTATGCCTCATCTTCCGCGCGTCGCGAGGCGGCTGCAAGGGCGGCGTCTTCCGGGAGGCGGCAACGGTGCGCGGCGCCGCGGGTGCGGGACCGTACTCCCGGCCAGGCGGCCTCGGCCGCTCGGGCGGCCGGTACGGGCTCCTCGACCGCCTTGCGCCCCCATGGCTGCCGGAGGGGCGATTGCAGCCGGCGCGCGGAGGGGGCACCCCGGGGTCAAGGCGCCCATCTGCTGCCCGTTCCTCCCTGCTCGCCGGTGCCGCGCGACCGCGACCGCGCCAGGCGGGATTGGCCTGGACCTGGAGCGAGTTCGCGCTGCCGAGCAACACGGGATGCCTCTCGCGTCGCCGCGGTCGGAATCGTGGTGCACAGGTCGCTTCCCCGGGTCGATCGGGCGCTTCCGACTCCCCCCGCGGCCTCGCCCCGCTTGCTCCCGCCGGCCGCAGACCCGATACTGGCCGTCCGGAGGTGACGCGCATGAAGCCCCGAAGCGACGCCTTGCGCCTCGATTCCCACGGTAACGCCACGGCGGGCCGCCGCGCCCGTCCGACCGGCTCTGCGGCCTGGCTGTTTCTGCTGCTGCTCGCCGCTTGCGGCGAGGCGGGGCAGCCGTCGCCCGGCGCCTGTGCCGAGGGCGAACGGCGCTGCGACCCCGCGGGCGCCGTCGCGGTCTGCCTGCGGGGGGAATACGTCTTTCTGTCGCCCTGTCCCGCGGGCCTCGTGTGCGCGCTCGGCGCATGCGTGGCCGGCGGCGACGCGGCCGGCCACGCCGCGCGATCCGATGCCACGGCCCCGGATGCCGGCGCCCCCGACGCCGGATTTCGTGACGCAGGGCCTGACGCGCTGGACGCCGCTGCGCCCCCCGACGCCGGGTGGCCCGACGCGCTACTGCCTGACGCCGTTGCCGACGCCGAACGCGACTCCGGCCCGTCCGACGCGGGATTGCCTGACGCGGTGCTCGACGCGCCCGGCGACGCCGCGGCCCCCGACGCCGGCCCGCCGGATGCCCCGCTGCCGGACGTCGCCCCGCCCGACGCCGGCGGCGGCGACGCGCCGCAAGCCTGCCCCGAGGTTGTCACGACCGCGTTCGGCCCCGAGGATCCGAACATCCAGTATTTCGGCCGCTGGGATCGCGAGACCTTCCCCGAGACACCGGCCGCGAGTTGGAGCGGCACCTATCTGCGGGCGCGCTTTGCCGGCACGGGCATCCGGGTCCGGCTCGCGAGTTCCGGTTCCGACTACCTCTATCAGGTCGACGGCGGGGCATTGCAACTGCTGCGTCAGGACAGCGAGGCCGGCGCGCCCTTCACGGCCACCCTCGCCACCTGTCTCGCGCCGGGCGAACACGAGGTCGCCGTCTACCGTCGCTCGGAGGGCTCATTCGGCATGTACGCCTTCCATGGCTTCATCGTCGAAAACGGCACGCTCGTCGCACCCGCGCTGCCCGCGCCGCGCAGCCTCGAGTGCATGGGCGACTCCATCACCGCCGGCTTCGCCGCCGACGGCCCCGGCAACTCGCGCGACACGAACAGTGCCATGAGCGCCTGGTGCGTGCAGACGGCGCTGCGGGTCGGCGCCGAGTGGTCGGTCGTCGCGCACTCCGGTCAGGGGCTCTACCAAAACCTCTACGGAACCGGCCAGGTCGAGTACGGCCACGTCATCACCATGGTCGACGAGTACCAGTGGACCCATTTTCCCGGCTGGTCGGCCGCCCCGGGCCTACCCTGGGACTACAACGACCGCGAGGCGCGCGTGCCCTGGGATTTCGGGGCCGTGCCTGGCGCGGTGCTGTTCGCCATCGGCACGAACGACTACATCACGGCCCCGGCCGGCAGCGGCGCCGAGGCACTCGCCTTCGATGCCGCCTTCGCGGCGCGCTACCACGAATTCCTCGACCTCGTGCGCGCCCACTACCCAGCCCCGGAAACCGCCATCTTCGTCCTCGGCATCCTCCTGCCCGACGAAACCTGGGCGCCGCACGGCAAGTGGGACCGGGGCAACGCGGTGATGTCCCAGGTCGTCGCCGAGCGGGTCGCGGCCGGCGACACGCGCATCTTCTTCCTGAACCCGCGGCCGAATTTCAGCAACGATGGCATGTGGCTCAACGACGACGCGATCGACTACAGCGGCGACCGCACGCACCCCTCCAGACTCGGGCACGCCAAGATCGCCGACCACGTCGTCGCCGCGCTCGGCGAGCAGCTCGGCTGGAACCCCGCCCCCTGCATACCCGACTGCGCCGGGCGCGTCTGTGGCCCCGACGCCTGCGGCGGCGTCTGCGGCACGTGTCCCGGCGCCGCGGTCTGCCAGGCCGGGGTTTGCCTGGCCGCGCCGGACGTCTGGGTCACGGGCTACCTGCCCGCCTGGGAACACTACGTGGAACCGGGCGGCGCTTGGGGCCACCTGCGCACGGCCGACATCGACTGGCGAGCGCTCACGCACCTCATCTACTTCGTCGCCGGGGCGTTTGCCGACGGCAGCGTGGGACCCATCCAACCGTACGACAACCTGAATGCCGAACGTCTCGCCGAGATCGTCCCGGCCGCCCACGCGAACGGCGTGCCGATCCTGCTGTCGATCGGCGGCTGGGGCAACACGGCCTTCCAGCAGGCCATCGCGCCGGGCGTCCGCGACACCCTCGTTGCGAACCTCGTCGCCGTCCTGACGCGCTGGGGCTTCGACGGGCTCGACATCGACATGGAGCCCATCCGCGATGAAGACCGCACGAACTACGCCGCGTTCATCGAGGCGCTCGCGGCCGCGCTCGCCGCCGTCGACGTCGTTGCCGACTACCCCGGCGAGCGGCCCATCGTGTCGCGCCCGCTGCTCACGGCCGCCCTCATGACGAACCAGCCCGCCCTCTTCGCGGCCCTCGCCGACCACTTCGACCAACTCAACGTGATGACCTATGACCTGAGCGGCCCCTGGCCCGGCTGGGTCACGTGGCACAACGCGCCGCTCACGAACGGCGGCCACACGTTCCCCTCGACCGGCGGGCCGCTGCCGTCGGCCGCCGGGGAGATCGCGCGGTTTCTCGACGCCGGCGTGCCCGCCGCGAAGCTCGGCATCGGCACGTCGTTTCAGGGCCGCATCTGGAGCGGTGGCCGGCTCGTCAACGCCGACGGCAGCGTCGACCCGACCGCCGGGGTGAGCGCGCCGCGCCAGCGGTGGCACGAGGCCCATGTGCCAACGGCGGCGGCCATCGCCTACCGCGACCTCGTCGCCGACTTCGGCCTCGGCGTCGACCCCACCGAGCACCCGGCCTACCGCTTCGACCCCGACGCCGCCGTGCCCTACCTGACGGTCACGGCCGGCGGGCCCGACGACCACCGCTTCGTGTCGTTCGACGACGCCCGCGCCTGCCGCGAGAAGGTCGCCTACGTACGCCGCGAGGGGCTCGGCGGCCTCATCGTCTGGGATCTGGCCGCCGGCTTTCTCGCGGACGCCCCGGCGGGCCTGCGCCACCCACTGCTCGAGGCGCTCCGGGACGAGCTCGCCGAGCCGACGTTGCCCTGAGCCGCCCGCACCGCGCGCCGGCGCCGGCAGCGCCCGCGGACCCGCGCGATTGGCCGCGCTTCTGGCTCCTACCGTTCTGCGGGCGGTTCCGGCACGTAGAGCCCCGACTCGTAGCGCAGCATGGCCGGGATCGTGCCGAGCCCGCTCGGGTCCTCGGGGCCAAACGGCGGCCAGGGCAGTTCGCCAAAGAAGTCCGGCTTGCTCGTCCGGTAGAGCGAGGGCGGCAGAAACGGGCAGAGCCCCGGGGCGAAATCGGCCGTGCCCGCCGTCGCGTTGCCGTGCACGACCGCTCCCGCGGGATTGACGAGGCGCAGCGAGGCGCCGTCGGTGAACACGTTGCCGAGCACGCAGGGGTCGGCGTCGGTCGCATCGACGTTCACATCGATGCCGAAGGCGCGCATGCGGTTGCGCAGCGTGGTGATGGGCCCGTCGTTGCTGTGCGAAGCCGAAGGCTGGGCGCAGCGTTCGGCCACGTTGCCCTCGAACAGCGTGAACGCGCTGTAGTCGCCGTGGCACATGAGGTCGGGCTCGTTCGGGCCGCTCTGCGAGATGCGCAACGTCGAGAAGTTGTAGCCGAACACGTTTCCGCTGGCCGACGTGCCGACCTGCATCGAATGGCGCAGGCGCAAGAAGATGCAGTCTTCGACGAGGCAGTCGCCGCTGAAGTGGAGCGCGTTGACGCCGTAGCCGTTGCCGCCGCCGCCGTGCGAAAACGCGTTGTCGAAGAGCGATGCGCGCACCTCGCCGTCGAGGCAGCGCGCGAGGTACACGTGCGCCGTGCAGGCCATGGTGCTCGCCACGCGCGCGATGCGGAAGTGGCGCGCGGATTCGAGGTAGATGTTGGCCACGGCATCGGGGTCGGCCATCTCGAGGCTCAGATCTTCGATGGCGATGTCTCGAAGCCCGCCGCGGCGGTTGCGCACCTCGGCCGTCGCCATCGAGAAGCGCAGCGGGCGGTCGAGGTGGATCTGCCCGTCGACGACCGCCGTGAGTACGGCGAGCTGCCCGATGGATGCGTTGCCGCCATCATAGATGCCCACCGTGTCGCCGGCCGCAAAGCCCGTCGGGTCGGCCACGGTGAACGCGTCGGTGCCCTTTTCGAGCGCGCTCGCGCCGACGCGCCGGGAGTCGTCGACGCTGCCCTGCACGTAGATGCCGTGGCGGTGCCAGCCCGGCACGGCGCTCGCCAGATCCTCGAAGCGCAGCCGCGTCGCCGTGGCCCCCGCCCCGCGCACGAGCACGTTCGAGTGCCGGACGTGGATGCGGTCGCGCAGCAGGTAGTCGCCCGGCGGAAAGAAGAGCACCTGTCCGTGGCCGTCGAGCGTGGCAACAGCCGCGAGCACGGCCGCCGTGTCGTCGGTGTCGGGCGCGGGGTCGGCGCCGAACGCCGTGACGTCGACGACGTCGGCGAACTCGGGAATGGCGTGCGCGCCGAGCCCGGCCTGCGCCCAATCGGCCGTGAGCGCCGCCGGCGCTGCATAGGTACAGGACTCGCGCAGCGTGATGCAGCCCTCGGCGTAGTCGAGCGACAGCCCGAGCGCGTTTTCGCCGAAGACGCGATAGCAGTAGCGGCGGTCGGGGTCGAGGCCGACGTCGAGGGCGCTCGTCTCGTCGGGCCCGACCGGATCGAGCCAGGCCCAGTCGCCGGCGTCGCCCTCGCGGCGTGCGATGGCGTAGCCCCATTCGGTGTTGCTCGGGTCGTCCCATTCGAGGGCGACCGCGTCGTAGCCGGCGGCCTGGAGCCACAGGAACGTCGGCCCGAGCGGCGGCTCCGCGGCGAGCGTCGTGACAACGCCCGTCGCGGCCGCGGGCGAGACGCCGAAGAAGTTCACGGCCTCGACGCGGTAGGCGTAGCGCGACTCGGGCTGGAGCCGCGTGTCGGTCCACTCGGTGACGTCGGCAGCCGTGCGGTGCACGAGCGTGAAGTCGGTTTCGCCGGCGGCCAAGCGCGAGATGAGGAAGCCCGTTTCGTCGGACGCGCGGTCGACCCAGGTGAGGCGCACCGAGCTCGCCGTCAGCTCCGTGAATGCCAGCCCATCCGGGGCCGCGGGCGGCTCGGCGCGCACCACCCGCACCGGCCGAAAGCCGAGGTCGACGGCCCGGGCACTCGGCGTTGCCTGCGCCCGCGCCTCACAGCGCACGGCCGTTTCCGAGTCGTTGAAGCGCCCGCCGCGCACGCTCATGGCCGCGCCGCCCGCGGCAAAGGGGTCGCTCGTCCATTCCCGCACGTTGCCGCTGAGGTCGAAAAGACCGTGGGCGTTTTCGTTGGCCCGGGTCGCGAAGCCCGCCGGGCTCGTGCCGTCGTAGAAGCCCACCGGGGTGGTGTCTTCGAACGGCGGCGTGCTGTCGCGGTAGTTCGCGTCGGCGCCGTCGATCGTGTCGCGGCCGAAGGCGTACCGCGTGTTCGCCGCGCCGTTCCAGGCCGCGGCCACGTAGAACTCGTTGAAGGGGCCGGCCGTCGCGAGGCCGTCGTCGAGCGGCAGGCGATAGCCGCGGCAGTCGCGCACCCAGGCCGCGCGTTCGCTCGCGTCGAGGCCGTCGGCGAAGGCGGCGGCCGTGAGGTGGGCCGGGCGCCAGTCGGCAGGCGCCGGGCCTTCGGCGTAGCATCGTTCGGCGGGCCCGAGGCCCGCCACGGCGCTGAGCCAGTTGCAGTATTTCGCGGCGCCATACCAGGTGACGCCCGTGACGGGGTGCTCCGCGAAGCCCGCGGCGGGCGCGTAGCGTTCGCCCGGCGCGGCCTCGGCCGTGTAGCCGAGGCGGCTGCGGTCGCGTTGGAACAGCGTGTCCTTGTAGAGCCCGCCCGGGCGCATGCGGACGTCGCCATTGGCGAAAAAGGCCAGGTGCTCGCCGCCCGGAGCGCCCGGGTCGGCCTCGGCGGCGTTCAGAAACGCCGCGAATTCGGCGTTGGTCGTCTCGAATCGCTGCATGAGGAAGGCGTACTCGGGCCCCCCGGGCTGGCCGCCGCCCTCGACCTGCGCAAACGGTTCGCCCGTGCAACCCGAGGTCTCGAAGACGCAGTCGGCTGCGCAGGCGAGCGTGCCCGCGACGAAGCCGAGGTCGGCGCAGCCTTGGCCGGCGAGCTCGGCGCCGTCGCAGGCTTCGCCCGGGTCGACGACGCCGTTGCCGCACCCGCCGACCCAGCCATCGGCGTCGGGCGCAGCGTCGGCGGGCACAGCGTCAACGGGCGCCGGGGCGTCGGCGTGGGCGTCGGGCGCAGCGTCAACGGG
>CAYRCM010000052.1:0-28795 GCA_964422715.1 uncultured Myxococcales bacterium | reverse complement strand
TTTTCAAGCAGAAGACGGCATACGAGATGCCTGTTCGTGACTGGAGTTCAGACGTGTGCTCTTCCGATCTCGGCGCCGGCCGCGGAGCC
The DNA here is from genome assembly GCA_964422715.1 of uncultured Myxococcales bacterium. Lineage (GTDB taxonomy): Bacteria > Myxococcota_A > UBA9042 > PWKZ01 > CAYRCM01 > CAYRCM01. The sequence continues at coordinate 28,706 of CAYRCM010000052.1, read as the reverse complement.
GGCCGTTCCCGCCCCCGCACCCGCCGACCCAGCGGCGCCCGCGCCCCCCGCCGCCCCCATCGCCCCCAAAGACCGATAGCCTCCCCCGTTGCTCGGCGCGCGGAGCGCCGAGGCCCCCATGAAGCCGGTGTCGTGCAGGCTGCGATAGGTGCCGGCGCCGATGATGACGTGGTCGAGCAACGGCACGCCGAGCAACCGCCCGGCTTCGACCAGCCGCTCGGTCAGCGCGAGGTCGTCGGGGCTCGGCGTCGGATCGCCCGAAGGGTGGTTGTGTACGGCGATGGCGGCCGCCGCCCCTTCCTGGAGCAGGGGGCGAAACACGTCGCGGGGCGTCACGGCGCAGTGGGCAAGGGCGCCCTCGGCCGCGCGCACCTCGCAGAGCACGCGGTGCCGCGTGTCGAGTGCCACGAGCCAGAACGTCTCGCGCCGCAGCACCGCGAGGCGGCGCAGGCGCCGATACACGTCGCGGCTCGAACACACACTGTCGCCCGGGCGAAACTCGTGGGTGGCCCGCAGCCCCAACTCGAGCGCGGCGAGCAGCCGTTGCGCACGCGCCTGACCGAGCCCGGCCACGGCGGCGATCTCGCGCGCCGAGCGCGACGGCAACTCGCAAAGCCGGCCGAACCGGCGGAGCAGCCGCCGGGCTGTCGGTGACCCGGCCGGCAGCCCCAAGACGAGCGCCAGCAGGCCCGCGTCATCGAGCGCACCCAGGCTCTGGCCGAGTCCCGCCGCGTCGGGCGCCAGCGCTGCCTTCAGCGCGTTCCTCTGCGGGACCGCCCTGGCGGGTCGCTCGGAATCGCCGCGCGGCGCCTCGGCATCCTTTGGGCGGTGTCCTCGGATCGGTACGCCGGGCACCGAGTTCGGGTCGGCCTCGCGTGGCCCGGCGGTCGGCGCGATGGGCCGCTCTGGACCCCCGACGGGCGCGCGTTCGCGCGGAGTGACACCGGATTGCTCGGACAACATGCCGGCCCTCCCTTCCGGCCGCGGGGAGTGCAGGGCGCGTGCCAGTCCGGGTCCTGCGTGCGATCGTTGTGAATTCCGTCGGTTGTCGTTGGCGTCGGCCTAGCGTGGGCTCGTTTTTTGGACTTCTCGTCCAACTTGGGTTTCACTGCCCGCTGGACCTCGTCGCTCCGGCCCGGGCCGCCCGTGGCGCAGCCAAAGCCGGCAGCCGAAGCGCCTCACGGAACTCGGGCGCACGAGGTCTTCGCCTCGGGCCGTGCCGCGTGGAGCGGCGCTGCCAAACAGCGGACCCCACGCGCCGCGCGGGCGTCCCGGTGTACCGGACTCGAACCCAAGGGAGCGCACGTGGCGAGCACACTCGTCGTGAAGTTTGGCGGAACGTCCGTGGCCGACGTCGAGGCGCGGCGCCGGGCCATCGAGCGCATCGCCGAGCGCCACGAGGCCGGTTTCCGGCTCGTCGTGGTCGTTTCGGCCATGGGGCGCGCCGGGGCGCCGTACGCGACGGACACCCTGCTCACGTTGGCCGCCGCCGGTGGCCCCGGGGTTTCGCCGCGGGAGACCGACGCCGTGGTCGCCTGCGGGGAGGACCTGGCCGCGGCCGTGCTGGCTGCGCAACTCGTCGCGAGCGGCCTGCCGGCCGTCTCCGTGCGCGGCAGCCAGGCCGGCATCTGGACCGACGGTACGTTCCAGGCGGCCCGCATCACGCACATCGACTGCGCGCCCATCGAACGCCACCTCGCGCAGGGCAAAGTTGTGGTGGTCCCCGGCTTTCAGGGCGTGGGGCCCGATGGCGCCATCACAACCCTCGGCCGCGGGGGCAGCGACACGACGGCCGTGGCCGTCGGCGCGGCCTTGAAGGCCGAGGCCGTCGAGATCTTCACCGACGTCGACGGCGTGTTCAGCGCCGACCCGCGTGTCGTGCCCGACGCCCGCCTCATCCCCGTATTGCCCTACCAGGAGGCGGGCGACTTGACGCAGCATGGGGCGCGTGTGCTCCACCCCCGCGCCGCCGAAATCGCTGCTCGCCACGGGATCGAAGTGCGCATTCTCAATACGTTCTCAAAGTCGGCGGGCACCCGCATCGGCGGCCACAGGGCAGGCGAGCCTTGTCTCGAACGGCCCATCGAGGTGCTGGCGACGGCGGTCACCTCGACGGGGCCGCTCTGCCAGGCCACCGTGCACGGCGCCGACTTCGCCACGGAGCCGGAACGCGCCGCCGGGGTCTTCGGCGAAATTGCCGGGCGCAGCGTGAGTCTCGACCTCATCAACGTCTTGCCCGATCGGCTGGCGTTCACCTTTGCAGAGCGCGATCGGCCGCAGGTCGCCGAGGCCGTCACGGGGCTCGGACTCGCCGCCGACTTTCGCGAACCGTGCGTGAAGGTGACGGTGGTCGGCGGCGGTATCCACGGCGTCCCGGGCGTGATGGCGCGCATCACCCGGACGCTTGCCGACGCGCGCATCCCCATCTTGCAGTCCGTCGACTCGCACACGATCATCTCGGTGCTCGTGGCCGGCGCCCACGAAGCGCTGGCGGTGCGTTTGCTGCACGATGCCTTCCAACTCGGTGCTGGGGGGCAGCGTTCCTGAACCCGCGGGCTGGCGCCGCACGCGCGGAGCGGGCGCAGGCCCGCCGAGAGGTCAAGCATGAAGCCGTTTCCGGGATTCAGTGAGTCGGAGCGGGCGTATTTTCGCTTTCTCCGCAACCGCGCCGAGACCGAGGCGGCCGTCAAGGAGACGGCCCTGCTGCTTCTTGGCGAGCTCGAATACCTCTTGCTCGTCGAGCGCCCCGGCCTCGCCATCGAATGGAGCATGGAAGCGGGCAAGGACTACCTGTTCTTCGCCTCCCCCGGAAGCCGGCGGGTCACGTTCTACGTCACCTTCGACTTCGACCGCGGCGTCTACCCGTGCGTCGGCCTGGGCGTCGACGCCACGGCGGAAGAGCGCGGGCTGTTCCTCGACACCGTGGTGCGCGAGCGGCAGGCGCTCGTCAACTTGAAGATGCGTCTCGACGTGGGCGGGACGGCGACGCTGGCCGAGCCCGGCAGTGCCCTCGAACGGCTCGACGGCGACCTCGTGCGCCGCTGGCGGGCGAGCGAGTCGGACATCTATGTCGGGCGCATGTTCGACCCCGCCGACGAGGCGTTCGCCAGCCGCAAAGTGCTCGCCGAGGTGCAGGCCGCGCTCGCCGCGCTCGTGCGCGTGTTCGGCGGGTAGCGCCGGCGTTCGGCCTGGCGCTCAGTGGGCGGTGTGCCGGCCCGGACGCGTGCACGCGTCGGGTTCGGCTTCGAGCAGCCCGGCGTCTTCCTCGGCCTCGTCGACGTCCGCCTCGGGTTCTTCGGGAGGGGGCGCGCACGGCGCGAGCGCAAACCCTCGCTCTGCCCAGAAACGCAAGAACAACACGGCCTTGCTCACGTAGTCGGCGCCGTCGAGACCGGGCACGCGGCACAGCGTGTTGCGTTCGAACTCGGCTTCGAGACTCGAGGCGAAGGCGAGCATGTCGCTCGGTTCCATCTCGGTCCCGACACGGTCGCGCAGCGGCCCCTCCGGCAGGACTTCGCGAAGGCGCCCGGCAGCGAATTCGCAGGGGAGCATGGGCGGCTCGGAGTAGGGCGTGCCGTAGGGACAGCGCGCGCAGTCGGCTTCGCTGCCGCGCCGCTGTAAGTACTCGTCGAGATCGTGGTCGGTGTCTTCGTATTCGAAGTCGTCGATCGCCGCGTGTTCCCAGCCGCTCGCCTCGCGCGTGAGCGGCGCGCCCACCGACTCGCACGGCGTCATCAGACAAGCCTGCACGCGGCCGAGCAGGTCTTCGTAGCGTTCGCGTTCGTCGCCCGAGAGCGGCCCGTCGGCGCCTGCGCGGGCTTCGATGGCGCTGAGCTGGCGGCTCAGGGCCTCGAACTGTCGTTCGCTACCCGGTCGGACGGGGGCGATGAGTTGCCAGTCCAAACGTTCGTCGTCGCCGTGCACGCGGGATCCTCCAGTTTCCGGTCGACCTCTGGCGGATTCATAGCCAGAAAGGCGCGCGGGCGCAAAGGCCGACCCGCGCCGAAGCCGTGCCCGGGCGCTTCCGGCGCAAGCAGGCGCCGGTTCATGGCGTTCCACTGCCCGGGGGTCCGCCTTCCGGATCGGTCGACCCGGTCGCGAGCAGCCGGGCGAGGCGGCCCGGGTCGGGGCGCAGCGCCAGGGTCTCGGAACGCAGTACCAGCACCTGACCCGGAGGGGCCCCCCGCGCGCGGCGCAGGTTGTGGACGGGCGTCACGTCGACTTCGAGCAGGCTGTCGGTCTGCCCCTTCGAGAAGTGGGCGGCGAGCACGGCGGCGTCGAGCAGCGTCTCGCGCGACGTTGGGCGGCCCCGCACGGTGCGGACGACGACGTGGCTGCCGGCGTAGCCCCGGCGGTGCAGCCAGAGATCGTTGCCGCGTGCCAGACGGAACGTGAGCTGTCCGTTGTCGGCGCCGCCGCGGCCGACCCAGATGGGCGTTCCGTCGTGCGCCCGGTACTCGCGATACGGCAGTCGGGGCAGGGGGTTGCGCCGTTTTGCGCCCGGCTGGCCCACCCCGCGGGAGCCGAGCCAGCCGGCCCGCCGGGCCTCGGTCTCGAGCGCGGTTAGGTGCTGTTCGTCCGAGCGCTCGTCGGCCTCGGCGGCCAACGCCGCTTCGGCCGCCAACACCGCCGCCGCCTCGGCCTCGACGGCCGCAAGGCGGGCCGCGATGGCGGCGCGCGCGCGGTCGAGCCGCTTGGCGCGCTCGTAGCGCCAGGTCATGTTGCGCACGGCGCTCCATTCGGGGCGCAGCGCGATGACGAGCGGCGGGGCCTCCGGCTGGCACGGGTCGACGAGGCGCACCTCGGCGACCCCCCCGGGCGGCACGGCGTGGAGGTGGCAGGCCAGCGTGTCGGCTTCGCGGCGCAACTGCGCAGCCCCCTCGGCCGCCGTGAGTTCGGGCCGGATGCGGTCGGCCTTGCGTGCCAGAAACGCCCCCCGTTTGCGCAGTGCGCGGGCCAGCGCGGCGCGGCGCGCGGCGTGCTCGGCCGCGCGGGTGTGCTGCTCGTAGCACCGGTCGAGCCAGGCGTGGATGGCCTCGCCGCGCGGTTCGTCGGCCGGCGTGGGCGGCCGCGGCAACGGTTGGTCGGGCGTGAGCGGCGGCACGTACGCCTCGCCGACGCGGAGATCGCGGCGCCGCGAGGCGCTCGGCCGCAAACTCGCCAGGATGCGCAGCTCGTCATCGACGAGGAACACGTTGGCGTGGTGCCCGCTCAGCTCGGCGACGAGACGGCGCGGCCCGGCCCGCGTCGCGAGCGTGAACACCAGCACCCGGTCGGCGTAGGGCCGTTCGACCGAGAGCGCCTGCGCCGGCTGCAGGTCGTGGCGCAGTTTCTGGGCGAAGGCGAGCGGTGTCGGCGGGTTCGGGATTTTGGCGCTCGTCCAGTGGACCCGCGCAGCTCCGGCCGTGACGTCGCACAGCAGGCGGCGCGTTTCGGGCCGTCGGCCCGCGGGATAGAGGCGCCAGGTCAGGACGATGCAGCGGTCGTTCGGCTGTTCGATGCGTTGCAGCGCCGCGCCGGGCAGCGCGGCGGCAAGCGTTTCGTGGACGGCTTCGAGGGCGCTTTCGGAGAGACCCATGTCGGGGCACTAAGGTAGCGCGGTGCAGGGCTGGTGATCGAAGGCGACCACGTAGGTGCAGTCGCCCGGCATGCAATCGGCGGGTCCGCCGATGGGGGTGGGCGGCTGCGTGGCCTGGCAGCAGGCAGCACCGCCGTTGGCCTGTTCGGGTTGCAGCGTGCCCGTGTAGTGCGTGTCGAGGCCGCAGCTGCGCACGGTGACGGTGTACGAGGCCGCGCCCAGGTTGCAGTCGTCCCAGAGGTCGACGAACACGTGGTAGGTGCCGGCAGGGGCCGCGTCGGCCGGCCAGTACGCAATCTCGGTGTTGACGAAGTCGAACTGGCAGGCCGCGTTCGACTCCCGAACGAGCGTGCCGCCGCTCGTGCACTGACGGTGGCCGTAGAAGATTTCCTCGCCCGACGGGTCGACAACGTGCAGGTCGATATCGCTTTCGGGCGACCACTGCACCGCAATGAGCAGGTCGGCGCCCGTGCAGCCGACGGCGCAGCTCTGGCAGCTGCCGCCGAGGCACACGTCGCCCGCATTGATGCATCCGGGGGCGCAGGAGCCGCCGCAGCCGTCGTCGCCGCACACGCGGTCTGTACAGTCGGGCTCGCAGGCGCCGCACCGGCCGTGCACGCAGAACAGCCCGGCGGGGCAGCTGCCGCAGGAGCCGCCGCAGCCGTCGTCGCCGCACTGCCGGTCGACGCAACTCGGCACGCAGATGCATTGCCCGTCGGTGCACCGTTCGTTCGGGCCGCAGCTGCCGCACTGGCCGTCGCAGCCGTCGTCGCCGCACTCCCGGCCGGCGCAGTCGGGTTGACACGGGACGCAGCGGCCCTCGGCGCAGCGCGTGCCAAACCAGCAACTGCCGCACTGGCCCTCGCAGCCGTCATCACCGCACTCGCGGCCGTCGCAGTCGGGCACGCAGCGGCAGGTGCCCGCCTCGGCGTCGCAGAGACTCCCGGAGCCGCAGCTGCCGCACTGGCCGCCGCAGCCGTCGGCGCCGCACTCCCTTTCGGCGCAGTCGGGCACACAGGGGCATGACGCCGACGTGGATCCGACCGACAGGAACGCCCCGCCCACCCGCAGCGTCGAGGGCTCGATGAACAGACTGCGGCCGAGCAGCGGGTCGCTGAGTACGCCGGCCAGGCGCACGGTGAACGTCGTGAGCAGACACGACTCGGCCGCGTTGCGGTCGGGCACGCGCACGACGTCCGGAGTGACGGTCGCCTGACTGAGCCCGGTGACGTCGGTGTAGAGCCCCTCGGCTTCGTCGGCGAACCCCGGGCATTGGGAGTCGGCGCTGAACGCGAGGGCAGTGATGCGCAACCCGTTGTCGCGGTCGTAGGCCGCGCCGGCCTCGATGTGCAGCGCGCAGCCTTCGCCAAGCGCAAAATCGATCACGATCGAGGTGATGCAGCCGTCTTCCCACGGGTCGATGTCGCGCTTGTGGCCGACCGCCACCGCCACCGTGTCGAAGGTGACGGGCGCGGCCTCGGTGTCGAGCTGCCCCTCGTAGCTGGGCGGCGTGACGCCACATTCGGCGGCTTGGCACCGCCCCGCCAGGCAGAACTCGCCGGCCGCACACGCGCCACAGACCCCGTCGCAGCCATCGGGACCGCATTCGCGGTCGGCGCAATCGGGCTCGCACGGCTCGAGGCTGCACTGCCCGGCGGTGGTGCATGATTCGCCCGGCTCGCAGATGCCGCAGACCCCATCGCAGCCGTCGGGGCCGCATTCGCGGTCGGTGCAGTCGGGCAGGCACGGGCCGCCCTCGCACAACCCCGTGTCCGTGCAGTGGAAGTCGGCAGGGCAGGCGCCGCAGACGCCGCCACAGCCATCGGGGCCGCATTCGCGGCCGGCGCAGTCGGGCTCGCAGGCCTCGGGCTCGCAGAGCCCGGCCGCGGAACACGCGTGTCCCGCCGGGCAGCCGCCGCAGCTGCCCTGACAACCGTCGGGGCCGCATTCGCGGCCGGTGCAGTCGGGCTCGCAGGGTTCGCTGCCGCACAGCCCCGCGGCCGTGCACGTGAGCCCCGGGCCGCACGCGCCGCAAAGTCCGCCGCAGCCATTGGGCCCGCACTCGCGCCCCGTGCAACTGGGCACGCACGCGTCGCCACCGCGGGCGTCGGCCGGCGAGGCCGCGTCGGCGCCGCCGTCAGGCAGCGAGACGCACCGGCCCCCCGTGCAGGCGTAGCCCGCCGGGCAGCCGCCGAGCTCGTCGCAGGGCACCTGCACGAGTTCGGGCGTCGTCGCGTCGACGGCGCTGTCGCAGCCCGTGGCGAGCCAGAAGATGATGCCAAGCCACGCGCCCGCTCGTCGCCAGCCGGTACTCATGCCGTCCTCCGTGCGTGGGCGCGTCGGAGACCCGCGCGCCGCCACCCATTGAACCTGCGCGATCCCCGAAATGCAAGCGCGCCCGGCGTCCCCCAAATCGTCGGGTCTCCTTGTCGACCCGACGATTTGAGGCGCCCGTCGGCGGCGCGGCCACAGGGGACGCTTTACAGGCGCGCCATCCGGTGCCAGGGTTTGGCGGCCGGCAGAGCACCGGCCCGAGGAAGGGAAGCCATGCCCCCACGTGACCGGCGTTCGCCACCCCCGCGCCGTTCGAGCCCGTCGCGCGCCGCACCGCCCGCGGTCGCCGCCGAACGGCGCCCGGCGTCGACCGTGCGCCCGCGGCCTGCGGTTCCCCCGGCGCCCCACGCCGCCCAGCCCGCCGTGGCTCCCGCACCGCCGGCCTTCGCGAGCCGTGGCGGCGACAAGCTCGAAGCCGCCCTGCAAGCCTTCGCCCTCGGGCCGCGCGTCGCGTCGGGCAACGCCCTCGACGTCGGCGCGAGCCACGGCGGATTCACCGACTGTCTGCTGCGCCACGGCGCCCGCCACGTGACGGCCATCGACGTCGGCCACGGGCAGCTGCGGCCGGCCCTGCTGGCCGATCCGCGCGTGACGAGTCTCGAAAACGCCCATTTCAAGACGTTGCCGCTGCGCATCGCCCCGGGGCCGTTCGATTTCTTCACGCTCGACGTCAGTTTCTGCTCGGCCCGCGTCATGCTGCGCGGCATTGCGCTGCGGCTCGCCCCCGGCGCCCACGGGGTTGTGCTCGTCAAGCCGCAGTTCGAACTGCCGAAGGCGCTCGTGCCCGCCGGTGGGGTCGTGGCGAGCCGGCCGTTGCGGCGCTTCGCGCTCGCGCGCTTTCGCAAGCGGGCCGAGAAAGTGGGCTTCGCCGTGCGTGGCCACATCGAATCGCCGGTCGAAGGGGCGGCCGGCAACCGCGAGTGGCTCGTGCATCTCGAACTCGTCACCCGGCCGCTGCTCGGCAGCGTGCCCCCCATCGCCGAGTAGCCCGCTGCCGGCTGCCCCGGCGTCGGTGTAGGATTCGCGCGGCGCGGCGCCCTTGCCGCGGCGCACACGGAGGCTCCCATGGCGGCTTTGCTGCCCCCGCCCGAAGAACAGGCCTGGCTGCTCGGCGCGCTCGGCGACCTGAACCGCGCGCTGGGCGCGCGCCATTTCCTCGAGGCGCCGTTGCTCACCCCCGATGGGCAGGCGTTTCCTGATCCGTTCACCCCCGACGCGGCCGGGGTCGAGACGCTGCTGCGTCGGCTCCTGCAGTACGCCGGGCTCAAAAGCCTCGATGTCGACGTGCAGACCTACGACAACCCCGACGTGGTCGACGAACTCGACGAGACCGGGCGACCGAAGCGCTGGCGCCACGAGGGGGCCGCGGCCTGGTTTGCCGGACTCGAACGGGGCACGGCGTTCTTCGGGGTCGACGAGGCCAATCTGGGCGATCCGGCAACGCTCGTGGGTACGCTGTGCCACGAAGTGGCGCACGCCTTTCGCGCCCACCACAAGATTGCGCTCGGCGACGCCGACGAGGAAGAGCGGCTCACCGACGTGACCACCATCTACCTCGGCTTCGGCATCCTCACGACCAACGCCTCGTACCGCTACCGCAGCGAGGGGGGCCTCGACGGGGTGTTCGCCGTGACGCAGTGGTCGCACCAGCGCGTCGGCTACCTGGCGCCGGAGGCCATGAGCTTCCTGCTGGCGGCGCAGGCCACGGCACGCGGCCTCAGGGGCCGGGAGTTGCGGCAGCTCGGCGGCCGCTTGCACACGAACCAGGCGGGGTTCTTCCGGGCCGCCTGCGGCGTGCTGGCGGCCCAGCGCGATCTGGCCCGCACGCTCGACTTGCCCGGCATCGCCCCGCAACGCCTCGTTCCCGTGGCGGCGCCGGTTCCGCTGCCGCCGAAGCTGCGTGTCGTGCGGCCCGACGACGCGCAGCCGCAGGGTCCGCGACCGGCCCCCGACGACATCCGCGGACTCAATATCGGCCGGCGCACTTTCCGTATTCGGCGCACGCGCGCGGTACCGTTCGGCGCGCTCGGCGCGGCCCTCGCGGTGCTCCTCGTGGTGTTGCTACGCGCGCGCGTGGGGTTCCGCCTGGCGCTGCTGCTCGGGGCGGCTGCGTTCGTGGTGTGCCTCGTCATCGGGCTGCGCCGGCGCTGGGACTACTGCTCCGACCCCGACTGCCGCGCCGATCTCGCGCCCGACGCCACGGTCTGCCCGCGCTGCGGCGGCACTATCTCCGGCACGCTGTCCCATCCGAACGAGCGGCTCGAAGCCGAGGAGCGGCTGCGGCGCCGTGACGGCGACACCGCCGACGGCGAGGCCGATGCCGGCGAGGCCGATGACGACGACGACCCCCCGGAAGACGACGGTTCGGCCCCTCGCCGCCGGCCCTGAGCGGCCCGGTCAGCGGTCGCCTGCGGCGCCCCCGGGCACGCCGAGCGTGCGCCACAAATCGCCCCAGTCGTTGCCGTAGTAGAGCCCTCCACGCCAGTAGGCGATGGCGCGGGGCGGGATGTTGGTCTCGAACGCGGTGAGTTCCTGGAAGGACGCAAGGTCGCTCGTGACGACGATGCGCACATCGAAGCGGGTCTGGTAGAGCGAACGCAGGTAGTCGTCGCCGTCGAAGGTGACGAGCAGCGTTTCGCCGGTCTCGGCGTGGGTCGCGACGTCGGCCACCGTGCGGCCGACGAGGGCCTCGACGCGCTGAACGCTGCCGTCCGGGAACACGTGCCACACGCGCGCCACGAGCGGGTCGGCGGTGGCGTCGACGCCTCGCACGAGGCCACTGCCGTCGGGCAGCACGTCGGTTTCGAGCGCGAACGTGCCCGCGAGCGGGTGGCCCGCGCCAAGCATGGTCACGGTTTCGCCGTCGAACGTGGCGTTCGGCAGCGCGTACGTCGAGCCCGCGGCATTCGTCTTGTAGCCGAACAGGTAGAGTCGGTCGCCGACCGGCAGCAGCCGCGTCCAGCGCGTGTCGCCCTGGCCGCCGTTGTGCTCGCGCGCCTGGATGGCGAACGTCTGACCCTGGTCGGGCGAGACCCAGAGATGGGCATAGATGTCGCCGGCTTCCCACTCCTCCGGCGTGGCTCCCGAGCCCACCGCATAGAGCGCCGGGCCGAAAGCCGCCACGTCGTGGACGTGCACGCCGCCTTCGAGCGTGCGGCTCTTCGTCCAGGCCCCCGCGCCCGTGCGGACGTAGACGTTGCCGAGCCAGGCGTCTTCGGTGGCGTCGACCCCCGGCATGTAGAGCAGCTCGCCCCACACGCGATAGTGATCGAGTTGTTCTTCGGCACTCGTGAATTCGGTCTCGGTGGCCGCCCGGTTCGGCGTCGGGAAGGCGCGAAACGTGATGGGCACGACGCGGCCGAGGTTGAGGTTGGCGTCGCCGTAGCCGAGGTAGAGCCGGTCCGCGAACACCGCGAGGTCGTGGATGCCGCGCATGAAGGCCCAGGAGCCGACCGACGCGTGGCCCGCTTCGATGTAGTCGGCGATGGGCTCGGCCCACGGCGTCGGCGGCTCGAACCGGAGCGACGCGATGGGCACGCTCGGGTCGAGTTGCGAGACGTCCTGCCACGGCGGCAGCTCGGGCCCGGTGTCGCGCCCACCGTCGGGCCGGGCGACGTCGGCAACGCCGTCGGGGGTGTCGGCGCCGTCGGGCAGGCTGGCGTCGGGGGGCCCGAAGTCGGCCCCGGCGTCGGGCTCCGGGAGCTCGGGCGGCGTCGCATCGGGCAGGGCGGTGTCCGGGGAAACGTCGGACCCGCTCCCCGCGTCGGGGGTGCCGGCGTCGGGCAGGCCCGCGTCCGGCGCCGCGGCGTCGGGGGGGCCGAGCTCGGCCAGCGCCGCATCGCCGGCCCCGGCATCGGGAGGCGGCGGGGCGCCTTCGTCGGCTCCGTGGGCCCCCGCTCCCGAACAGGCGAGCCCAAGGCTGCCCACGATGAGCGCCACACTGAGCCACGCCCCGTGCCGCCGAACCCCCCGAGTCGTGTCTGCTGCCCGCATGTCTGCACCCTTTCGCGGCCGTCAGAAGAACCGGTAGCCGAGCCCCACGCTCACCACCGGCGTGAACACGTAGTTGCGGTAGATGGCGTTGAGTTCGTGTGCGGCCCGGTCGCAGTACTGATGGGTCGAGTCGTCGGTCGTGACCTTGAAGCGCGGCGAGATGCTCGTCTCTGCCCCGACCGTGCCGGCCATGCCGAGCGCCAACCGCAGGACCACGCGTTTCACGAACACCCACTGCCAGCCGAGCTCGACATCGATCATGTGGACCCGTGACTCGATGCCGTAGTTGCGTCCGGCGCTCAACTCCTCGATCAGCGGCGACTTGACGCCCGTGACGCGGGTCAGCACGTCTTCCTGGCTCGTCGCCGCGCCAAGCGACAGCATGCCGTAGCCGCCCTCGAAATAGAAGCCGTATTCGGGCCATGGCTGCCAGCCGAAGTGCACCCGCAGTACGAGCGAGCGTTGGAGCGAGTCGTGGATGAGTTCGGCCGTGCTCTCCCCGTAGCCGCCCGCCGCCACCACGATGGCGTTCACGAGCGAGACGTAGCCGCCGGGAAGCCCGCCGAGCCCGACCGAGAGCCGGGCCCGGCCCGGGAATTCGAGCGCGATGCGCCCGCCGATGTCGACCGGCACGTCGGTGACGACCTCGGCCTGGAGATGCCAGTCCTCGCTGGCCGCCCGGAGCGGTGCCGGCGTGCCGAGGAGCAGGCAGAGTGCGGTGGCCGCCATGAGCGCGGTACCACCGGCCCGACGCGGGCGCGGGGTCCGACCGTGCAGCCGACCCAAGGGGAAGCGGACACCCGGTCCGACGCAGCCGCAGCGAACATCCACGAGTCACCTCGCGTTTCCGGGTGGGGCGCGCGGTCGAGGCGATGCGGACATCGCGGACCGCGCGGTTGGAGCGGGCAGGCTGCGCCGCGGTCGAAACGGCGCCTCCCGACAGAACGAAATCCTACGGGGCGCGGGGCGCGCTGTCACGTCGGGCCCGCTCGCGCCCACAGCGGAGCCCGCGCCGCTGCTCGACGTGACTTTTCGTCGGCCCTGAGCTAGCATCCCGCGCGCCTCGCTGTCCGGGCTCCGCGGCCCGAGGAGTCGTGCCCATGGAATGGATAGCCCTCAAAGTTGCCGCCACGCTGCTCGCATCCTACACGGTGGCCGCTCCGGCCTCCGACGCGCGCAGCGCCTACTGGGACCTCGTGCGGGCCCGGGCCGTCGCCGACGGCGGCGTGCTGGCGGGCGGCGATGGCCTGCTGGCTCACGTCGCGCCCGAGACCAAGGGCTTCGGCGAGGTCGGGCGCGGGCCCGACCAGGTCGGCTACCGGGTCGTCACCGGGCGCCGTCCGTCGCTGCAACTGCGTACGGCCGGCGACGAGCGCACGCTCGACGTCGTGGCCCGGCCGGCGCTCGCGGCCCGCACCGTCAAGGTGTTCTGGGACGACCGCGTGCTCGGCACCGTCGAATTCGCGGGCGGCTGGCAGGTCGCGCGCTTCGCGCTCACCGAGGCCGATGCGAAAGCGGGCGGCCATCGGCTCGATCTGGCCATCGTCAAGGCGGGCGCGGCACTGCCGGCCGCCGAAGTGCCCGTGCCGGCCGAGGCGCTGCTGCTGCTGCACAGCGTGCACGTGCTGCCCGGCACGCCGGCCGAAGCCGCCGCGTTCAGCGGACCGCGCGACGAGCCCGACGTGCTGTGGCTCATCGGCGGCGAACGCGTGCGCTACCTCTTGCCGGTGCCCGCCGGCTCGCGGCTCGCGGCCGAGACGGTGCGCGTGCGCGGCGCAAGCCCGCCCGCCGGGGTGACCGTATCGGCCCTCGGCGAAGACGGACAGACGTTTGCCCTTGGCGAAATCAAGCCGGGGGCGCCCGCCGAGCTCGATCTGGCGGCGCTGCCCGTGGACACCGTGGTGCAACTCGACCTCGTTGCGGCTGCCGGTGCCGGCGACATCGGGCTCGTCACGCCGCGTCTGACGGCCCCGCCGCCCGCGGCCCCGAAGGTCACCGAGCCGTGGCAGAAGCCGAAAAACGTCATCCTCTACGTCATCGACACCCTGCGCGGCGACCGCGTCAGCCACATCAATCCCGACAGCCCGGTCAAGACGCCGCGCCTCGACGCGTTTGCCGCCGAGGGCACCAGCATGGCCGGCAACATGGTGCAGGGCAACTACTCGAAGTCCACCGGTTGCTCCCTGTTTTCAAGCACCTACAACGATGTGCACCGCTGCCACAGCCTCGACCACCAGCTGCCGCGCAACATCGAAGTGGTCCAAGAGGTCTTCAAGAAGGCGGGGTTCGCCACCGCCGGGCTCATCGTCAACGGCTACTTGACGGCGCGCTGGGGCTACAAGCGGGGCTGGGACGCCTATCACAACTACATGAGCGACCGGGGCCGCCTCGGCTTCGATGCCTACGGCAAAGACCTCGACTGGGGGCGTCAGAAAGGCGTGCGGGCGATTCGCGGCGAGTGCGTCACGCGCGACGCCGCCGAGTGGATCCTGTCGCTCGGCGACAAGCCGTTCTTCCTGTACATCCAGACCATCGATCCGCACCATCCGTACCGTGTGCCGCGCCCGTTCTGGGAGCCGTACGTGCCTTTCAAACTCGGGCGGAAACTGCCGCTCGACCCGAACGCGACCGGCGTGTTCGCCGACGGCTACAACGCCGGCACGAAGCGGTTCACCGACCAGCAGTGGGAATTCTTCAAAGCGCTCTACTACGGCACGGTGGCCTACTCCGACCACTATTTCGGCAAGTTCATCGACTTCCTGAAGGCCCAGGGCAAACTCGACGAGACGCTCATCGTCGTCTCGGCCGACCACGGCGAGGGTTTCCTCGAACACGGCACGCTAGGGCACGGCGTGCTGAGCCTCTACGACGAGGTCGTGCGGGTCATCTGGATCACGCGCTACCCCGGCTACGTACCCGCGGGCCGCATCGTCCACACGTCCGTCGAGGCCATGGACATCTCACCCACGCTCGTCGGCGCGGCCGGGCTGCAGGCGCCCGCCGCCTGGCAAGGCATGAGCCGGCTGCCGCTGCTGCGGGGCCCCGAGCCGCTCGTCGCCCTCCCGGCCTTCACCACGATGAGCGACCAGATGGTGGCGATGCGGCTTGGCCGCTACAAGTACGTGCGGTTCCGCAACAAGACGCACCTGCGCGAGGTATTCGACCTCGCCACCGATCCCGGCGAAAAGACGAACCTCACGCGCACCCGTCCGTTCGTCGAGCGCTACCTCGAAACCTACGTGGCCTGGTTTGAACGCGAATCGAAGACTTGGCGGCGGGCCGAGCGGGGGGCCCTCGGCGACTTCGCACCGCAGGGGCCGGCGAGCGGGCCACGCGAGGCAGCGGCCGCGCCCTGAACCGGCGCGGCAGCGCCCTACAGCAGTTCGTCGCCCGAGATGTGGCGGTGTTTCGAGAGTTTCGAGAGGGCGGCGTCGACGCACTGGCGAATGCGTTCGCGCGTCAGATTAACGAGGCTGCCGACCTTGCTCATGTGGAGTTCCTCGCCGCTGTCGGCGACGTCCAGGGCGCACGTGAACGGCAGTTCCCACGGCTCCAGGTCGGGGAAGTTGTACTTGATCGACCCGTTGCGCGACACCTCGAGGTAGAGGTGGTAGCGGCAGCTCACCCACGGGCAAGACTCGTAGCGTCCGGCACACTCGCCGCGCCGGTGCGGCCGGATTTCGTCGATCGTTTTCATGATCTCCACGAGTTCCGGGTCCTTCGGCTGCATCCGCAGGGCGAGCGCCAACTGGCGCCGCGACTCGGTGTGCGGCCGAGCGCGCGGGCCCGGGCCCGGCTCGCCCGGGACGGGCTCGACCTGCCGTTCCCGTTCTCGTCGCACGGCCTTTCCGGCCGCCGGAGCGGGGGCCACGACTTCGGCGGCGCGCTCGGCGGTGGGAGTGGCCGGGCGCGGGGCCCGCACGCGTCTAGCGGTCGTGGCGTCGTAGCGATTCCGGATGGACATAGAATCCCTCGCTGCGTCGGTAGCGGATGAGTTTGCTGCCCGCCTGGTCCGCGGCCGGCGCCAGTTTGGCGTTGATGCGATTGATGGCGGCGCGCACCGCTCGGAGCGCCTTCTCGTCGTCTTCGGCGGCTTCCGGCTCCTGGGAGAAGTAGGCCGCCGCCAGATCCTGCCAGGGCACGCGCTGGCCCGCCCGAGTCCGCAAGTACTGGAAAAGAAGCCGCTCTTTGCGCCCGAGGGCCATGAGGGGGTCGCTGAGCGGGTCGTCGTCACTGGACGGCAGGAGTTCAACGGCCGGCAGCGCGGGCCCTTCGGGGGCAGGAACGGGCCGGACGCGCTCGCCGCGCAGCAGCACGCGCACGCGCTCGGCCACGCGCCCGTCGGCGGCGCACAGCCCGTAGGGCAGGACCACGTGGAGCAACGCGGCCGCACGCGCCACGTTGCCACTGGGGGCGAGCGCGCGAAACTGGTCGGCCGCCCAATCGAGGCCGCGCGTCTTGAGCGCGGAGAGCGCCGTCTCGACGGTGTCCCGCACGAGGGGGTCGCACAGCGGCAGCAGCGCGCGGCGGGTCTCCGCGTCGAGCGGCCGCTGGCTCTGCCAACTCACGAGCACGTCGGCGAACGCGCGTACGAGACGAGGGTGGCCGCCGAACTCGGTGTAGAGGAACGCCGCGTCGTCGCCGCTGAGTCCGGGGTAGTCGCGCAGGAGCAACCGTTCGACGCCCGGACCCGTGAGCGCCGTGAGCCAAACCCGCACGCCGCCGGACATCAGCGTTTCGCGGGCGCCGGAGCGCTCGTCTTCGGGGCCGTCGGCCGCGAGCAGCGCGAACCGGTACGTGGCGCCGAGGTGGCGCAGCCAGGTGGCCGTCTCACCCGCGGCGCGCGTGGACGCATGGGGCCCGGTTTCGCCGAGCCACTGCGCGAGCTCGTCGATCGTGACGACCACCCGGACGCCCTCGGCGTCGAGGATGGCGAGGGCCTCCTCGAACCCGTCGAAGTGCGCCGCGAGCGAGTCGTCGGCGGCCGGCTGCGGCAATCGCAGCAGGGCTTCGGACAACTCGGCCAGCAGCGCATCGTCGCTTGCGCGCCCCGCGGCCGCGCGCCGGAGCGCCAGGTGAAGTTCGCGCACGCGCCGCTGGAGGCTCTCGAACGGGCGGGGCGGGGCCACAACGACCAGCGCCGCCTCGGTGCGCCGCAGCTCGGTCCCGATGGATCGCAACAGTCCGTCCGCCCCGAGCGCCGGTCCGGCCAGAACGAAGGCCGAGCGGCCCTGGTCGAGGGCCGCGAGCAGGCGCTCTTCCTCGCGGCCCCAGACGGCGTTCGGTGTCGGCCGGCTCTGGGCGATGGTCTGTTCTGCGGTTTCGCGCTGCTGCATGGCCGTCCCTCACGGCTTCTCCCGGGGCGCAAGCGGCCCACCCGGCGACCGCAGGGGAGAAGGAGAAACCCGTCGCAACGACAAGCGCGAGTCTAGAGAGAGGGATTGGGGCCTGTCAATACTTTTATACGAGAAAAATTGACGAAGGCCGCAATGACGTTTATGGGAATCTATTTCCTGTTTATTTTCGGTGAGTACATTGACATTCCGGCCGGATTGCGGCGCCGCTCGGAGTGGGGGATGTGGAGACTTGAGCGGCGCGGCCCAGCGTTTCTTGAACTTTTCGCGTATTCATGGACGAAACGCGTATACGTTTCCGCCCACATCGACCGCCAGGAGCCGCTGGCCCACCAGCGCCGGGCTGGCCGCCAGCGGCAAGCCAACAGCGGAACGCCAGAGAATTTTTCCGGAATCCAGAGAAACCGCCCACAACTTGCCATCGAGGCCGGCAACGTACAGCGTGTCGTCCGCCAGCACGGGCGCGGCGGCGAACGCCCGCCCGTCCGCACGGTAGGGGAGGTACGGAAGCAGCCCTGGGCCGCTCGAAAGGCGCCACCGCTCGCGGCCGCTGGCCTCTTCGAGCGCCACGAGTTCGCCGTCGGCGCCGGCGATGACGATGAGCCCCGCGGCGACGAGGGGCGCCGCGGGCGCGCCGTTGAGCCGCGCCGCGTAGTTGCGCAGGCGGCGCCCGCGCTTTGGATCGATGACGGCCAGTCCTTGGTGATGCGCCACGTACAGTTTTCCGTCGGCGTATACGGGCGTGGCCGAAAGCGTGAGCGAGCGGGCCCGCCAGGCTCGCTTCCAGCGGCCGTCGCGTTCGGGCCGATAGGCGAACAGCCCGGCATGGCGCGTGGGCACGACGACGAGGTCGCCGGCCAGCAGCGGTGCCGCGTGGGTGACCGCGCTTGTCGCGTCGAGCGTGCCGAGGTCGAACGCCAGCGCGCCCGTTTGCAGATCGATGGCTCGGGCGCGGCAGGGCCACGCCGGAAAGAGCAGGCTGTCGGTCGCAAGCGGGCTGCCGAGGAAGAGGTAGTGCGAGTGCGGGGCCGGCTCGACCGCGGCCAGGTCGTAGCGCCAGCGCTCCGTCCCCGTGAGCAGTTCGACCGCCCGCATGAGGCCCTGTTCTTCCTGCCAGACGGCCAAGTCGCCCGCGATGACGGGGCTGCCGCGCACCGACGACTGGGCCTGCACGCGCCAGCGCCGTTTGCCGGTTTCGAGGTCGAGCGCCGTCACCGCCGCGGCGGGTGCCCCGGCGTGCGTGCGGTCGAGCGTGGCCCCGAGCACGAGTCCCTGGGCGGCTACCGGGCCGGCCTGATAGACCTCGCCGCCGAGGTGGCCAACCCAGTCGAGCCGCAGCGGCGGCGGTAGCGGCTCACGCCGTGTGCCCGAGCGCGCCGGATTGCCGCGCAACGTGGGCCAGGCGTCGGCGGCGTTCATCGGCGGCTTGTCCGGAGCGTCGGCCACGACGCGAAACGTCTGGCTGGCGGTCCACAGGCTGCGGTCCGCGGCCCGCGCCGTGACGTCGAGCACCCACTCGCCCGCGACGAGCCCCGGCAACTCGCCGCGCCAGGTGAACGGGCCCACGGCTTCGAGCGGTGTCACCCGTGGCCGCGCAAGCGCGCGACCCCCAAGGGCGGCCCGCAGCGTGGCGGTGACCTCACCTACCGGGGCCGGCGTGTGATAGGCGTGCACGACGATGGGGCCCGTCGGGGCGACGTCGCTGCCGCGCGGCGCGGCCACGGTCAGCCATTCATAGAGCCCGAGCAGTCGCAGGTCGGTCGTGGGGGCGCCGCTCGGCGGCAGGCACACGGTGCGCACGGCCGGGGGCGAGTGGTCCCAGCCACCCATGAGTGTCGGGGCGCTCCAGACTGTGGTGAGCGTCCCCGCGCGCCGAAGCGACGCGTCGTGCCAGTCGCCGACCATGACGAGCCGCAGGTCGACGGCGGGCGCGCCAGGCTCGGCCGGGGCCATCAGGCGCTCGATGAGCGTCTGGCGCGGTGGCGCGTGGGTGATGAGGGCGACGGGCAACGTGCTCGCGAGCAGGCGCTCGCGCGTGAAATCCAATGCCTCGGAACGCGCGTTGGCTTCGGCCCACACCACGAAGCGAAACCCACCGGCCTCCCAGACGTAGTGGCGCGGCCCGAGGCGTTCGTCGTAGGGGCGTCCCGGGTCGGGCCCGCGACCGATGTCATGGTTGCCCGGCAGCGCCAACAGGGGGGCGCGATAGGCGCTCTGCGCGGCGGCCAGGGCCTCAAACGCGCCCACGCCGGCCGCCGCGGCAATGTCGCCGGTCACGAAGACGAGCTGGATCGGGGGCTGGTGGGCATTGACCACCGCGGCCGCGCCGCGCAGGCGCCGGACGTCCTGCTCGGGGGGGCGGAAACCGAGGTGCAGGTCGGTCAACTGCGCGATGCAGAAAGGTTCGTCTCTGGAACGCGGCGCCGCGGGGCGCAGGCCGAAGACGAGCGGGCCGCTGCCCACCGCGGGCAGGGGCTGCCAGAACGGCGTGCTCGGCCAGTAGCCGTTCGGCACCGACACCGCGATCCGCCCGTTCGTGCCCCCGGGAACTTCGAACGCGCACTCGCCCTGCGCGTCGGTGCGTTCGGCCAGTGGGCCGGGCCAGAGCACGAGCTCGACCCCCGCGAGTGGGGGCTCGTCGGGGTCGGGTACGCCATCGGCGTCGCCGTCCTCGAAGACCTGGGCGCGGTACAACTCGCGGGCGGGGCGCGCGTACGCTGGGTCGGGTGCCGTGTCGCGGGCCGAAAGGGCGCGCCGCTTCGCCGCGAGCTGCACGATGTTGTTGAGCAAGGCCAAAGCGGTCGTGCGCAGTGTAGGGCTTGGCGGTGCGAGCGCCACCTTGTCGAAGGGCAGCTGGACGAGCAGCACCAGGCCCCGGCCCCGCCTGGCCAGCGCCACGCAAGGGTCGCTGCCGTCGGCCTGGCCGGCCGCGAGCACGCGGAAGCCGGCGAGGCGGCGGAACGTGTCGACACAGCCGCCGTCGCCGACGGCCGGCTCGCTCACCGGCTTCTCGACGCGCAACCCCACGAGCGACTCGGCCGCAACGCGTTCGGGGGTGCGCCACAGCGGATGTTCGGGGTCGCGCACGAGGGGCGCCCACGCATCGCGGTCGCCGCGCACGGCTTCGAGCGGGGCCGGCAGCCAGGCCGGGCGGGGCTCGTCGGTGTCGGCCTGCGTCCCCACGACGAGGACGCCGCCGCCGTCGACGAAGCGTTCGAGCGCGCGTGCTGCCGCGGCGAGCCGCGTGCGCAACTCGGGGTCGGCCGTGACGTACGAGCCGATCAGCAGCAGGGTGAGGCCCTTCGGCCGCAACCTGCCGCGGCGTAGGGCCGGTGTCAGGTCGCGCCCGGGGCTGCCGACTTCCTGGAGCAGTTCGCCGAGCCCAGTCAGCCGCGTGTAGGGGTCGCGGGTCTCGACGAAACCCACGCGCGGTCGCGCCGCGGCGCTGCCCGCCACGAGCAGGAGCAGCACGAGCAGGAGGGTGAAGCGCGTTGCGCGCCGGACTGCGTGCACCGTCACCGGGCGAGATGGGCGCGGACGGATTCGACGATGGAACTCAGCGATGCGCCCGGCGTGAACACGCAGGCCACCCCGGCGGCCTTCATGGCGTCCTGGTCGGCCTGCGGAATGATGCCGCCGAGGAAGACCGGGACGTCGCCGGCGCCGCGCTCGTTCAGCAGCCGCAGCACTTCCGGCACGAGGTGGTTGTGCGCGCCGGACATGATGGAGAGCCCGACCGCGTCGACGTCTTCCTGGATGGCCGCGGCCGCGATCATCTCGGGGGTCTGATGGAGCCCCGTGTAGATGACCTCGAAGCCGGCGTCGCGCAGCGCGCGCGCCACGACTTTGGCGCCGCGGTCGTGCCCGTCGAGGCCAGGCTTGGCGATGAGGATGCGCTGGGTGGTGCCGCTCATCAGTTTCCTCCTCCGGGCCCGCGGCCGGCGGCCGCGCGCAGCACTTCGCGGGCGACGACGATGCGCTGCACTTCGCTGGTGCCTTCGTAGATGGTCGTCACCCGCGCGTCGCGGAAGTAGCGTTCGACAGGAAATTCGCGGGTATAGCCGACGCCGCCGTGGATCTGGATGGCCAGCCCGCACACCCGGTTGGCCGTCTCGGCGGCGAACGCCTTGGCCATGGCGGCCTCGCGCGAGTAGGGCCCCGCAGCCGCGTCCTTGAGGGCCGCGGCACGCAGCACGAGCAACCGCGCCGCTTCGAGCTCGGTGGACATGTCGGCCACGTACGTACGGATAGCGTCGAAATCGGCGATGGGCTGCCCAAAGGCGCGCCGTTCGAGCGCGTAGCGGGCGGCCGCGTCGCGCGCCGCGAGTCCGATGCCGAGCGCCTGCGAGGCCACCCCGATGCGCCCACCGTCGAGCGCGCGCATGGCCACGCGAAACCCCTGACCCTCGGCCCCGAGCCGCCGGTCGGCCGGCACTTCGCAGTCTTCGAGGATGACCGACACCGTGTTGGAGCCGCGCATGCCGAGTTTGTCTTCTTCGCGCCCCACGCGGAAGCCGGGCAGATCGGGGGTGACGAGAAACGCGCTGATGCCGCGGGCACCGGCGGAGCGGTCGGTCTTGGCCATGACGATGTGGACGCCGGCGTGCGCCCCGGACGTGATCCACGCTTTTTCGCCGTTGAGGACGTACGTGTCGCCGCGGCGCTCGGCCGTGGCGCGCAACGCGGCGGCGTCGGAACCGCAGCCCGGCTCGGAGAGGTCGAAGGCCCCGGCCACGGCCTCGCCCGACGTGATGAACGGCACAAACCGGGCTTTCTGGGCCTCGCTGCCGAATGCCACGATGGTTTCGGCCACCATGTTGGTGACGGCCGTGGTGACGGCCGTGGAGGCGCACTCGCGCGCGATCTCGGTGAGCGCCAGGCTGTACGCCACGGCCCCCATCTCGCTGCCGCCGTAGGCCGCGGGCACGTTGATGCCCATGAGCCCGAGGGCCGCCATCTCGCGCAGCACGTCGACCCGGAAGAGCCCCTGGCGGTCGGTTTCGGCGGCCAGCGGGCGCAACCGCTGCGTCGCGAAGTCGCGGGTCATGCGTTGGAGCAGTTGTTGCTCGTCGCTGAGGCGCAAGTCCATGAACTAGCTCAATTCCTTGAACACATTGGCGGCCACGACGAGCCGCTGGATTTCGCTCGTGCCTTCGTAGATTTCGGTGATGCGGGCGTCGCGGTAGTGGCGTTCGGGCGGGTATTCCTTGCAGAAGCCATAGCCGCCGTGGATCTGGATGGACTTGTGCGCCACGCGCGTGGCCGTCTCGGAGGCGAAGAGCTTGGCCATGGCCGAGGCCTTGGAGTAGCGCAGGCCCTGATCTTTCTGCCAGGCGGCCTGGCGGGTCAGCAGCCGCGCCGCGTCGACCTCGGTGGCCATGTCGGCGATCATGATCTGGATGGCCTGCAAGTCGGCGATAGGCTTGCCAAACGCCTTTCGTTCGAGCGCGTAGGCCACCCCCGCTTCGAGGGCGGCGCGGGCGATGCCGACGGCCTGCGCCGCGATGCCGATGCGGCCGGCGTCGAGCGTGGACATGGCCACCTTGAAGCCATCGCCCACCTGGCCAAGCATGTTGCTGACCGGCACGCGCGCGTCTTCGAACACGATGGAGGTGGTCGACGACGCCTTGATGCCCAGCTTCTTCTCGACCTTGCCGACACTCACGCCCGGGGTGTCCATGGGGACGACGAGCGCCACGATGCCCTTGTGTTTGAGCGCCCGGTCGACGGTGGCGAAACAGATGCAGGTGTCGGCTTCGCGCCCGTTGGTGATGAAGTTCTTGGTGCCGTTGACGACGAAGAAGTCGCCGTCGCGCGTCGCAGTCGTGCGCTGCGCGGCCGCGTCGGAGCCGGCCTCGGGCTCGGAGAGCGCGAAGCAGCCCAGTTTCTCGCCGGCCGCGAGCGGGCGCAGGAACTGCTGTTTCTGCGCCTCGTTGCCCCACTGCAGGAGCGGCGCGCACACGAGCGAGTTGTTGACGGACAGGATGACCCCGGTGGAAGCGCAGCCGCGCGAGATTTCCTCGACCGCGATGGCGTAGGCCACGTAGTCCATGCCCGCGCCTCCATAGGCCTCGGGAATGGCCACGCCCATGAGCCCCAACTCAGCAAGTTTCTTGACGATCTCGCTCGGGAAACGCCCGGTTTCGTCGAGCTCGGCGGCAAGGGGCTTGAGCTCCTTCTCGGCGAAACTGTGCGTCATGTCCTGGATCATGCGTTGTTCGTCGGTGAGGTCGAATCGCATGGCGTGCTCCTCGGGTGCGGGTGGGGTCGGGCGGGGCTAGACCCGCTCGACGATGAGGGCCGCGGCTTCGCCGCCGCCGATGCACAGCGTCGCCAGACCGCGGCGCGCCTCGCGCCGGCGCATGGCGTGCAGCAAGGTGACGAGCACGCGCGCGCCCGAGCAGCCGATCGGATGCCCGATGGACACCGCGCCGCCGTTGACGTTGACGCGCGCTTCGTCGAGGGCGAAGTGCTGCACGGCGGCCATGGTGACGACCGCGAAGGCCTCGTTGATTTCCCAGAGGTCGATGTCGCCCGCCTGCAGCCCGGCTTTGTGCAGTGCCTTCTCGATGGCGTAGACGGGGGCCGTGGTGAACCACTCGGGTTCCTGGGCGTGCATGGCATGGCCCACGACGCGCGCGAGCGGCGCGAGGCCGAGCGCGGCGGCCCTGTCGGCCGTCATGAGAACCAGCGCCGCCGCACCGTCGTTGATGCTGGACGCGTTGGCCGCCGTGACCGTGCCGTCTTTCTTGAAGGCCGGCTTCAGCTGCGGAACCTTGTCCTCGCGCAACTTGAACGGTTCTTCGTCGCGGGCGACCACGGTGGGTGCGCCCTTCGCACCGGGGATCTCGATGGGCACGATCTCGTCGTCGAATGCACCGCCTTCGATGGCCGCGAGCGCGCGCCGGTACGACTGGATGGCGAAGCGATCCTGGGCTTCGCGCGAGAAACCGTACTTCTCGGCGCACAACTCGGCGAACATGCCCATGTGCTTGTCTTGGTACGGATCCCACAGCCCATCGTGCACCATGAGGTCGAGGATCTGGCCGTTGCCCATGCGGTAGCCCGCGCGGGCCTTGGGCAGGGCGTACGGCGCGAGATCCATGTTTTCCATGCCCCCGGCGACGACGATTTCGGCATCCCCGGCGCGTAGCGCCTGGTCGGCCATCATGACGGTCTTGAGGCCCGAGCCACAGACCTTGTTGACCGTCGTGCAGGGCACCGAGGCGGGCAGACCGGCGTAGAGAGCGGCCTGACGGGCGGGCGCCTGGCCGATGCCGGCCGGCAGCACGCAGCCCATCAGCAGCTCGTCGACGAGCGCCGGGTCGAGGGAGATGCGCCGCAGCGCCTCGCGAATGGCCGCGGCCCCCAGCCGGGGAGCCTGGGTCGTCTGAAGCACACCGCCGAAACTGCCTACGGGCGTCCGCACTGCGCTGACGATGACCGTTTCTCGCATGACATCCTCCTGGGACGTGGGGGGCGGGACTCACAAGCCGGTCGAATACGGCCGAGTATCAATTCCCCACGAGCCTGTCAAGCCGCGCCGCGCGGGCGGCGTCGCCCTGCGGGCGGGCAGACTCCCGGGGCGCCCGGCCGGGCGGGTCCGTCGTGCGGCGTGGCCCGCTCGGGGGTGGCGCCGGCCCCCCCGCAACTGGGGTTCAGCGCTACCTTGACAAGCCCCCGACAGGCCGAATAACGTTGCGCCGCTTTTGGCTTTTCTTGTTTGGCGCCGTCCAGCGCCGGCAGGGGTTGGCAATGAAGTGGCTCTCCAAGACCTGGGTGCTCGTCGCCCTCTGGCTCGTCGTCGCGGTCGCCGATGCGCAGGCCGGCGTGCGTCCCCGCAAGGGGGCTCAGCCGGTGGCTCCGGCGTTGCCTGCCGATCTTCAAGAGAAGGTGTCCGCGCTGCTCGACAAAGCGTTGCGCAGCGGCGACTTCCAGGCCCGGGCTACGGCCGTCGAGGCGCTGCGGCTGCTCGACCCGGCCAAAGGCCTCGCCGCCGCGAAAGAAGCGCTCAACGACCCCCAGTGGGTGGTTGCGTCGGCCGCCGTGCGCGCCCTCATCCGTGCGGGCGACCTCACCGCCTACGAGGTGCCGCTCGGCAAGGCTCTCACGAATCCGGCGCGCGACGTGCTCGCCGACGGCCTGCCGCTGCTCGATCTGCTGCCGCCGAAAGACGCCGTGGCCCTGCTCGGGCGGGTCGTCGACGACCCGGCCATTCCGACGCGCGCGCGGCTCGCCGAGGCCGTGCTGCAGCGGGGGGGCGCCCTCGCGAGCGGCATCCTCGAAGACGTGCTGCGCAGCAAGAAGCCCCGGCCGGGTCGCACCGTGTGGCTCGACGCCCTCGCCAAGGCCGTGCGCCCCGAACAGCAGCCGCTGCTCGTCGCGGCGGCCCGGGGCGCGGCGCCCGACACTCTGGCGGCCCTGCTGCAGGCGGCCGAGGGCCAACCAGCCGACCAGTCGGTCGCCTTCCTCGCCGGTTTGCTGGGCCCCAAGGTCGATCCGGCGCTCCAGGCGCGCGCGGCTCGCGTCCTCGTGGCTCACGGCGACGCGCAGGGGGCTCGGCTGCTCGTCCCGCTGCTCGCCGCCGAAGCGGCCAAAGACCGCCTCGCGGCGCTCGGGGCCCTCGTGCGCACGCCCACGGCCGAAGTGTTGACCGCGGCACGCGCGCTGCTCGACAAGGTGGCCACGCTCGAGCCCGCCGAGGGGCTCGCGGTTCTCGCGCTGTTTGGGGCGGCGGGCGACGAAAGCGCGGCCAAGGCAGCGCTGGCACTCATCGACGGCGACGACCTCTCGCGGCGCGCCGTGGGCACGCGCTATCTCGGCCAGTTGCTCAAGGGCCGCGCCATCGAACGGCTCGCCGAACTGCTGCAGGACGGCAGCACCGACGTCCGGGCCGCCGCCGCCAAGGCGCTCGGCGACGTGGCGCACGGCGACGCCATCCCGGCGCTGCGCGCCGCGCTCAACGACCGCGAACCGGCCGTGCGTCTCGAAGTCGTCGCGGCGCTCGGCCACATCAAAGACGTGGCCATCGTCAACATCGTCGAGTTCCTGGTCTCCGACCCCGACGACGAAACGCGCCGCATGGCCGTGCAGGCGCTCGCCAACGTGCGCCACGCTGCCGCGGTGCCGAGCCTGCGCATCGCCGTCAACGACCGCGACGAGAGCATCCGGCTGCTCGCCCTACGGGCGCTCGTCGAACTCGCTCCGGCCACCGGGCTCGACATGTTCCAGCGCTCGCTCGGCTGGCTCGGCCCCGACGTCGTCGGCGAGCTGGCCGCACAGCACGGCGAACACTTCCTGGCCTTCCTGCAGGCCGCGCTCGTGAGCGAGCGCCCCGAGATCCGGCTTGCGGCCCTCGCGGCGCTCCAGCACGTTCCCGGCGACAAGCGCCTGGCGCAGCTGCGCCACGAAGCGGTCGGCTCGCGCTTTCCCGACCTGCGCCGCGAGGCGCTGACGCTCATCGCCAAGACGGCCGGGAGCGAGGCCGTGCCCGACTGCATCACGGCGCTCGCCGACCCCGACACCGGAGTACGCGCGGCCGCGCTGCGGGCTTTCGAAGCGGCCGGTGCCACCGGCGCCACCGCCTTCGAGGCCGTAACGAAGGCGCTCGACGACGCCGACGAGGGCGTTCGCGTCGTGGCGGCCGCCACGCTGCTGCGACTGCGTCCCTGACTCCCGCACGCGCTCCCCCGGGGCCGCCGCGGGGCGCCCCAGCCCCCCTCCCAACTCGGCCGCGCTGCCGGCCGTCCGGAATGACCCGTGGAACCAACGACGGTGTTGCTTTTTGACATCGACCTGACCCTGATCGCGACCGGCGGCGCAGGGCGCGAGGCCCTCGACGAGACCTTCGAGCGCCTGTTTGGCTGGCCCGGGGCCTTTGCCCACTATCCCTTCTCAGGGCGGGTCGACCCCGGCATCGTGCGCGACGTCTACGCGCGTTGCACGGGCGGGCAGCCGTTGCCGGCCGAGCGCGAGGCCCAGGTGTTCGAGGTCTATCTCGGTCTGCTCGAACGCAATCTGGCGCGCGGTGACGACTACCAGGTGCTACCCGGCGTCAGGCAACTGCTCGATTTCGTGTCGCAGAATCCGTCGTTCGGACTGGGTCTGGCCACCGGCAACATCGAGCGCGGGGCGCGCCTCAAACTCGCGCCCGGCGACCTCAACCGGTACTTCGCGAGCGGGGGATTCGGGTCCGACGCGGCCGAACGGGCCGAGCTCGTGCGCATCGCCATCGCGCGGTGCGCCCCCGCCGCGGCCGCCGGCGCGTCCCGCCAGCGCGTCTACGTGTTCGGCGACACGCCCTACGATGTTCGGGCCGCTCATGCCGCCGGGGCCGCGGCCGTGGCGGTCGCGTCGGGCGAACACGACCTCGCTACCCTGCGCGCCGAGCACCCCGAGATTCTGCTCTCCGACCTGCGGCCGCCCTGGCCCTGGCTCGACCAACTGGCGTAGGGCGCCGGCCTCGGCGTCCCGGTCCGACCCTTCGTAGGCCTGACAGCGAGCGAGGGAACCCCACAACCAGGAGTCTTGCCACACGGCACGGTCGCCGTTCAGCGGCGGGCGGTGGCGTTCGGCTCCAGTGCGGCCTGGAGACGTGCCAGGGCGCGGCGAACGCGCTCGCGCTCGGCAGGCGGGCAATGACCTGCGGCCTGCTGCAGGATGGGCTGCGCGGCCGGCAGCCGGGTCGCGGCGAGGGCTTCGACGGCCCGCGCCCGGACCGCCCAGACCTCGTCGGTCAGGGCCGCGCGCAGGGCTTCGACGGCGCCAGGGGCGGGCAACTGGCCGAGCGCGTCGACGGCGAGCGTGCGGAGCGTGGGGTCGGCCGCTCGCGCGAGCCGCAGCCAGAAGGGCAGCGCACGCAGGTCGCCCCGGCGCGCGAGTGCCGCGGCCGCCGCTCGGCGAATGACCGGCAGGGTGCCGTCCTGGTCGGCGACGAGTGCCGCCAGCAAGTCGCCTGCGGCCGGGCCTGGGACGAGGCCCACGAGGGCCAGCACCCGTGCCCGGCTCATGGGGTCGATGTCGTCGAGCGGCAGGACTTCGCGCGCGAACTGGAGCACGACGGCCGCGCGTCCGGTGTCGTGCAGCTGTGGCCCGATGCGTTCGAGCATGGCGTCTTGCATCCACAGCACGTGGCCGAGCGCGAGGCCCGTGCAGGTGCCGTAGAGGCAGAATCCGGAAGCGCAATCGCCGGGACCCCGACAACTGCCCGGCGATCCGTATAGCACGTGGCGCAACCAGACCGTTGGCTCGAGAAGCGCCGGCGGGGGCCCGTTCGTGGCGGCGAGACCGGCGTCGCCGCCCGCCGGGTCAGTGCAGCCCGCGGGCGCGAAACCGAGCACGGCGACCAGCGGCAGGGCGCGCCACAGGCGGGTGTGACCGGGCGACCCGCCGGGCGCGCGCGCACGGCGCTTGCCATGGTCGGCGCGGGCGCTCAAGGCGCAGGCGCC
>CAYRCM010000051.1:0-29933 GCA_964422715.1 uncultured Myxococcales bacterium | reverse complement strand
GCTACGACGCCCGGCACGGGGAGCCGGGGGCCCCCGCGTCCGGTACGCACCCCGGCCGCAGCCGCGCCTTGCGAACCGCACGCCGACGTGGTAGGCACGACGATTCACGCCGGTCGCGTTGGGACCGGCGGAGGATTCTGGCATGCCGGTCTTGCGTACGTGCTTCGTGGGCTCTCTTCTCCTCCTGCTGCTGCTCACCCAGGCCGTCGGCTGTGCCGAACAGCATGAGAATCCGGCCATCTCCGGTCACGACATCCGCCTCGCGTTCCTGCACACGTCCGACATCCACGCGCGCATCCTGCCCTACCGCATGGAGGTCATCCTCACCGATGAGGAACTCGGGCTCGCGCAGGAAAACGAGCCCTTCGGCGGCATCGCACGCATCGCCCACATCATCCGCCGCGAGCGCGCGCGCGGGCCGCGGGTGCTGTTCGTCGACACCGGCGACTACTTCCAGGGGGCGCCCAGCTTCAACGCGTTCATGGGCGAAGCCGAAACCCGCGCCATGTCCGAGCTGCGTCCCGACGTCGTGGCGGTCGGCAACCATGAGTTCGATACGGGGCTCTCCAACTACGCGTATCAGCTCGCGAAACGCTCCACGTTCCCGTCGCTCGCGGCGAACTACCTGTTCGAAGAAGACAACCCGCTGAAACGGCTCGTCGAGCCCTACAGCATCGTGCAGGTCGGCGGGGTCAAGGTGGGGGTCATCGGGGTCGGCGACTTCTCGTCGCTCTCCAGCATCACCGATGTCGGCAACAGCCTGCACATCATCCCGCTCAACATCGAGCAGTCGGTGCAGGAATGGATCGACATCCTGCGCCCCACGGTCGACCTCATCGCCATCGCGAGCCACGCCGGGCTGCACCGCGACGAACAGCTGATCCGCTGCACGACGGGCATCGACGTGCTGTTCGGCGGCCACCTGCATATCGTGCTCGAGCCGCCGAAGGTCGTACAGGACGCCGCCGGGCGCAACGTGCCCATCGTGCACTCCGGGGCGTTCGCGAAGTTCGTCGGGCGCCTCGACACGGTGCTGCGCCGCGCGCCGGCCGACTACTGCTGCGAGCCGGGCAGCGCCGGCTGCCGCCGCGAAGAATACGCGCTCGCCGGACAGGCCTACGACTGCGTAGGGCTCGAACTCGCGAGCCACGACTATGAGCTCTTCCCGGTCGACGCCACCGTGCCGAACGACCCCACCATGCTGCAGCTCATGGAAGAATACCGACTGCGGCTGAACCAGAAGGTCGATCTCACGGGCGTGTTCGCCTACACGGCGCGCATCCTCACGAAGTACGGCTACGGCGGCGGCTCGTCGTCGCTCGGCAACCTCGTGGCCGAGACCATGCGGCAGTACGCGCGGGTCGACATCGGCTTCACGAACACGCTCGGCATCCGCTCCAACATGAACCCAGGGCCCGTCACGCAGGACGACCTCTATAACATCTTCCCGTTCAACAATACGATCACCACCTTGTACATGTCGGGCGAAGACTTGCAGGCTCTCTTCGACTACAACACGCGGCGCAGCGCCGGGCGCGGCTGCGTGGGGCAACTGCAGGTGTCGGGCATCCAGTTCACCATGAACTGCAAGATGCCGCCGCCCGAGTGCCGCTGCACGGCCGAGCGCGACGTCTGTCCGGGCACCATCGGCCTCACCTACGCGAACGAGGTCGACTGCGGCCCCGGCGCCGACCTGCGGCTCGACGATGTGCTCGACGACGGGCGCACGCGGCTCGAACACTGCGCGGCCGCCGCGGGCTGCGAGCTCACCGACACCTGCGACAACCTGTGCGTCTGCCCTGCCGAAGCCCAATGGATTTCGCAGTGCCGCTGCCCGCCGCTCGCCCAGGACATCTACGTCACCGACTGTTCCAACCCGGCGGCGGGCATCCAGACGCTGTGCACCGACCTGGCGCAGCGGCTCGGCCCCGAGGCGGCGGGCGACCTCATCCTGCGCGACCCGCAGACCGACTGCGCCTGCACGCGCATCGACCACCCGGCGGGCCGGGCGCTCGTTTTTGAAGTCGCGACGAACGACTACATCGCGCACGGCGGCTCGGGCTTCACCATCCTGCGCGCCAACACGACGCAGGTCGACACCGGCCTGCCCATGCGCGAGGCGGTGCTCGAAGAGCTCGTGCGCAGCCCGAAGTGCATCGAAGACTGCCGCAGCGACGACGGCCGGCTGTCCATCGCCTCCTGCTACACGTACGGCACCTGTGTCGCCGACGTGGCGGCCTATTGGGCGTCGTACTGCGACCACGCCGACGAGACCACGTACGGTGAAAGCGATACCGTCGGCGACAACCAGTGCGCCGTCGACCTCGGCATCTGCGAGAGCGACGAAGACTGCCACGACCCCGCCGAGTCGTGCCGCGAGGGGGGCTGCCGCACGTGCCGCTTCCCGGTCGACTGCCTCGACCTGGGCACCGAAGACGTCGAATTCAACTGCTACGGCGGGCGCTGCCAGCCGGCGCGCTTCCGCTGCGTGCGCGGCCGCTGCCTTGCGCGCTGCACGCAAAACAGCGACTGCCCGCGCTTCGACGAGGCGCCGGCCGGCCAGCGGGTGTGCCTGAATGGCACCTGCATGCCCGCCCAGGACGGCTTCTGCGTCGACGCGGCCGACTGCTCGCCGGGGCTCAAGCTGTGCCACGGCGAGGCCCCCCCCTGCGACGTCGACCGCGACTGCGAGGGGGCGGGGGCCGGGCTCGTCTGCGTCTCGCGCCTCTGCGTGCCCGAGCGGCGCTCCTGCACCGACGAGACGGGCTGCGACGCGGGCGAAACCTGTGCGTTCGGCTACTGTGCGGAGGCGGTCACGGCCTGCGCCAACGATGGCGACTGCCCGGCCGGGGGGGCCTGCCGCGGCGGTCTCTGCAGCGGCCCGTGCGGGTCGTGCAGCGAAGACGCCCATTGCCCGAACGGGCTCGTCTGTTCGCAGGGCTACTGCATCGCCCCGCTCGTCGATTGCGTCGACCACCAGTGTCGCGGCAGTTGCGCGTCCAACGTCGACTGCCTCATCGGGGCGGTCTGCAAGGCGGGCCACTGTGTGCCGGCGGTCTGCGAGCGGGCGGTCACGGCCGGCGAAGCCTGCCGGCTGCGCGCACAGTGGCGGGCCCGCGAAGAGTGCCTGCGCCTGCCCTGCCCGCAGGCGCTCGAAGACGGCCGCATCAGCCGCATCTTGCCCGAAAACCTGGCCGATCTGCCCGACGACCCGCCCGCCAACGATCCGGAGGACATCGATGACACCATCGAAGCGTACTAGGAGCCTGTTGCGGATATGGGTTCCGAGAGGCTTCGAGACGGTTTCGAGCCGGATCGGCCGGGCGCAGCCGTTCCCAGGAACCGAGAGATATCCACTGGGTATCTCGCAGTGTTCCGGGGAGGCCGAGGCGGCCGAAGGCGCCCGACGACGCCGAAACAGCCATGCGCGACAGGCTCCTGGCCTGCCCCCCCTGCCCGCGGGGCGGCCGGGCGTGCGCTCGGCGCGGCGCGCCGGTCTCCTCGGCCTCGGCCTGCTCGTGGTCCTTGGCGCGGCCTCGGCCTGCACCGAACGGCACGGGCTGCGGCCGGGGGTCGGCTCGTTCGCGGTCCAGTTTTCGCCGCTCGCCTGCACCACCGACGCCGCCTGCGGCGCGGCCGGCCGTTGCAGCGCCGGGGTGTGCAGCTGCGCGGCCGGGGCCGTCTGCCCCGCGGGCACCGCGTGCGACCCGGCCGACCAGTGCCGGCCGAGTTTCGACATCGCCACCCCGGCGCCCTACGTGTCCGGCATGTCGTGCACCACCGACGGCATCTGCGACGGTACCGACTCCTGCCGCCGGTTTTGCAGCGAGGGCGGCCATCCCTGCATGCGCGACACCGACTGCGGCATTGGCGAAACGTGTCTCGGCGTGTGCACCGCACGGCTCGAAATCGATGTGCGGGCCGTGCCGCGCGACTGCGAACCGGGCCCCGACGGGGCCTTCTTCACGTGCCCTGTCTACCCCTTCGACGGCATCGTGCACTTGCAGGCGGCGCCGGGCTTCGTGCCGCCGGGCGACGCCTATCTCACGATGACCGGGGGCGAGCTGCAGCGCGCCAGCGCCTACGTGGCGCGCGCGTCGGGACGCACCCATCTCTGGGTCGAAGTCGATGGCTACGTGCGGCGCGCGGCCATGTATGGCCAGTGCAACGACAGTCTCGACAACGACCGAAACGGCCTCATCGACCTGGCCGACCCGGGTTGCGTCGACGGCAACGACGATTGCGAGGGCTGCGAAGCCGACGCCACGGGGGTCTCCGAAAGCCCGTTCGGTGCCACCGGACTGTCGCCCGACATCTGGTATGAGCCGCCGTCCATTCGCAACCTGCAATACGACCCCGACTCGGTCATCTTCTCGCCGCTCGAAGGCGACAACCTCATCGTCGACCAGGGCGACATGGTCGTCACGAGCGTCACGTCCACGGGCATGTACGTCACCGACGTGCGCTTCCACGAGCCGGTGCTGACCGGCGTGCATCCCACGGGCAACTTCCCGCTCGTCGATTTCGAACGCTACGTCGACCAGGCGGGCTACTACGACTCGCTGTTCTTGTTCACGTTTTCGAGCCCCGCGGGCGTCATCCAGGGCGACATCCTGTGCTGGTTTGCGGGCGGCGTGGTCGAATACCAGGGCAACACGCAGATCAAGTTTCCGACCTACGAGATCTATCGCCCGTACGCGCCCGAATGCGATGGGCTGCGCGAACGGCTCGGCATGCCGCGCGACGCCGGACGGCTCGACATCCTGCGCCGGCTCGGGCTCGTCGACGAAGAAGTCGATCCGGAAACCGAACTCACCGAATACAAGCTCGCCGTCGACCGCCTCACGGTCGACATCACCGACCTGCTCGAACCCGAGATGACCCTCGACGAAGAAACCGGGCTGCTCGGGCCCGTCGACGACTTCAAAGACGTCGTCAGTGCGAACGCCACCGTGCTCGAACCGCTCGAATCGACCATCGTCGAAGTGCGCGACGTGCAGGTCGCCACGCGCTTCATCGAGTGCGACGCCAACGGCAGCGGCGACATCGACGCCGGCACCGACGAGGACACCTGTCGCGACGACTGTCAGGAAGACCCGCTGTGCACCGACCTGCGCTCCTACGAGCGCTACAACCAGTGGGCCGGTTTCTTCGCAAACGCCAAGAAGATGTACGTCGACCAGCAGCTGCTGAAGGAACGCATCCCGCTCCGGCTCCAGGCCGTGGGCCTGCCCGACACCGACAACCGCTGCACCATGCGGCGGGTCTGGATCGGCGACACGCGTTTCTACGAATACCGCTGCCCCGAAACCCGCTATTCCTCGGTGCGCGGCACGCTCCGCCAGATCTATCTCTGCCCGCGCAAGGTGGGCAACGAGAGTTGCTCGTTGCAGCTCGTCTCCCTCACGCCGACCAGCGACGACGACGTGGTGCCGTTCACGGAAGAAAGGTGATCCATGCTCAGCCGCATCCCCCGAGCTCTGCTTGCTGTTCTGGCGTTCGCCGCTTTCGCGCCGGCGGCCCAGGCGTTCTCGTTCCGCGCCGACGTGGCTTTCCCATTTGGCGACAACAACGTGCTCTGCGACGCGGGCGAATGCCGCTACCGTAGCCCCACGGCGTATTTCGGCCAGGACCCCTCGGCGGTCTTCAAGCGGCTCGGCTCCTCGAACTTCGGCATGGGGGGCCTCCACCTCAACCTCTACGCGGCGCTCGACGGGCTGTCCGAGATGTTCGTGCCCGAGGCGGCGCTCGTCATGCTCTTCCGCCACGAGCCCGACGGCTCCTATCGCATCAAGGACGACGGCTCGTACCTGGCCCTCAACCTGTTCTTCGATGCGAGCCGCAAACGGCGACTGGCGCTCGAGCTGTTCCCGGTCGACGCCGACCGCATGGCGGCCGGCTTCCACTACGAGACCTACTGGGGCACCACCGACGCCTTCCCGGCGCACTTCCGCAACGGGCTGGCGCCGGGCGGGCGGCTGGCCTTCGACTGGGATTTCATCTGGACGTGGATCGGCGTCAAGACGGCGCTCGTCCGCAGCCCTTCCGAGGACATCCTCGACAACCCCGGCGGCAACACCAACAAGATGGTCGAACGCACCGCGGTCGGCGTGCTCGGCGGCCTCGGCGGGCGCATCCCCATCGGCGACGGCATGGGCATCACCATCGAGACCAACGGCGGCTACTTCCGCAAGGGCAACAACACGCGGGCCAACGTGCTCGGCAAACCCATCCACGCGGCCGGCGTGTCGGGGCAACTCGGTTTCGCGCTGGGCTCCAAGATCGGCCGGCGCATCGACCTCGGGCTCTACCTCGACGACCCCGTCCGCAACCCCGTCGACGCCAAGGAAACGCGCACCGACCCCTTCGCCATGCACGTGCAGGTCGAGGGCTCGGGCATCATGCAAATCCTCGAAGACCCCGACCACGTGGCGAGCACCGAGCCCGAATGGGCTTGGGCCGCCTTCGCCGAGGCGGCTTTCAAGGTGTACGGGCTGCGCTTCCACGCGAACTTCCTCGCGCGCTCGCTGCCGTTCATCACCTTCAACGTGCCGGGCTTCGTGCCCTACCAGGCGCTGCCCGACGACGCCGACGTCACCCCCGAAATGTACCTGCTCTTCAACATCGACTACCTCTTCGAGGGGCCGCGGCTCACGCCCTATTTGCAGGCGGGCGTGCTCTGGCCGGCCACCTACGAGGGGCGGGTGCCGGCCGGCTTTGACGCCGCGGCCATCCAGGAGGGCATCCGCACGGTGGTCGTGCGCGGCGCCTACGCCGGAGCCTGGGACATCCTGCCGGCGGGCGAGTCGGCGAGCCCGGTCTTCTACGCCCGCGCCGGGCTGCGCTGGCAGTTCAGCCGCTTCACCGCGCTCGCCGAAATGACCTACGGCCGCGACCCCAACTACTCGCAGGTGCTGCTCGACGCGCGCGGCCACGCCATGCGCAAGTTCGACGACCCCAACGTGCTGTCCTTCGGACTCCTCGCCAAGATGTCCTTCTGAGGTTCGCCCGCCAACGCGCCGGCGCGACCGACCGGCGGCGCCGACGGCCTTTGGGCCCGTCTTCGAACAGCCTCTCCCTTCGGGCGCCGATGCATCCCGGCCGGCTGCGTTGCACTCCCTGCGGCGTACCTGGGGTGTGCCTCCGTCACGCGCCTTGCCGGTCGGGTGTTACGGCGCCCTCGGTGCGACGCTGTCATTCGGCGACGGGCCCTTTGTCTTCGCGCGGTTTCGCGGCCCTTGCGTGGCTTGCATCGCGTAGCGAGCCAGCATAGGATTTCGGTTTCGGCAGGTCGTGGGCCGAGGAGACCCCGATGCGTGTCTGTCCCGAATGCGGTGTCCGCAGCAGCGCGTTGCGCTGCACGAACTGCGACGAAGACACCATGCCGGTCGAAACGAGCGGAACGGGCCCCGATCCGCTCGTGGGGCAACTCTTCGCCGGGCGCTTCCGCGTCCTGCGGCTCATCGGCCAGGGCGGCATGGGCGCCGTCTACGCGGCGCAGCAAGTCTCGATGCAGCGCGAAGTGGCGCTCAAGGTGCTCACGGCCCCGACGAGCGACGCGCAGGCGGTGCGGCGCTTCTACCGCGAAGTCAAGGCCACGAGCCGGCTGCGCCACCCGCACACCATTCGGGTCTACGACTACGGCACCGACGAGCACGGCCGCCAGTTCCTGGCGATGGAACTGCTCACGGGCGAGTCGTTGGCCGCGCTCCTCGCGCGCGAAGGTCGGCTCACGCCCCAGCGCGTCGTGCGCATTGCCGGGCAGGTCGCGAAGGCGCTTGGCGAGGCCCACGCCGCCGGGCTCGTGCACCGCGACCTCAAGCCCGACAACATCTTCCTGCGCACGCTCTACGGCGAAAGCGACTACGTCACGGTGCTCGACTTCGGCATCGCGCGCTTCACCGATCCGCACGACACCACGTCGTCGCTCACGTCGGCCGACACCACGGTCGGCACGGCCGACTACATGTCGCCTGAACAGGTGCTCGGCCGGCCGCTCGATGGCCGCTCCGACCTCTTTGCGCTCGGGGTGGTCCTGTACGAATGCCTCACGGGGCGGCTGCCGTTCAAGGACGCCGGGCGGCACGGCTTCGTGTCGGCGGCGCTCGCACGCGTCGAGCGCGACGCCCGGCCGCTCGTCGGCGAAGACGGGCCCGACCCGCTGCGGCGGCTCATCATGAACCTGCTGCAGCGCAACCCCGACGACCGACCGCGCAACGCTGCCGTGCTGCTCGAACGGCTCGCGCCGCTCGCCGACTGGAACCCGGTCGATGGCTCTTCGGCCGAGATCCAACTGGCGGCGACCGGTCCGACGGTGCCGCGCGCCCCGCGGGTGCCGCGCACACGGCTGGCCGCCGGGTCGGCCACGGCCCGCGCCGGCACGGCCGCGCGCGCCGCGCGCTGGCGCATCGTGGCCATCGGCCTCGGGCTCGTGCTCGCCGCGGCCACCGTGTTCCTGCCCATGCTCTGGCCGGGCAGCACGCCCAAGCCCATCGTGCCGCCCCCGGCCGCCCCCGACGCCGCGGCGAAGGGACCCGGGCGGGCGCCGGCCGCCCCCGACGCGGCCGTGCCCCCGCGCACGACGCCCGACGGCGCGGGCCCGAAGGACGACCCGTGAACCCCGGGCGCAAAGATGCCCCGGGCGGCCCGGCGCACGAGGCCGACGACGCCCTCGTCGGCTGCCTGCTCGTGCACGACGGCCAGCACATGCGCGGCTCCTACGAACTGCGTCCCGGCTCCTGGACGCTCGGCCGCGAAGAAGACTGCCACTTCGCCATCCCCGACGCGCGGGTGTCGCGCCACCACTGTGCGGTCGACGTCAGCCACGCGGGCTGCCAATTGCGTGACCTCAACAGCCGCAACGGCACGTTCGTCAACGGCGAAAAAATCGAGCGTTGCTGGCTGCAGTCGGGCGACCGCATCGCGCTCGGCTCCTGGACGCTCGAATACCAGGAAGCGCCCGCACACCCCACGGCCCCGCAGGATGTCACCGAGCTCATCCGGCTCTCCGCCGAAGACGACGGTCCGCGCGCCGTCAACCTGACCCTGCCGCGCGACCAGGCCGACCAGCTCTTCAGCGCGCTCGGCCGGCCGGCCGCGGCGCACGCCGCCAGCCCCGAGCTGCTGGCGACGCTGTACGCCGTCGGTCAGGCCATCATGAGTCTGCGTAGCCTCGACGAGTTGCTCGCCAAGCTGCTCGACCTGGTCTTCGAGGTGCTGCCCGTCGACCGCGGCTTCGTGCTGCTCGTCGACGACGGTTCCGACGAACTGCGGCCGGCCGCCGCGCGCAACGACGTGGGCGGCCAGGCCGAACGCGTCACCTTGAGCCGCACCATCGCGACACAGGTGTTGCGCGACAACGTGTCGGTCCTCACCGAGGACGCGTCGCGCGACGATCGCTTCAAGGCCGGCGAAAGCGTCGTGTTCTACGGCATCCGTTCGGCCATGTGCGTGCCGCTGACGAGCCCGAACCGCGTGCACGGCATCTTCTACGTCGACACGCGCTACGATTCCGGCGCCTACACGGCCGACCACCTCAAACTCCTCACCACCATCGGCCGCCAGGCCGGTGTGGCCATCGAGAACGTCCGGCTCTACGAGGAGCAGAAGCGCAGTTTCGAGAGCCTCATCGAGACGCTCGCCGCCACCATCGACGCGCGCGACCCGGCCACGGCCGGCCACTCGCAGCGCGTTGCCGAATACGCCGGCGGCATCGCGCGCACACTCGGGCTCACGCCCACCGAACAGGAAGTCATTCGCTACGCCGCGTTTTTGCACGACTACGGCAAGATCGGCGTGCGCGACGCCTTGCTGCAAAAACCCGACAAACTGACGCCCGACGAATACCACGAGGCCCAGCAGCACGCGGCCCACACGGCGCGCATTCTGTCCAAGATCCGGTTTGGCGGGCCGTACCGCGAGATCCCGCGCATCGCCTCGGCGCACCACGAACGACTCGACGGGGCCGGCTATCCGGCCGGGCTGCGCGGCCCCGACATTCCGCTCGGCGCGCGCATCATCGCGGTTGCCGACGTGTTCGACGCCATCCGCGCCGAGCGCTACTACAAGCCGGCCTGCACGGTCGAAGAAGCCTACGCCGTGCTCGACGCCGCCAAGGGCAGCCACCTCGACCCGGCCGTTGTCGAAGCCTTCAAACGCTACCATCGCGCCCTATCACCACCGGCCGAGCCGCGCGACCCGGGGGGGCCTCACCGCTGACCCGCTGCGCCGGCCACGGGCGACTTCAGGAAAGGTGCCAACGCATGAAAGAAAAAACCGGAATCAACGTCTACCGGGCCTTCGTGGCCGAGGCCAAGGCCAACCAGCGCCTCGTTGCGTTCGCCGAACGCGCCGAGACCGACGGCTACGCGCCCATCGCGCGGCTCTTCCGCGCCATGGCGGCGGCCGAAGGTGTGCACGCGCGGCGACACTTCCGGCTGCTCGAACGCACCGGCGACACCGAGAGCAACCTCAAGTACGCGTTCGAACAAGAGACCGCCGCCAACGGGCTGCACTACCCGGCCATGCTCAAAGACGCGCTCGCCGAAGACGAGAAGGCCGCGGCGTTCATCTTTTCGCAGGCGCGCGACGTCGAGGAGGGCCACGCCGGGCTGTACAAGAAGGCCCTGAACCACCTCATGGAAGAAAACCTCGTCGACTACCATGTGTGCACGGTGTGCGGCTACATCGCCGAGAAGTCGGCTCCGGACAGCTGCCCCATCTGCAACGCGCCGCGCGACAAGTTCGAACTCGTGCGCTGAGCGTGCGGCCGCGCGCCGCCGAGGAGGCCCCCTTGATCGCTGTGCAACCGCCCCCGAAAAGCCTCGTCGACGAGCGGGGCCGCGTGCGTTTCGGCGTGTACTCCGCCCCGCTGCCCGCCCCCGACCTCGGTCGTGCGCGCCTCCACGTCGGCGGCCTGCCGCTGCCGGGCGCACTCGCGCGCTTCCGCCTGAAGGAGTGGGACCACGTGCTCGTCGTCACCCCCGAGCTGGCGGTCGGCTTCGCCGTGGTCGACACGAAATTCCTGCGCGCGACGTGGTGTCACGTGGTGCGCCGCACCGACGGCTCGCATTTTGAGCACGCGCGCAAGGGCCTGACGCTCGATCTGCACGTGGCCGAACAGCTCTTCCACGGAGACTCGTGGGTCAAGGCGCCCGGCTACCACATCGGCCTCGGGCACCGGCTCGAAAGCGGCGTGCATGAGTTCTCGATCGACGTCGCGGCCGCGGCCGGCAAGCCGGCCGTGCGCGCGAGCCTCGCGGCCCGCCACGACCTCGCGCAGATCGACCCGCTCGTTGTGGTGCTGCCGGTCGGGGCGAACCGCGGCATGTATTCCCACAAGGTGGCGCTCCCACTCGCCGGCAGTCTCACCGTCGGCGAGGCCACCGTCACCCTCGACCCAGGCGAGTGCGCGGCCATCCTCGACATCCACAAGGCGCACTACCCCCACCGCACCTTCTGGAAATGGGCGACCTTCGTCGGGCGCAGCGAAGATGGCCGCAGCCTGGCCCTCAACCTCACCCAGAACGTCAACCGCCACGACGCGCGCTTCAACGAAAACGCCGTCTGGGTCGACGGCCGCATTCACCATCTGGGGCCGGCGAGCTTCGAGTTCGAACGCGGCGAGGCCACCAAGCCGTGGCGCATCCGCACGAGCTGCGGCGGCGCCGACCTCACGTTCACCCCCGAAGGCGAACGGCACGAGGACACGCGGCTTGGTCTCGTCCAGAGCGTCTTTCGCCAACCGTACGGCTGCTTCACCGGCACGGTGCAGGTCGGCGGGACGCGCTACACGCTCTGCGAGGCGTTCGGCGTCTGCGAGGACCACGAAGCCCGCTGGTAGCCGGCCGGCCGGCGCCGTTGCGGGCGACCGGGGCGGCGCTGACGAAATCGCCGCGGGTCTCCCACCAAGTGGCGTTCCAAAGGATACCGAGGCGCCAAGGAGCGATCCCCCGAGGCGTACTCCGGGCAGGCCGCAGGGGGCGACGCCGGCAACAAAGGTATCCGAAGGAAGGCGACTTGGTCTCAGTCGTTGGCGGCGCTCTGGCGGGTCACGATGCGCATTTCGGGCAGCAGCGCGCGCCGAAAGCGCGGATCGTCCTGCCAGCACTTCAAGTCGGGCGACGAACGAAAGTGGGCGCGGACGGCGGGTTCGAGCTCGACCGCTTCGCGCACGAAGCGGTAGAGGTCTTCGGTGCGGCCCTCGGCGTGGGCGAGCAGGGCCATGAGGTAGCGCGGGTAGTACCACTCCGGCGCCGCCTGGCGCGCCTCGGCGGCGGCAACCGTGGCCGCGCGGTAGTTGTGCAAAGCGATGTGGCAGCGCGCCATGTGCGCGAGCAAGTGGCCGCGTTCGACGGCCAGGTCATGGTGTTTGCGGCCGGACAGCGCGTAGAGCGTGTGCGCCCGCGCGAGGTGCGGCAGCGCCTCGGCCCAGCGTTCTTCTTCGGCGAGCATGCGGCCGAGGCCGGCGTGCGCGAGCGCCACGCTGCTGAACACGTAGGGCCAGCGAAACGGCGGCGCGTCGTAGCGCGCAACGACCCGCCGCAGGAAGAAGCGGGCATCGGCGCGCCTGCGGTGGCGGTAGGCGCGGCGGGCAAGCGACAGCAGCGCCAAGGCGTCGAGGGTGGGGAACGGCCGTTCGAGCCGCCGGAGCGCGAGCCGCGCCCGCACAAACGGACGGCGAAACGGCCGCAGCGGCAGGAGCACCAGGCTCGCGACGAGCAGCACCAGTATGGGCCCAACGAGTAGCAGCATACGCGTGAATCGCGAAGCTGCGCTTGGCCGACACCGCTCTACCAGTGGCTCGCTCATGGCCCTTCACCCGAATCCAGGCCACACGATAGCAGGTCGTGGCGACGCGAACAACGGGCGGGGCCGATACGCACGATAACTAACTGAATCCTAGAGACTTACCTCACACCCCGGCCCACACCTGGGGCGCACAGGGTGAGGCCCGTGGCGCAGGGGGCGCCGGCCGCGGAGCGCAGCGTCAGTCGAGTTCGGCGAGCCACTGGGCGACGCGCGCGCGCTCGTCGGCGCGTTCGGTGGGGAGTGCCGCCTGCGCGCGTTCGAGATGCGCGCGCGCCTCGCGCGGCTCTCCCTGGAGCGCGTAGGCGCGGCCGAGGGTCGCCCAGACGGCCGGCTGCTCTTCGGGCGAGACCGAAACCGCAAGCACGTGGAGCAGTTCGACGGCGCGGGCGAGCCGCCGTTTCGTGTCGATGGCGACCCGCGCAAAGAGCCACACCGCGTCGCGGTCGAAGTCGAACTGGCGGTTTTCGGGGTCGTAGCGCCAGTGGGCGCGGATGGCCTGGTCGAGCGGTTCGAGGGCCTCTGCGGCGCGGTCGGCAGCGATGAGCGCCTGGCCGAGCGTGCGCAGCAGCACGAGCCGCGGCGGGATGCGCTCGCGGCTGTTGGCGCGGGCGGCCATGGCATCGAGGGTGCCGGCGGCCGAGGCCCCGCGCGACCAGGTGGAGTGGCGCCGGGGCGGCGTCTCGAGATCGACGAGCGCCAGGGCGGCCTCGGCCGCTTCGACGGCGGCGGCGGGGGCGCCGGCCGCGAGGTGGTGGTCGGCGATGGCGAGCCGCGCACGGACCGAATGGGGCCGGCGCTCGGCCTCGGCTTCGAGCAGCGCGAGGGCATCGGCGGCGCGGTCGGCGCTGCGCCAGGCGTCGGCCAGCAGGTAGGCCACGTCAGGATCGTCGGGGTACGCGTCGCTGTAGCGGGCCAGTTCGACGCCGGCCGCAGCCGCCTCGCCCGCAAAGAGCAGCGCCTTGCCGAGTTCGAGGGCCACGTAGGGGTTGTCCGGGGCCAGCGCTTTGGCCTTCGTGAAGGCCGCCACGGCCCCGGTACCGTCGCCTTGCTGCAACGCCCCGCAGCCCGCGCGGAAGTCGGCCCCGAGGTCGCGGTAGGCCTCGGCCTGCTCATCGCTGAGCGGCAACAGGTAGCGTTCGAAGTCGTCGTCGAAGTCGGCGTCCGCGTCCGCGTCCGCGTCGTCGGCGCCGGCCGCGGCCGAATCGAGGCCCAGCACGGCCTTGGGGCCGTCGAGTTCGGCGGTTTGTCGCCGGGTCTCGGCGCGGTGGCGCGCCGTCTCGGCCGCAGCCCGGCGTTCGTGGCCGGCCGGCAACAATTCGAGCGCGAGTTGCAGCGCGTCGAGCGCCTCGTTCGGGAGTTCGGCCGCGAGCAGCCGTTCGCCCTCTTCGAGTTGCGCAAGCCCAATGCGTTCGCGGGCTTGCTGCAAGCCGTCTGTGACGGCCCGGCGGGCCGCCGCATCGTCGCGCGCGGGGTCGAACCGCTTGAGCGCGGCCTCGTACTCGGCACGAGCGAGGCCGAACTGGCCCTCCTGGAAGTAACGGTCGCCGCGTTCTTTGTGCGTCGCGAAACGCTTGCCGAACAGTGCCCCGAGAAACCCCATCGCCGCCTCCGCACGCAGGCCGGCAGGCCGGCCGCGCCTCGCCTCATCAGGGCGAGAATTCGAGCAGTTCGACATCGAAGACGAGCAGCCCCTGCGGCTTGCCGTCCTGGCCCTTGTAGGCCAGTTCCTTGGGCACCCAGAAGCGCGCCTTCTCGCCGGCTGTCAGGAGTTGCACGCCCTCGGTCCAGCCCTTGATGACCTCTTCGAGCAGGAACTGCGCCGGTTCGCCTTGGGCGAGCGAACTGTCGAAGCACTTGCCGTCGAGCGTCCAGCCCGTGTAGTGCACCGACACCATGCTGCTGGCCTTCGGGTGGTCGCCGCCCTTGCCGGGCTGCAACGTTTTCCAGACGAGTCCGCTCGCGGTGCGCTGCGCGTCGGCCGGTGGCTTCTTGAGGTCGGCCGGGGCGGGCGGAGCGGGCCGAATTTCGAGCAGTTGGGCGTCCCACACCAGCGTGCCGCGCGGTTTTTCGGCCCGCCCCTTGTAGGCGAGTTTTTCGGGCATCCAGATGCGCCGTTTCTCGCCGACGACCATGAGCCGCAGCGCCTCGTCCCAGCCCGCGATCTGCTTCTCGGGACGCAGCACCCGCGGTTTGTCGCGCTTGACCGAGCTGTCGATGAGCTTGCCGCGCTCGTTCCAGACGCTGTAGTGCACGAGCACCCAGTCGTCGCCGCGCGGCCGCACGCTGCCGCTGCCCGGCGTGAGCACGCGGGTGATAAGCCCACTTTTCGCACGCTCGGCGTCGGCCGGCGGGTTCGTCAGGTCGGGGGGCGCCTGAAACCAAGCCTCGCGGTCGCCCGGCACCGCCGCGGCCGAGCCGGCGTCGGCTGGGGCCTGCGCGCCGCTTGGGGCGCCATCGGCCGCCGTGGCCCCGGTGGGCTGAGCCGTGCCGGCCCCATCGGCGGCGGCGGCAGCGGCCTGTGCGTCGGCCGGCGCAGCGGCCGGCGGGGACCCTTCGGCTGCGCTGCCGCCCTTGCGCGGTTCCTTGCCCTTGCAGCCCCCCAGGCCCACGAGCGCCGCAAACGCCAACGCCGCCGTGAGCCCGACCCGGCCGCGGCTCATGATGCGAGTGCCCATGCCTACCCCCCCAACCGGTCGTGCCGGTTTCTGGCGCCCACTCTAGAGGGCGCGACGCGCCGACGCAAGGCCGCCGAGCTCCCGTGGGGCCGCCGGGGGCAAGCCCGGGGGGCAACGAAGTAGCCGAGCGCAGGCGACCTGGTGTAGGGTCGCGCGGCTGCCCGCGGCCACCGCGCGGGCCCGTGCCGCCGGGAGCGTCCGTGTTCTACCTCGCCGCCTTCTTCGTGGGGTTTGCGTCCCCCGTCGTGTGGTTGCTCAACGCCGAGGCGCTGGCCATCCTGGCTGGGCTCGTCGGCGCGCGGCCCTGGCCGGCGGTGGGGCTGACCCTGGCCTGTGGGCAGATCGCCTGCCTGTCGCTCCTTTTCTACGGGGGCGAGGGTCTGTGCCGGCGCGTG
This sequence comes from uncultured Myxococcales bacterium, assembly GCA_964422715.1. GTDB lineage: Bacteria > Myxococcota_A > UBA9042 > PWKZ01 > CAYRCM01 > CAYRCM01. Next base: position 14,053 of record CAYRCM010000051.1, on the reverse strand, counting down.
GCCCCGCTGCGCCGCCACCTCGAACGCTTCCGCGCCGACCCGCGGCGGCTCGAACGAACCCGGGCCGGCGCCACCTGGGCGCTCGTCACGGCGGCGCTCTTCGGCCTGCCGCCGCTCATGGCCATGGCGGCGCTCGCGCCCGGGCTCGGCCTGCGCTACCGCACGTTTTTTGGGGTGGCGTTCGGCGGTCGCCTGCTGCGCTTCTGCCTGCTGGCCGGGGTGCCGACGCTCTTCAGCGACCTCGTGCCGGCCGGCGCCGTACCCGAGTGGCTACGGCAGATTCTCTAGTTCCCCCAGCAGCGTCCGGGCATTGTCGAACAGCACGCGGCGGCGCGCCGCGGGGTCGGCGGCGGTCGCGATGAGCAACTTCGCGAGCGGAAACGCCTGGGGATAGAAGGGCCAGTCGGAGCCGAACAGCAGGCGTTCCGGCGGGGCCTCGGCGACGAGGCGACGGACGTTCGTGAGCGACTGGCTCGACGTTTCGAGCCAGACATTCGGGTAGAGGCGGGCCAGATCGAGGGCCAGGTCGAACTGCAAAGCGCCCGAATGGCCGAGCACGAAGCGCGTCTGCGGGTTCTCCTTCACGGCACGCCAGTAGTGCTTGAGCTGCGAGCAGGCGCGGCCGACGGCCGGCTCGATGCCGACAGGCCCGCAGTGGAACAGCACGAAGAGATCGAGCTCGGCCGCAGCGCGGTAGAGCACCATGGCGCGCGGGTGGTCGGCCGGGACGAGCTGCACGGCCGGGTGCACCTTGACGCCGCGGGCCCCGGCGGCCTTCTGCGCGGCGAGCCGTTCGGCCACGCGCGGCAGAAATGGGTGCACCGAGCCGAGCGCCAGGAGCCCGGGCTCGCGCCGCGCGACGTCGAGATACGCCGCGGCGTTGCGCCCGAGTCCCGGAAAGTCGATGGGCAGCAGGCAGCAGGTCACGATGCCGAGCTCGCGCGCCTCGCGGAGCAGGTTCGGGGCCGTGTGCGTGCGGCGCAGCCCACCCGGCGTGAAACCGCGCCACATCAGGTCCTGGCGCAACACGCGCAGGTCGGCCGGCGTGTAGTTCAGGTTGGCGTAGCCTTCGAGGTCGATGGCCCGCTCGACGGGCAGGTAGTGTGCCGTGCGGGGCTGCTCGCAGAGCAGGTCGACGGCGCCAAACGGGCCGTAGCCGAGCGCCAGATGCGTGTGGATGTCGACGATGGGCCCGAGGCTCGGGTCGGCGAGAGCGAGCCGGTCCGGCGCCGAGCGCAGGAAGAACGGCAGTTCGCTGAGCGCCAGCGTGCTCGCAAAGCGGGTGGGAAAAGCGTTCATCCGCGCTCCTTCCGGCAGTCAGGCCGTGGCCACGCGCACGAGGCCGGTGACGAGCAACAAACCGAAGACGCCGAGTTGAAACCGGGCGCCGCGGATGCGGCGGTGCACCCACTCGCCGACGACGAGCCCGGCCAACAACGCCGGGGTCAACAGGCCCGCCAGTTGAAGGCTCGGCAGGCCGAATTCGCCGCGCACGACGTAGCCGCCGAGCAGCACGGCGTTCAAGAGGAGCCAGAGGGCCGACAGCGTGGCGCGAAAGGCCCCCTTCTCGGGCAACTCGCGGCTCGCGACGTAGACGACGAGCGGGCCGCCCGTGGCAAAGGCCCCGTGCACCATGCCGCCGAGGAGCAGCAGCGCGGCGGCGCCGACCTGCGGCAGCGGCCGCGGCGGGGCTGGGGCGGCGCGGCGCGCGAAGAACGCGCGCAGGAGTTCGACGCCGGCGAGCAGGGCCACGAAGGCGCCGAACAGCAGGGCCAACAGCCGTTCGTCGCCGTGCGCGAAGCCGTACATGCCGAGCGGCATGCCGGCCACCATGAGCGGCGTGATACGCCAGGCGAGCAGGCGCCAGGCGATGGCGCGGCGGTAGCGCACGACGAGGTACAGAGACAGCGCCACGTTGAGCGGCACGAAGGCCGGCAGCAAGGTGGCGAGCGGCACCACGAACAGCCCGATGCTGACGGCCAGCACCGTGGAGCCAAAACCGAGGGCGGCCTCCACGAGAAAGGCGGCGAACACCCCGACGACCAGGACCGCGGTGTCCATCGCTAGGTCTCGTACCAGCCGTCCATGAAGCCGAGCACGAAGTCGGAGACGAGACCCCGGTCGGGCAGGGTCGTGAGCGCGCCGTACATGGCGGCCATGTCGGCGGCGCCGGCCGGGCGCGCGGCGGCCGCGGCCGTGGCGGCGGCGAAGTCGGTGAGGAATTCGTCGACGTGCGCCGCGTGCGCGGGCGACACCATGAAATGCAGTCCGGGCGGGTTTTGCAGCCGGTCGAGGCGCCAGCCGCCCCGGTGTTCGAGGTCTTCGGCGACGGCGTAGACGTCGGCGCTCTCGTGCGCGCAGGCAAACACACTCATGGCCGGCTCGCCGAGCAACTGCCAGCCGGGCAAGGCCGTGATGCCGCGCTGGAGCCGTTTCGTGGTCTGCCGCATGACGTCGGCGAGCCGCAGAAACCCGGGTCGGCCGAGCGTTTTAAAAACCGCCCACGCCGCGGCGATGGGACCGCCGCCGCGCGCCCCGGCCAGACTCGGCGAGCCGTAGATGCCGCCCGGCCAGTCGACGTAGGCGAAGAACTGAAACCGCCGCAGCGCCTTGCTGCGGTACAGCACGACCGAGGCGCCCTTGGCCGCAAACCCGTACTTGTGCACGTCGGCCGACATGGACGTGACCCCGGGCAGCCGGAAATCGAACGGCGGGATGGGCTCGCCGAGCGCCTCGAGAAACGGCAACTGAAAGCCGCCGACACAGGCATCGACGTGAAACCAGAGCCCGCGCGCGGCGGCGAGCGCCGCGAGCTCGGCGATGGGGTCGATGACGCCGTGCGGGAAGCCCGGGGCCGAGCCGACGAGCAGGATGGTGTGGGGCGTCAGGGCGGCGGCCATGGCGGCCACGTCGGCGCGAAAGTCGGGCCCGACGGGCACGGGCACGGCCCGCACGCCGAAGTAGTGGGCGGCCTTGTGGAAAGCCGGGTGCGCCGAGACGGGCAGCACCATTTCGGGCAGCTGGATGTCGGGTCGCTCGGCGCGCGCATGGTCGCGGGCGGCCTTGACCGCCATGCAGATGCTTTCGGTGCCGCCCGAGGTGAGGGTACCGGCGGGTTCGGGCGCGTGCAGCAGGTCGGCCGTCATGGCGACCACTTCGGCTTCAAGCCGGCGCAGGCTCGGAAACGCCGTGACCGAGAGCGCGTTCGTCTGCAGGAACAGCCGATAGGCGCCTTCGAGCAGGGCGTTGACCTCGGCGCCGGCGTTGTAGACCAGGCTGAACGTGCGGCCCGCCCGCCAATCGGCGTCGTCGCGGGCGAGTTCGCTGAGCGCCGCGAGGACCTCGGGCGCCGGCAGACCGGAATCGGGAAACGTCATGGGACAGCTACTCCGCGGCGCGGTCGGACGCGCCGGATGGTTCGGCGGCCACGCAGAAATCGGCCGGTGGAAAGCCCTCGGGCGGCTCGCAGATGCCGACCACGACGCCGCAGAGGTCGCCGCACACCTCGGGCCCCCCGGCGGGGGTCACCTCGGGCGGCGCGAACACGCCCACGAGGCCCGTGGAACCGCCGGGATACGTGTGTTCGAGCTCGCCCACGTGGAGGGTCACGGCCTCGTACGAAAACGTGCCTTCGAGCCCGTCGTGTTCGGCGCCGGCGACGACCGTGGCGTGGATGCGCACGCCCGCGAGGTCGACGTGGATGCCGTTCGTGACGATGCCGATGGCGAAGGGCTCGGTCTGCAGGAAGCGCGTGCCGTCGGACTCGGTGAGTTGCCCGAGCGCGTAGACCGTGTAGCCCTCGGGGCCCTCGTCGACGACCAGGTGTTCGGGGTCGGTGGTGTTCTTGGGGGCACCGCCGATTTCGTCGCCCTCGGCCCCGGCCAGCGCCACGCGGCCGTCGGGCAGGGTGCGCACGTCGGTGATGTAGGTCAGCACCGCCGGCAAGGGGTCGCTGAGGCTGCCGACGATGATGTACGTGCCCTGCTCGAAGGGCACGGCCGTGACGGGCGGCGGCGTGTCGGGGGGCGGCGTGGCCGGCACGAACAGGATGTCGAACCAAGCCGACTGCCCGGTGTCGTTGCCGGCGGCGTCGGCGAGCCCGGGAAGCACTTCGAGCAGCAGCGGTCGGTCGGGCCGGCCCAGCCCGGCGGCCGCCAATTGCAGGGTCGCGCCGGTGCCGTCGGCGGCAACGGCGATGGCGAGGTCGCCGCAGGGCGCGGCCGGAGCGGCGCAGCGCGGGACGAGCGGGGCGACGTCGGCCGGCAGTTCGCCCTCGATGTCACGCGCGGCCGGCCAGACGCGCAGGGCGAGCGACTCGGGCCGGATGGGCTCCGAGAATTCGAGGACGAGCGGCGCACCGCTTTCGAAGGCTCCGCCGGCGGGCAGTGCGAGCTGCACCTCGGGCGGCGGGTCGTAGCCGCAGCGCCCGACGACGACGAGGACCCCGAGCCCGGCCAAGCAGCCCAGCCGACCGGCGATGGGGGCGGGCGGAGCGACGCGCGCGGACCGGACGGGCCTCATCGCAACCACTCAAAACGTAAAGGTAAAGCGGTTGGCGACGTGAAACGCCGTGACCGCGTCGCCGTTGGCATCGCGCAGGCTGCTGCCGGGAAAGAGCACGGCCGCTTCGACGGTCCAGTCGAAGAACGCGGTGTATTCCCAGCGGATTTGCAGGTCGAGTTCGGTGCCGTAGTAGCGGCCGGGGCGGCCGTCGGCGTAGTTGACGGCATCGTCGGCGATGCGCCGGCCGTCCTCGGCGAGTGCCGTGCGGATAGGGTCGACGAGCCCGCCCGAGGCCGCCGGCCACGCGAACAGCGCGCCGAAACGGGCGGTGAGCCGGTGCGGCGCGTGGTCGACGATGTCGGCGCGCACCTGCGGAAAGAGCGCAATGGCGTTCGTGAACCGGCCGTCGGTGGCCACTTCGCTCAGCGGGAACGACTGGGCCTGGAGTTCCTTGAGGTTCTCGATGCCGACGGCGGCCGAACGCGCCGAGGCGAACGCCACGATGTGCTCGAACAGCAACAGCCCGACGTTGAAGTCGCGGTCGAAGCTGAACACGGTGAGGTCGGAGCCCGGCCGCGGGTCGTCGTCGCCCGACGCGTAGTCGAAGCCGAGCCCAAACTCGAAGCGCCACACCCGCACATCGAACTGGGCGTGGACGCCCAGGGCGAGCACGTTCTGCGTGCGCACCGGCTTCTGCGTGAGCGCGGCGAATCCAGCGGCAATTTCACGGGTTTCGCCGACGAAGAGCGCGGTTTGCAGGTCGATGCTGAAGCGCCCGAGGCTGCCCGCCACGCGCAGCGGCAGGGCCCAGATGTCGGTCGCGAACTCCTCGTGGTGGCGGTAGACGGCGAAACCCGAAACGACGAGGTCGCGCCAGTCGAGCCCGCCCCAATTCGCGCGGGGCACGAGCCATTGCAGGCCGAACGACACCTGGTGCAGGTCGTCACCCGTGCGGAATACGTCGTCCTGGGTCGCCCAATCGTAGGCCAGCGCAAACAGCACCCCGCGGTCGGGTGCCGGATCGGGTCGGAAGGACGGGCCGCAGGCGAGCGCCTTGACGATCTGGTCGACCTTGGTGCCGAACAGGATGCGGTCGGCGACGTGGCTGTAGCGGCTCACGCCCCAGCGGTTCGTGCGCGTGCCCTCGTGGCCGGCGATGCCGGCGCCGTAGGCGACGGGCTGGCGGCCGACGCGCAGCAGCCCGATCGGCAGGTAGACCTCGCCGTAGGCCTGGCGGATGCGCAGCGGTTCGACGTCGCGCAGTACCGGCACGTAGTCGCGCGGGTCGAGGGGGTCGCCGCCGGGGCGCAGGCCGACGTGCCAACCGGCCTGGTTCGGCGCCGGAGACGTGAGCGCGACGCCGCTCGTCGGTTCGGGCGCGCGCCCGAACTGGCCGTTGTCGCCAAACAGCACGCCGTCGAGCAGGTCGACCTGCACGAAGACGCCGCCGTAGCGCGGCAGGCGCACGCCGGCGTCGATACGCAGCCGCTGCTCGGTCCAATACGTGTGGCGCACGGCCGTGCCGTTCAGGTCGAGCGGGTCGACGTACTGCGTCTCGACGCGGTATTCGGCGCCGAGTCGCAGCCATTCGGGCAGGTAGCGGGCACCCGGGCCCGGAGCCGCGGGTGCCGCGGCGACGGGCAGGAGACCCCACGCCAGAAGCCACCCGAGTGGATGCCACGCCCGCCTGCATCGTTCCACGGGGCCCCCCTCCCGCTGTGCCCTCCGGTTGTAGCCCGGACGGCTGCCGGGCGTCAAACGCGCGGCCGGCCGCAGACGGGTGACAGACGCCTCGGGCGCGCCTACACTCGGAGCTCCGGGCGGCCCGCGCCCTGCCGGCAACGCCGCCAAAACCCACGGGAGGGCTGCATGAGCGGGCAGAGAAACCCGTACCGACGCGCCGTCGAGGCCACCTTGCTCGGGGCGTGGCTCGCGCTCGCGGGCTGCGCGCACAGCTCGGCCATCGGCGCCGCAGCCGACGATGCCGTGAGCCCGTTTCCTCTCGTCGCCGGCAGCCTGTGGGTCTACGACGGGGCGTTTGCCGGGCGCAGCCACCGGCTCACCCTCGAGTTGCAGCGCCGCCTCTTGGCGGGCAAGGCCTACTTCGCCTTCGTCGACCCGGGCGCCAAGGCCGCGTCGCTGCTCACGGGCAACATGTTCGGGGGCGATCTCTTTCGCCGCGAGGGGCCACGCATCGTCGTGGCCGACGAACTTGCCGGCCGGCCGCGCACGCTCGTCGAACTGCCCATCGAGGCGGGCCAGGCGGCGGCGCACGTGGGGCCGGGCTACACGATGCGCACGCTGGTGCGCGGCCCCGAACCGGTTCAGGTGCCCGCCGGCCGCTTCGAGGCCATTCGCATCGACACGGTGACCGAATTGCCCGACGGCCGCGTGCTCGAAGGCGCCCTCTGGCTCGCCCCCGGGGTCGGGCTCGTCAAGTGGCAGCGGGAAACGGGCCGCGTCGACGTGCTCGTCACCTACCGCCGCGGCCCCGCCCGGCGCTAGCCCCACACGCGCTTTCGGCGGCGCGATCCCGACTACTGTGAGAGCCAGCGCTGGAGCAGGTGGAGGGTGGCCGAGACGGCCTGCGCGGTCCAGTGGAGCGAGCACCATTCCTGTTTGCTGTGGAAGTTCTGCCCGCCGGCAAACAGGTTGGGAGTCGGCAGCCCCATGTAGCTCAGCCGGGAGCCGTCGGTGCCGCCCCGGATGGCGTTGCGGATGGGTTCGAGCCCGACCGCCCGCGTGGCCTCGACGGCGTAGGCCACGACGCGCGGGTCGCGGTCGAGCACGTACTTCATGTTGCGGTACGACTCGGTGACGGTGACCTCGATGCGCGCGCCCGGAAATTCGCTCTCGACCTGCCGGGCGAGGCTGCGCACGAAGTCTTCGCGCTCTTTGAGCCCTTCGACGGTGAAGGCCCGGACCAGCACCTGGATGGTGGTCTGGCTGACATTGCCCTGCACGAGGTGCGGGTGCAGGTAGCCTTCGCGGTCGGCGGTGGTCTCGGGCAGCCCGAGCTCCCCGATGCGCCCGATGAGCGCCGCCGCGACGCGCAACGAGTTGACCATCTTGCCCTTGGCGTAGCCCGGGTGAACGTCGCGACCCTGCACGCTGAGGGTCAGGGCGTCGGCGCAGAACGTTTCGTCTTCGACTTCGCCGCCGGCCCCCCCGTCGAGCGTGTAGGCCACGTCGGCGCCGAATTTCTCGACGTTGAAGAACTTCGTGCCCTGGCCGACTTCCTCGTCGGGCGTGAACGCGACGCGCACCGGGCCGTGGGCGAATTCCGGATGGGCCTGCATCCAGGCGACGGTGGTCATGATGGCCGCCACGCCGCACTTGTCGTCGGCGCCGAGCAGCGTCGTGCCGTCGGACGTGACCAGCGTGTGTCCGATGACGCGGCCGAGCCCGGGGTTGTCGGCGACCCGGATGACGACGCTCGGGTCGCCGGGCAGCACAATGTCGCCGCCCGCATAGCGTTCGATGACCTGGGGTTTGACGTTTTCGCCGGAAACTTCGGGGTAGGTGTCGACGTGGGCGAGCAGCCCGACGACCGGCAGGCGGGTGCCGGCGGCCGGAACGGGCGCCGTGGCGGGCACCGTGGCCATGACGTAGCCGTGCTCGTCCATGGCGGCGTCGGCAACGCCGAGGGCGTGCAGTTCGTCGACGAGCAGGCGCAGCAGGTCTTTCTGCCGCTCGGTGCTCGGGTAGCTGTCGGCGCCTTCACGCGACGTCGTGTGGATCTTCGCGTACCGCAGGAAACGCTGCTTGAGGGCCTCGAATTCGGCGTCAGTGAGTCGGAACATGATTCCCCCCGGCCGCACGGGTGGCGTGCCCGTAAAGCGCACATCCTGCCACGTTCGGCTGCCCCGGTAAACCGCCAGGAGGGTCGAAAAGTGCGCCCCGCTCCCCGCCGCCCGAGCGTGCGCGGCGCCGGCCGGGGTCAGGGTTCGACGGTTTCGGGGCAACTCTGGGTGAGCGCCCAGAACAGGCTGCTCGCGGCGCCGTCGATGCCGACCCCACCGAACAGCATCGCCGCGCGGGCGACCGGGTTGTAGAGCGCGGCCGAGCCAGCCGGCGTGGGCGGCGGGAAGACGTCGCCGCCCGCAAACGGCAGCGCCGCACCGAAGTCGGCGTCGCGAACGCTCACGCGCACCCAGGACAAGGTCTGGTCGAGGTCGACGAGCAACGCGAGCAGCTGGCCCGAGTCGTGGTCGAGGAAGGCGGCCAGCGTCAGCCCGGCCGGAACGGCGTCGGTCGCGAATTCTTCGAAGCGGTTCTCCGCGACGTGGAAGACGCCGAGGGTGCCGCCGCCGTTTGCGCCGCCGATGATGTACAGCCGGTCGCGCAGGGAATCGTAGACGGCGCCGTGCGTGGACCGCGGCAGGCGCCGCTCGGTGCCCGCGGCGAGCTCGGGGTCGAGGGCCGTCCAGCGGCCGTCGTCGGGGGTGTAGAGCCACAGGCCGGCGGTCGGCGTCTCGTCCTCGCTCGTGGCCCCGCCGAAGACGACGAGGCCGGCGAGCGTCGGGACATAGGCGCCGGCGGCCAAGCGCAGCGGGGGCGGCCCGTCGGGGCTGCCGCCCGTTGCCACGGTCCAGCGGTCGGTCGCGAGTTCGTAGACCCAGAGCGTGTCGCTCGCCACGTCGGCGTTCAGTTCGCCATCGCGCCGGCCGATGCCGCCGTAGCCGACGAAACGCTGCCCCACCGGGTCGTAGCCGACGACGGCGTTGACCGCTTCGAGGCCGAGCGGGGCGGCGGTTTCGACCGGGGTCCAGCCGGCCGGCGGCGAGTCGAGGAACGAGCGACGCCAGAGGTCGCTCAACGGCACGAAGCCCTCGGGGGTCACCGCCGTGCCGCCAAACACGTACCACTGCGCCGTGGCGGGCACGGGCAACGACGCGGCCCCGACGCGCGGCATGGGACGCACGATGCGCGCCACCTCGGCCCACGCGCTGCCGCCCCCTTCGGCCTCGCCGAGCGCGATGCGCCAGCGGTCGCGGGCGGCGAGCCCGTCGGCCGAGCGCCCGCCACGCAGCCAGAGGAACCCCGCGTTGACGAACAGCAGCGCTTCGGAACGCGCACTCGGACCGAGGGCGGCGGCGGCGTTCCAACGCCGCTCGGCGAGGTCGTACCACCAGAGGTCGGCGCGGTCGGCGCCGGAGGCGTCGCGGCCGCCGAACAGCCACAGTTTCTGGCCGTCGGCATCGAGGGCGAGGCCGGGGTCGAGCCGGCCGCCGGGGCCGTCGCCGCCGCCCGGCAGGACCTCGACGGCGCCGCCCGCGAGCGGCACGGCATACACCGTGTCGTCGGCGACGCGGCCCGCGCTGTCGCGTCCCCCGAAGACGAGGATGCGCCCGGCCGGCGCCGTGCCGTCGACCACGGCGACGTGTTGCGCGCGCGCCGGCAGCCCCGTGACCGCGCCGCCGAAGGCCTCCCCCGACTCGGGATCGATGCGTACGACGGCATCGCTGAGGGTGCCCGACGGCGCCGTTTCGCCCCCGAGCACCCACAGGCCCGCGCCGGGCGCCGCGCCGTCGACGACGACGAGCGCGTGGAAGGCCACGGCCGGCGGTGTGGTGTCGCCGGCAACGAGGGCCAGCGGCTCGAGTTCGGGCGCGGTCGGTACCGCCGCGACGACGCGGTAGGCGCTGGCCGTGTAGACGGGCGGATCGTCCGGGTCGGCCGCCGGTCCGCGGCCGCCGTGCAGGTACAGGAGCGAGAGCCGCGGATGGGCCGCCAGGCGCGCTCCTTCCCGCGGGGTCGGCCAGCTCGCGGCGTCTTCCGGCAGCACGAACCGCGGCAGCCAGTCGCCCGCCGTCGGGCTGGTCGTGGCTGCGGCACTCCAGAGATCGAAGAGGTAGCCGTGCGACGGCGAGAGCCCCGTCCAGTCGCGCGTGCGCCCGCCAAACAGGAAGAGACGCTGCGGACCCGGCAGAAAGGCCAGGGCCGCGCCGCCGCGGTCGGCGGGTTCGCCGAAGTCGGCCGGGCCGCCGGGCATGACGAAGCCCAGCACCGAGCCCTCGTCCTGCTGCCCGTCGCAGTCGTTGTCGGCGAAATCGCAGTCGCTCTGGCCCTCGTCGGCGACGTAGGGCGGCAGCCCCTCGATGGAGGCGAGCACGCCCATGTCGCACGTCGGCGGGTCGGTGGCGCACGAATACAGGGTGGCGCCGGGCGGCAGCAACTGACAGATGCCTTTGAACGGACACGGATATTCGGAACCGCCGGGGTTGACCGAACAGCCCGCGGCGATGGGGTTCAGGCACTCGACGGTGCCCGCGCCGCAGTTGTTGAGGCCGCGGCAGGGCTGCCCGACCGGCAGCGGGGTTTTCTGTTCGGCGTCGTCGGGGTCGAAGGTGACGTGGATCTCGTCGGTGAGCCCGTCGCAGTTGTTGTCGAGCCCGTCGCAGAGTTCGAAGCCGATGCGCTCGTGCCCCGTGCAGTGCAGCCGTTCGCCGCTTTCGTCGCAGACGAGTGTGCCGCCGGCGCAGAGCCCGAGCCCGCAGCTCTCGCCGAGGCGCAGGGGGTTCAGCCCGAGCGGGTCGTTCGGTTCGACATAGAAGAGGTCTTCGTCGGTCTCGCCGTCGCAGTCGTTGTCGAGCGCATCGCAGGTGAGTTCGACCCCGGGCTCGTAGTCCGGCAAGTCGTCGGGAAACACGCAGGACCAGAGCGCATACGGGCACGTCGGCATCCCGCCGCTGCAATCGCACGGGCTCGGCCCCGGCGTCGAGCATTCCCAATCGAGCGGCAGGCACACGCCGACGAGCGTGTCGTCGGGCCCGTCGTAGCTCGCGCAGACGCCGGCACGCGGACAGCGGAAGGTGTAGAGCCCGACGAGTTCGTCGGTGAGGCCGTCGCAGTCGTTGTCGAGCCGGTCGCACAGGGTCTCGGAGAGGCCCAGGATGGGATCGACGTCGTAGCCGGGCACCTGGCTGTAGTCGCAGCCGTCGGGAACGGCCTCGTCCTGGCAGTACCAGCGGATGGCCTCGGTCTGGCCGGCGCAGACCCCCTCGCTCTTGCAGGCGAGTTGGACCGCCAGGGCGTTTTCGGCGGGCGGCAACGGCGTGTCGTTTTCGGGGTCGGACTCGTCGGCGATGCAGTCGCCGTCGGGATCGGCCTGCGCGGACTCGATGGCGTCGATGAGGCCGTCGCCGTCGCTGTCGGCCGGCGCCGAGGGGTCGGCGCCGATTTCGCTCGGGTCGGTCTTGCCATCCTGGTCGCTGTCGGCCAAGAGCGGGCTCATCTGGAGCCCGAGTTCGTAGCCGTTCGACAGCGTGTCGCGGTCTTCGTCGCCGTCGACCGAGAGGCAACGGCCGCGGTAGCAAACCCCCCCGGCGCGGCATTCGCCGCTGCCGAGGCACGTGGGCCCAAGCCGCCGCGGTTTATGGAATTCGCATGCGCCCGCGAGCAAGGCCAGGGCGACGAGCAGGACGGCGTTGCGTGACATGCAAAACACTCCCCGGCGCGCAACGGGCGCGAGGTCCCCGGGGCCCCGGGAGGCTCTGCGGGCCAACCGAACGCGCGCGCCGTTCTGTTCGGGGAGGATAGCAGATTCGCGGCCGCCGGGGGGACGTGACAGTCTCGGCAGAGGCATCTAGACTGGGGCGCGGCAACGGTTTCTGCCGGACGGAGAGGAGAACCCCGTGAAAGACGCCCTGCGCCGCTACTTTGCCGATCAGCGGGCCGCCATCGCGCGAACCTGCGTTGAGCGCCTGAGCCGGCTCGTGGCCGTGCCGTCGGTCAACGCGGGCCGCGAACGGCTCGGCGAGTTTCCCTACCTGCGCGTGCCCGGCGAGGAAAGCCGCGTCGTGGCCGTGCTGCAGGACATCTTCGCCGAGCTCGGGCTGCCCTGCGAAACGCCGGCGCTCGTGCCCGAGCGGGGCAACGTGCTCGCAACGCTCGGCACGGGCCGGCCGACGCTGCTCGTGGGCCTGCACCTCGACGTCGTCCCGCCGGGCGACGGCTGGACGACCGACCCCTGGACCGTCGTCGAACAGGCCGGGCGGCTCTACGGCCGCGGCGTGCTCGACAACAAGGGGCCGGCCGTCGCCACGCTCGCGGCCATGGAAGCGCTCGTGCGGGTCGGCGTGCCGCTCAGGGGCAGCCTCCAATTCGCGGGCATCGCCTCCGAGGAGTTCCGGGAACCGAACGAGCCCGACCCCGGCATCGCGTTCCTGCTCCAACACGGCTTGCTGAAACCCGATTTTGCCATCGTGCCCGACATCGGCGAACGCATGCGGCGCATCGACATCGCCGAGAAGGGACGCGTCGAAATCGTCGTCACGGCCATCGGTCGGCAGGCCCACGGCTCGACGCCTGAACGGGGCGACAACGCCGTCTACCGCATGGCGCCTTTCATCGAGCGGCTGAAGACGCTCACGCTGCCGCACGTGCCCCATCCGGTGCTCGGCGGGCCCACGGTCAACCTGGGGCTCATCCGGGGCGGCGCGGCCGCCAACATCGTGCCCGGCCGCTGCAGCGTGACCCTCGACGTACGCTTCGTGCCGGGCCAGACGGCCGACGGCATTCTCGCCGCGTTCCGCGCCGTCACGGCCGAACTCGGCGGGGACTGGGAATTCGCCGTTCGCGACGCCGTCGCGCCGCACGCGGTGGCCGCCGACCTGCCGCTCGTGAAAGTTGTCCAGGCCAACGCCGAACCGGTGCTGGGTTTCCGGCCCGAACCCTTCGGCATGGGCGGGGGGACGTTCGCGAAGGCGTTCAACCTCGGCGGTATCCCGGCCGTGGGCTTCGGGCCCGGAGACGACGAGGCCTTCCACGTCGCGAACGAGTGGGTCGAACTCGACGAACTCGTCGACTTCGCCGAGGTGCTCGCGGGCATCGCCGTCGACCTGCTCGGCTGACCTGGCCACGCGCCCCGGCCCCAGTCGCAGGGCCCCGTTCGAGCCCATCCCTCGTGCGCCGCGGGGGGCTGGCGGAGCGCCTCCGGGGCGGCTTGCAGAGCGGGGGGCGACTCGGTATCGTGCGTTTTCGCGGAGGCGGGCTCCGCGTTGCAAGGGGAAGCGGCCATGAGAAACGTATTTCGCAGTCTTGCCGTGTTGAGTTTGCTCGTCTTTTCGATCGTTCGCTGCGATGGCGACGCGCTGACGCCCGATACCACCGGTCCGGGCGAAGATGGCAGCGTGGCCGATGCAACCGGGCCGGGCGGCGACGCGCCGGTCGCGCCCGACGGCGCGGGCCAGGGCGACCAGAGCCTGCCGAGCGGCGACACCGCCGGGGGCGGCGACACCGCCACCAAACCCGACGCGTCCGGCACGGGCGACACCACGACCCTGCCCGACGTGCCCGAGCCCGAGGGTTGCCAGACAAGCGCCGACTGCCTCGGCGGGCTGGTCTGCTGCCCGAGCACCATTCCCGGCATGCTGGGCACCTGCGCCGCCACCTGCGGCGGCACCGAGGGCTGCATGTCCGACGCCGATTGCGCCGGCAACGAAGAATGCTGCCCGAGCACCGTGCCCGGTCAGCCCGGCACTTGCGCCGCGTCCTGCGGCGGCACCGAGGGCTGCATGTCCGACGCCGATTGCGCCGGCAACGAAGA